>CAZMRQ010000011.1:0-30370 GCA_964568795.1 uncultured Gammaproteobacteria bacterium | reverse complement strand
TTATATGCAATGCAATGCCCATCAAAGCTTCTTTATGCTGCAGATGAGAAGCTATGACCTTGCTATGCCCCATGGTCTTTTCAGGCCTATGCTGCACACGCACTGGATCATGATCAATGCCTTGGCACATCCACCATAATTTCTGACCTAGATAGCCAAACCTCTGCCGTAATATACCTACAGGCATATGATGGATTTGATCACAGGTGCGAACACCATAACGTGCAAAAAAACGTTGCAGTCCAGGACCGATGCCACATAGATTTTCGACAGGAATTGCTCTGAGTGATTTCTGTACCAACCAAGGTTCAATCACAGTTAAACCACTCGGTCTTTTTCGTTTAGCAGCGTATTTACTCATTGTTTTATTGCTGCTTAGACCCACAGACACATTCAAGCCCGATGCGTGCAGAACTACTTGCTCAATATGCCGCACACATGACTCCGGATTGGGATAACGGTGACTGACACCCGTCATGTCTAAAAAAGCCTCGTCAATAGAAAAAACTTCTATATCTGGCGTCACTGCAACACGCAAACAATGTAAAATACGACGGCTTATCTCTTGATACCGTTCTGTACGCGAAGCACGACGGATTAATCCAGGGCAAAGACGTGTGGCATCATACCAGCTCATCCCTGTTTCGACCCCTTCTTGCTTTGCCTCATACGAACAAGCAATAACTGTCCTGCCATAGCAACCATTAGTCACTGCCACAGCTTTATTTTTTAGTGCAGGATCGTCTTTTTGCTCTACTGAAGCAAAGTAGGCATTCATATCATAGAGAGCAACAGCTCGTTGCCATGGCCATTGCCCCATTAACTGGCCATACGTAATAAACCAATAAACAACCCTTGCACCTTCACTTGCCTGGCTTGATAACGTTGTGGTTCAAATGCATTGTTCGCTGCAACTAATGAAACAGTTTGATCCTCATGGTAATAAATCTTCTTTAATGTGGCCTGTTCATTATCAACCAATGCCACAACTATCTGTCCATTGTGTGCTGTGTCTGACATTTGACAAATGACTATGTCTCCATCATATATTCCTTCGTCTATCATTGATTCACCCTTAACACGTAAGGCATAGCGGCCACTGCCAATAAACATTTGTGCCACTTCAACACTCTCTTGTTCAGCAATAGCCTCAATAGGCAAGCCTGCTGCAATAGATCCTATCAATGGAATAGACCCTACAAGCTCCCAAGGGTCCAGTTCTTCAATCACCTCTATATTACGCCATCTTTGTGGCTCCATACGTATTTTTTCTTTACGCACCAATGCCTTTAAGTAACGGTGCACAACTCCACGGGATTGCAAATGCATCATCGATGCAAGCTCTGCAACCGTAGGAGACTGATTGTTTTCTTTGATGAATTTTTTAATGCAATTAAATGCTCTTTTCTCTGCTTCAGTCAACATCTCTTTTCTCCATACCTGATTCTTTCAGTATAGAGTACATTATGAGTACAATCAACAGCCAACCTATTTTTTTTTCAAATAGGACATAAAGAACTAGTATGGCATCTTGATTTCAAGAGGCTTATTTAAAACAACCGATTGGGTTATTTGCATGAATAATGGATAACATTCAAGTTTCATATGACCTGCTGCAATAGACTCTAGAAACATACCTATAACATTTAAGCCCTCAACAGTCACACCTGACATATGAGACTTCACAATCTCCTCTGGTGAGTGCCCCTGACCCAAGTATTGACCAAAACGACCATTACGCCCACCATTTGTAGTCACGTAGAGATCACCAACACCCGATAAATCAGTGATAGTATTGCTATCTGCACCTAAATCAGCCAACCATTTTGACATCTCAAGAAGCGAAGATTGAAAAATAATAGACCCAAATGAGATAGAGTGTGCTTGTGCAGATGAGCAAAGCATGGCATAGACATTTTTTAATGCTGCGACCCACTGACAACCAATCATATCATGACTAACAAGAACATGATAGGTTGGTGTCTGCAGCAGCTTAGCAAGTCGACCCACCCACTGAGTCCCTGATAAATTAACAGCAATAGACTTTCCTTGAAGCAAATCACTTGCTAAACACGGACCTGTGATACACGCTATATTAGCTGTGTGTAAATGCTGAGAGAGATATTCTGTTAGTGTGATAATTTTCTTTTCAGATGTGAGATGAAGACCCTTAGTAAGCATAAGAATATTGAGATTTTTATAACCATGCAGCTGCTTAATAAACCAAGCAAGACCATGGGAGCTAACTGACATCACATGGACGTCATCATCATGAATGGCATCAAGAGTTTGAAAGCCATTATCGACAACGTCACGCGATGTAGGATTTATGACAACTTCATGCTGCAAGCAAAGCATTTTTGCAAATGCTTTGCCCATAAATCCATATCCGTGTATGACAAATCGAGTCTTTTTCATAAACACTAATCAGCTAAACTGCACATAAATTTCTAATTTAATGCAGATTATTTGTCGTTACTTTCTTCACCTATGTGGCCTTTCATAAGGTCACCGAGAGTTGTTGTTGCTCTCACTCCACTTTGTGAAGAACCAGAGCCTCCAGTATCTTTACTGCCTGCAACTGTAGATAGAATTACCATATAATTCTTCCGTTCAGATGAAACAATAAAAGATGAAATCTCTTGACCGACCTCGAGATCATCAAACTCAGATCGTTTTATTTGACCCACTAAATTCATTGGTAAATCGACGAGAATACGCTTACTATCGAACTCACGCACAGTTCCTTTTACTGATGAGCCTTTAGGGTAATCACTAATAAATACTTCAAATGGATCATCAGATAATTGTTTGATTCCAAGAGATATACGCTCTCTTTCTGCATCAACACCCAATATAACAGCTTCTAGTTCCTGCCCTTTCTTAAACGTGCGCAGCACATCTTCAGGAGGCATAGTCCATGACAAATCACTTAAATGAACCAAGCCATCTATATTGCCTTCTAACCCTATAAAGACACCAAAGTCTGTAATTGAACGAATAGTTCCAGATAACTTATGGCCAATCTCATGATTGGTTTCGTATTCTTTCCATGGATTAGGCTTACATTGCTTAATACCGAGAGATATACGTCTTCTGCTGTCATCAATATCAAGTATCATAACTTCAATTTCTTGGTCAGGCTCCACTAACTTATTTGGATTAACGTTTTTATTTGTCCAGTCCATTTCAGACTGATGGACTAGCCCTTCTACGCCATTAGAAATTTCAACAAAGCAACCGTATTCAGTAATATTACTGACGCGACCAAAGACGCGTGAGCCTACAGGGTGCTCATTTATAACATCATACCAAGGATCACCTTGAAGTTGCTTGAGACCAAGAGATACACGTTTCTTTTCACGGTCATATGAAAGTACTTTGACTTTAATTTCCTCACCAACATGAATCATCTCACTGGGATGCTTTAGACGTTTCCAGTTCATATCAGTGATATGCAATAACCCATCTATACCACCTAAATCAATAAATGCACCGTAGTCAGTTAAATTCTTAACAACCCCTGTAATTTCTTGACCTTCATGTAACGTTTCCAATAATTGATCACGTTCTTCATTCGATTCACTTTCTATAACTGCGCGTCTTGAAACCACTACATTATTCCGTTTCTTATCTACCTTAACAATTTTAAATTCAAGCTCTTTATTGGTAATAGACTGCAGGTCCTTTACCGGTCTTAAATCGACTTGAGACCCAGGCAAAAAAGCGCGCACACCATCCAAATCGACAGTGAAGCCTCCTTTAACTCGATCAGTTATCTTTCCAAGTATAAATGTGGATTCTTCAAAAGCCTTAAGCAAGGTATTCCATACAGCCACTCGGATTGCTTTTTCACGGGAGAGACATGTCTCACCGACACCGTTATCGACACTTTCAACCATCAGATCTACTTCAGAGCCGACTTCAACTGTTAACTCCCCATCATGATTTTTAAATTCAGCAATTGGAACAAGTGCTTCAGACTTCATTCGCGCATCTATAGTCACGAAGTCGTTATCGATGTTAATAACAGTCCCAATGACTAATGAGCCACTTCTGGCATTAAATTGATCTAGGGATTCAAGGAGTTGATTAAAGGTTTTCATAGTAGTTGACATAATAATAAAATGGTTGGTTAAAATTTATGCAGCGATGCTGCATGGCTTTTGCTTATAGAATGCATGCAAGGCATTTATCCAGTGCTGACTTTTTATCTTCATGAGTCATATCTAATATAAATGCATCATCAGCGGGGACCAAGGGTGATATCTCCCTTGATTGATCGCGATGATCTCGTTGCTCTATTTGTTCTACAAGTTCATCGATACTAACATTAATATTTGCATGTTTCAACTGTATCTCACGTCTTTTAGCGCGCACATAACTTGATGCGACTAGAAATAACTTTTTATTTGCTTTAGGAAAAATAACCGTCCCCATATCGCGTCCATCTGCAACCAAACCTGGCTGCCTATCGTATGCTTTTTGCCACGCAATCAATGCAGTTCTTACATGCAGTTGAGATGCCAACTGCGAAGCCTCATTCGCCACTTGAGGGCTTAATAACATGTCAGTGACATCTGCGCCTTTATAAATCGCCCTCACATCATTCTTAAACTCAAATGACAGGAGACTTTCAGGGTCCTTGTTTTCATCCAGATCTCTGATGACTTGTTGAGTCTTATACGCATAGAGCCTATATATAAAACCACTACTCAAAAAATTACATTGCAGATGTTGTGCTATATGCCAACCCAGCCAACTCTTCCCTGTTCCAGATAAACCATCAATAGTGATTAGCATTCACATGCTCCTAAAGTATGTTCGATCTGATCTATGAACAATTGTGCGTTTTCTACTGAATCAAAGTTCGTGACAGAAATACGCAAGGTGTTTGGGCAAGATGAATGATTTTTTAAGCCAGGGTACAAAGCGATCATTTTTTGGTGCATTGATTGGCTTTGACACTTAAAGACTAGTGTAACATCACTGCGCATTTGCTGACTAACCAGTGCAGTGAAATTAGCTGAGGAGTCAATATACGAATATAATAAAGCTGCAATTTTTTTGAGTGTAACAAAATGCTGCCTAGAACCGTTGTTAAAATGCTCTGATAAATGCAATGCAAGGAGTCTAATCTGAAGAAGAGGCGGTGTGACTGGAAACCTTCCATCACAGTACCGAGCCAGCGTAAATCGTGTATCGGCAAGCTGGCTCATGGCATGCTTGCTCAAACAACAAATAGTCATCCCAGGCAAAGAAAAATGCTTCCCAGAAGAGGCAAATAATACATCTGCACGTGATCTGTCTACGTCACTTGCCAATAAAGATCCAGTTGCATCCACTGCAATCAATGCATCAGTTTTAAGCTGGCCATAGAGATGTTCATAGGTCTTGCCCGCAATAGTCTCACACTCACAAAAATGGAGCATATCGAATCTATCAACCTGATCTAAAGAAATAAGACTCGCATCACAGATATCGCGCGCGTAGTTATATGCTTGCTGGCTCCAATACCCCGTATTCAAGTACCCGCGTTTCTTTCGCTTAAACTGATGACAACAATCGACATAAAACTCTCTGGCAGCACTAGCTAAAAAAATGACTTGATGTGTCGAACTTAGACCCAAAATCTGAAGGAGATGTTCTTTTGTTTGAGAGATAAATCGAATCACCTCGTCAGTCGTATGCGGTTTGTAAACGACATCATTTGGGTCAGCCATTATTTGAGCATATTGCGCTATTGTAGCAAGATTGGCTCTTGGACTAATCTGTATCATCCGCTGTATCCGTAGAAATAGGGTCTTCCAAGCTTATGAGGCAATCACTTATAAGCTGTATATTAGCAACCTTCTGATGTTTCCCTAAGTCGATTATACGAACACCTTGTGTATTACGTCCTACTTGAGATATTTCATTAACTCTTATTCGAACTAATGAGCCGCCATCTGTCAAAACCATGAACTCATCATCTGCCTTAACGAGCAAAGCGCCTTTCATAACCCCATTTCTACTGCTGTCTTGCATCGCAATAACACCTTGCCCCCCCCTTGAGGTGCGACGAAAATGTGCCAGATCTGTCTGCTTACCAAATCCATTCTCAGAAATAGTCAGAACTGACCCTTTATCACTCGAAACAATCATAGAAATGACTTTTTGATCTTTTTTCAATTTGATGCCACGCACACCACGTGCAGTACGGCCCACCGCCCTCACGCTTTCTGATGGGAATCGTATTGCTTTCCCTGAGTTACTGAACAAGAAAATATCCTGACCATCAACAACAGGACTGACAGATATGAGTGAATCACTTTCATCGATTGAAAGTGCTATAATCCCTGCAGTTCGTGGTCTTGAAAATGACATCTGACTTATCTTCTTAATCACGCCATTTTTGGTTGCCATTAAGAAATAATCGTCCTGATTTTTCTCCCGTGATATAGGAAGTACAGCTGATATAGATTCATTTTCTTGCAAGCCAATAAGATTATTGATGGGCTTGCCTTTGGCTGTTCGAGATGAAGAACGTGGGATATGGCATACATTGAGCCAGTAGACACGGCCAAGAGTCGTAAAGCAAAGCAAAACCTCATGACTGGATGCTAATGTCATATATTTCATATAATCATTGTCTCGAGTGGTTGTAGATAACTTTCCTTTCCCACCTCTGTGCTGCGCTTGATACTCTGATAACCCTTGAGCCTTGGTGTAGCCAAGATTACTGATTGTCACCATCAGGCTCTCCTCCGGAATCAAATCTAGCTCATCAACGTCTATTGGCACATCACTGATTTGTGTTTTTCGCTCATCTTGATGTTCTTCTATCACTTCAAGGAACTCACGCTTAACAATAGACATTAACTCTGAGTAATCAGTTAAAATATTAATTAGCTTTTTAATAAGATCAATCACAATTTGATAGTCATGCAAAATCTTATCTCTTTCCATTCCAGTCAGTTTCTGTAAACGTAAGTCGAGTATTGATTGCGCTTGTCTATCGGAGAGTTGATAGAAATGACCATCGAGCAACCCTGTATTTGTAGCATCAGGAAGTTGACACAAAGAGACATCTTTAATAGGAAGCTTAAATGTCTGTACAGACCATTTCTTTGCTAAAAGCTTTCCTTTAGCTTGAGACGGTGTTGCGGCACCTTTAATTAAAGCAATAATCTCATCAAGATTGGCCAATGCTACAGAAAGACCTTCAAGAACATGCCCTTTTTCTCGTGCTTTTTGCAGTTCGTAGCGCGTCCGACGCCTCACGACATCTTGCCTGTGAGTAATAAATAATTTAAGTATTTGTGCAAGTGTCATGCATTTAGGTTGATTCGCATCCAATGCTACCATATTGATGCCAAAAACAGTTTGCATCTGGGTACTGACATAGAGCTTATTGAGGAGCACATCAGCATTTTCATTACGGTGACATTCAATGACAACACGCATCCCATCTCGATCAGACTCATCTCTTATAGTGCTAATTCCCGTCAACTTCTTTTCTCTCACCAGAAAAGCAATTTTTTCAAGCAACCTAGCCTTGTTAACAACATATGGCAATTCAGTCACTACGATGACAGACCTACCTGAATTATCTTCGATATGAGCTTTAGCTCGCAAGTATATTTTGCCACGTCCTGTCTTATAGGCATCAATGATCCCCCTTCTGCCACATATTGTGCCTCCAGTGGGGAAATCAGGGCCTTTAACTATAGCTATTAGATCCTCATCTGAGGTCTCAGGGTTCTCTACTAAAGAAATACATGCCTGCATAATACTGCCGAGGTGATGCGGTGGTATATTGGTTGCCATGCCGACTGCAATCCCTGTCGTTCCATTCACTAATAGATTGGGTATGCGTGTTGGCATAATACTCGGTGCAAACTCTGTATTATCGTAATTTGGAACAAAGTCAACTGTGTCTTTGTCTAGATCGACTAAAATTTTATGTGTGATCTTGGCCATACGGATTTCGGTATAACGCATTGCCGCAGCTGAGTCACCATCAACAGAACCAAAGTTTCCTTGGCCGTCAATGAGAACATATCGAAGAGAGAAATCTTGAGCCATTCGAACAACTGCATCATAAACAGCTGTTTCTCCATGAGGATGGTATTTACCTATAACATCACCCACAACACGGGCTGATTTTTTATACGGTTTGTTCCATTCATTATTCAACTCATACATCGCATATAAAACACGTCTTTGCACCGGCTTTAAACCATCGCGCACATCTGGGAGTGCTCGGCCAACAATGACACTCATAGCATAGTCAATATATGAGTTCTTTAACTCATCTTCGATTTTAACCGTACGGATTTGTTCTAACATTCAAAAAAACCTGTTTTCTCTTCATCGATATTCTACGCAGATATTAAATGAAATACCAGAACTACAGCAATTATTTCACCTATTTAGAGCTACTGGCCCCGATGAAAAAACTTATCAAGTTGATTTGCTGAAAAGGTGATCACTGTTGGTCGACCATGATTACACACCATCGCATGTGGGCATGCTTCTATTTGCCTTAACAAACCGTCCATTTCATTGACAGTTAATTGACGGTTAGCACGTACAGCTGTATGGCATGCAAGGGTTGCAAGGATTTTTACTCTGACAGTCTCAATCTGAGTTGTTTTATCAAAACACTTCAGTTCAGCGCACATGTCAGCGATCATCATAGGTATATTAGTTGCTGACAAAACCTGTGGTATCGCTGAAACAATAATCTTAGATTCAGATAAAATTTTAATAACAAAGCCTAATTCAAGCAAAAGGTTTTCATGGAGAGAAATAACTTCCTGGTCGGCTGGAACTATATCTATCGGCTGGGGCAACAATAGCTCTTGGCAGGTCACTTGCTTGTGATCTAAAAGAGACTCCTTCATCTTTTCAAGAATTATGCGCTCATGAGCCGCATGCATATCGACAACAACCAGCCCATGTTCTGAAAGCGCAATAACATAAATCCCATAAAGTTGACAAAGCGCTTTGCCTATTGACTGTGGAATATAGTTATGCTTGATGTCAGCGACGGACTCTACTATCTGTTCTTGATCAGAAATTTGTGTATTCGCATCCTCTGTGTTCACGGCCGCCACATGGCTAAATGAACTCATATGTGGATAAGATGGCCTTTTATCTGATCGGGAAGGACGATTATTCATTTCAGAAAGTATCTTCTCAATTGAGAATGTTGATTGTTCAGGCGATCCAAGTTTAGAGGGAATCTCAGCAGAACCAACGTTTTGAACAGAAGTAATTGGCCTAGAAAATTGACTTAGCTCGTTTTTGATTGACTTGGCAACAAAGTCCGTCACAAGTTGTACTTGCTCAAACTTAATACGCTCCTTAGTCGGATGCACGTTCACATCAATGCGGTTGGGATCGATTGTGATGTTAATAAGACACACCGGATGTCTTTCCTGATACGTTAAGCCACTGTAGGCGCGTTTAACGGCATGAGACAGCATCGAGTCTTTGATAGCACGCCCATTGACAATAAAATACTGACAATCAGCCAGTGCACGTGTGCAGGAAGGTGACCCAAGGTATCCATAAACAGCCATGCCTTGTGCTTCATTCTTAAAATAATGCATTTGAGAGCTGACCTGTTCCCCAAATATCACCTTTAATCTATCATTTTGCTGACTTTTTGAAACAACAGCTGGATACTTTTTACTTGCTTTGCCGTTTTTAGTGTATTCAAATGCAATGCTAGGGTGAGCACACACTAACTTGCGTATGGTCTCATCAATATGTGTTATCTCAGTAGCCTCTCGTCTCATGAATCGTTTTCGTGCTGGCGTATTAAAGAAAAGGTCCATAACTTCGACAGAGGTCCCTTGAGCCATCTGCAGCTGCTCAGGATCACGTGTATGAGCACCGCCATCTATTTGCAATGACCAACCAAGATCTTCTCCTTCTGTTCTAGAGGCCATTTTCACCCGCGCAACTGAAGTAATACTAGCTAAGGCCTCTCCCCTGAAACCCATTGTATTGATTGCATAAAGATCATCAATACATGATACTTTGCTTGTTGCATGTCTTTTAATTGCCAGTTTAAGAGAGTCCCTAGACATGCCATGACCATTATCTATAATCTTAATGTACTGACTGCCAGCTTTTTCAACAAAGATTTTTATATAGTCAGCTTGTGCATCAATACTATTCTCAATGAGCTCCTTAATCACTGAAGCAGGCCTTTCAACTACCTCTCCAGCAGCAATTTGATTAGCCAATTGCTGTGACATCACTTTAATTTGCATAAACTACCTCACTTAATAATAAGCTGTTGACCCACCACCAATCGACTTGTTTTTAAGTGATTGATACGTAGTAAATCATCTACACTTCTCTTATTGTGGGCAGCGATCTTTGTCAAAGTATCACCGCTTTTCACTGAATATGTATGATAATCAGGCGTAAAATGCTCAACTACCGACCCACTAATATAGCCTGCTAATTTATCGAGATACTGTTGAGATGTTAGTCTGGCAGCGTCTACTCTATTTGTTAAGAATCCTGACTCTATTAAAACTGATGGAACAAACGGATTAGTCAGAACTAAAAATGCTGCTTGATCAACTTTGTTGCTATGGAGGGTTGTGTGCTTTTTCATTGATTTTATCAGCCTATTGCCAATGGATAAACTTTTAACTATGTTATCAGTCATTTGCATATCAAAGAGTATTCCATGCAACTGCCTATTTTCATTCATTATTGAATCGAATGTCAGCATTGACATATTTTTTTCTTGACTAGCAAGATGTTTGTTCGCACTCGATTGAGCGCCATTAGGTGATAGTGTAAAAACAGAAGCACCTTTGGCCTTGCTATCTATAAATGCATCTGCGTGAATCGAGATAAATAAATCAGCATGATTCTTTCTTGCAATATCAATGCGTTCGCGTAACGGCAGAAATACATCCCTATCTCGTGTTAAAACAACATTAATATGTTTGTTTTTGCTGATCTTTCTAGCTATCATTTTTGTCAAATTAAGGGTTATGTTTTTTTCATAAACACCCAGCTGCTTATTAATGGCACCAGAATCTTTGCCCCCGTGACCAGCGTCAAGGACAACCGTCACTCTTTTGAGCGGAAGACATGATTTATGATAAAACTTGATCACTGTATCAGCTGTGAGCTGTCTAGGCTTGACAACCTGATAATCTATGTCAGGCTTAAGCAACCATCTTGCTTGAACGATACCATTTTGCTGTTGCACCATCTCAAGTTCAGAAAAACTTTTCGTGACTTGCTTAGTCACTGAAAAAGATTTTATGCGCGATTTATATGTCAGGTGATTATTATGCCTTGTAATCGTATAACTTGCATTCGGATCAACATGCAATTGGAAAATATCCACAGGACATTCCTGTGCATAAAGAAAATTGATGCTTAACATGCAAACAAGCAAAATTCTTTTCATTTGACAACACCTAATATACGATTTTTAAATTCTTGTAAATCATCAAATGTATCAATACCAATTGAATCGTAATGAGGAACCTTATGAACATATATTTTAATTCCATTAAATAGCCACCTCAATTGTTCTAAACTCTCCAAGGCCTGGTATTTAGACAAACTAAATTCACTAAATTGCTGCCAAAATTCGTTCTTAAAAGCGTAGACACCTATATGATGCGCGGCAGTTGATCTTAGTTGACTCCATTCCTCTTGCTGATCGCTTGGAATAGGAGCACGACTAAAATACAATGCATGATTAAACTTATCCGTCACAATTTTGATATTGTTCTGTGATAACCATGCATCATGCGATTTAAATTCAGTTGATAATGTAGCAACTGATGAGCCTGATTGATGTAATATATTCACGAGCTCACGCACGATATTCGGATCAATACACGGTTCATCAGCCTGCCAATTCACTGTAATATAGTCATTAAATCCATATTCATTGATTAGACATGCTATTCTATCAGTTCCAGTTGTGCATGACTTTGGCGTCATAAATACATCATCTGTGAATTCACGTGCGTGAATGTAAAGCTTTTCATCATCAACTGCAATCATAACATTCGCCTCAGACACTAATTGCGCCTTAAGATATGTGTGATGTAAAACAGATTTTCCATCAATAATCTGGAGTAGTTTATGCCGAAGTCGTGATGAATTCAGCCGTGCAGGAATAACAATATTAAATGGAAGCATTGATTTCCTTAGTGGGTGTATTATTAGCTTTTCTTGGAATATTATCTGCCCAAGAGTTACAAGTGACACAAAAAGTTGTTGAAAATGTTATAAAAGAAGCTGCTGTTTTTGCAACATTATGCCCTTTCACACACGCTGCTGCTAATGAACACCCCATGAAAAGAGTGTTATCAGATATAATTTTACCTAATTTTTCTAGATTAAAAAAATGGCGTGGTTTTGATTCATGAGAGTCTTCGTCATAATCGATAACTCTAATCCCCTTTTCCTGGAGAAAAAATACAAAATTAGAGCCTTTAAGCACCTCATTTAATATCATAACTTTTGAGACAAAGAAACTCATAACTGGGGTATGACTAAAACAGCTATTGGGAAATAACACCAAGTAATGCAAGTGCTTAGAGAGAGAGCTTTTAAAGTTATTGCCTGCATAGGTAAGGTTCAAGCTCATAAAAAAGCCAATCAATAATGTCTTAACTACATTAAGATGCTCGCTTCCAACATTACTGATAGCTGGAGGTATTTCTGATGAAACCTTAACTATACGAGCTAATGTTGAGAAAACATCACTCCAATGTGCAAATATACTAAATATGCTAGCAGGAATTATGACTGCAAAGGAGAATAATGGCATGAATTGGTTCGCACACAAAAATGGCATGCTTTTTAGATAAATAAGCGTTGCATAATAATAGGCCTGATAGGTGAAAATTGAAAAAGAGCATGCACTACACACAACAAAAATATAGAAAACAAAGTAAATAAACTGTTCATTTGTAGTATTCTGCGACACTTTATCTGGTAATTTACAGCGATCTTCTACCCTGAAACTAAAGATAAATTTCTCGATATTATTCTTAACATCACTATACCTCTTTTTTATATTGCGGCAATGTCTGGAGGTATTGACTCTATTAACGTAAAATACAATTGTAAAGATCAACAGGCCGGAAAAAAGCCGCCCTATCAAGGAACTGAGCCCTGATACAAAAATAAAAGTAATGGATATAGACTCCATTATCGGTATAATTACTTTAATATACTGAAAAGCGAACTCAAGAAATAATCTGGAACTTAGTTCTAAAAATTTTCGTATCACATCATAATGCCTACATTCAACTAAAAATCGGGACGACTGGATTTGAACCAGCGACCTCTTGCGCCCCATGCAAGTGCGCTACCAGGCTGCGCTACGCCCCGTATGACTGATTAATCAGCAAGAACATCAATGGTTTCGTCTACATTTGACTTTAACTGACGTAACCATGTCAAGCTCGGGTCAGACGATTTTGCAGCGGCTTGTTCAGTCTGTTTTGCTATCGCAAATCTCTCACATGCCCCTTTTAGTGTATAACCTTGATCAATTATCAGCTTCTTGATCTCTCCGATGAGAAGAACTTGTTTTGCTGAGTAAAATCTTCTTCTGTTTACCCTTAATGGACGTATTTCATCTATCTGTTTTTCCCAATAACGAATAATATAGGTTTCTATATTGTACATTGATGCAACTTGACCGATGCTTGTAAGATCTTTCTGCGTTTTATCTTTGATGTTTGACATAATGACTTCCTGTTTGATCTGTTAACTATTAAGACTCAGTTTCATCAGATGAAATTTTCTCTGACTTATTTTGAGATTGCTGAATAGCACTACGTAACTTGTTCCCAGGTCTAAAGGTAACTACACGTCTATCAGTGATCGTTACTGGCTCACCTGTAATTGGGTTTCTTCCAGGTCGAGCACTTTTATCATTGGGTATGAAGTTCCCCATGCCTGATATTTTAACCTCTTCACCTTTTTCTAAAGAAGAAATTGTTACATCGCAAAAAGCATTAATAATCTCTTCATTATCTACTTTTGGAAACCCTACTCTATCAGCTAATATCTGAGCTAATTTCGCTTTTGTTAGCGTGCCTTTTGTGTTACTCATCCGACCCTCGGTAATTTAAGTGTTTGACATACATCATTGATAATCAAGGCTATTGACTTATCTATGTGCTTTTCTTGCAAAGATCCTGTCATTGACTGAAATGTTAGTCTAGTAGACACACTTCTATCAACATCGAACTTCTTAGTATGATATATATCAAAGATCTCAACCTTTTTCAAGTACTTGACATTATTTTTCTCAATCTCGTTAATTATCGCACCAGCATTTATGTTCTGAGGCAATAACCAGGTTATGTCTCTCGTTATTGTCGGCTGATTTGAATAATGTTTATAGGACATATTGCTTAGATGCTTTTTTATTTTCTGTATATTGATTTCAGCATATATGACTGCACAGTCATTAATATCAAAACACGGCTTCAATCGTGAGATATGCCCAATTAGCTCTGATGATGTATAAATCTGCGCAGAAGTTTGACTTTCACTGTATTCAATTTTACTATTTTGACGAAATTCAATGCAATCTAGGCCCATCATTGACAACAACTTGATGATCTGGTTCTGCAGATCATAATAATCGAGACTTCTGTCGTCTGATAAGTAAGCCGTTGGTGAAGCTAAACCAACCGTCATTATAGCAAGCACATCTGATTGACTACACTCAATATCATAGATACTGGCTCTTTCAAAAATTCGTACAGACTGTTCACGCAACCTCATATTTCTCTCAGCCACATTATATAAATTACTTACTAACGTCGTGCGCATAAGACTCATATTCTGTGAGATAGGATTAACTAATTCCAGCGAGTCTGATTTGATTAAAAATCTCTCTTTATCTGCTTGACATGTAAAACTATAAGTTATTACTTCATGAAACCCACAAGAGGCCAAATGATTATTTATCATCTCAGTGCTATCACGTTCATGTAGATTGATCATGCTGCTATCGAGATATTCTGGTATTTCAAGAATGCTGTTGTACCCATAAATCCTGATGACTTCTTCTACTAAATCAACAGAACTTTTAATATCAAATCTGTAACTAGGGGGACATACTTTTACACGATTATTGTGTCTAGTTAAATTGCAGCTAAGATTTTCAAGCGCATTGATGATAAATTCGTACTCAATATCAACACCAAGTATTCTTTTAACATCATCTAAATCAAAATCAATACAACTCTCTTGCACTTGAGTACCACTTGAATATGACCACGCTATTAACTGTGCAACACCGTGTTCTTGCATCAGTGATATGGCATAGGCGAGCGCTTGACCTGATAATTTATAATCAACCCCACGCTCAAAACGCATTGATGCATCAGAGGACTTTCTAACCCTGCGATTTGTTTTAGCTATTGTTTTTGGAGAAAAGAAACAAGATTCTAGTGTACATAGCTCCGTGCTCGATGTGACCTTTGAACGCTCTGCGCCCATCACACCTGCAATAGAATGAGGATTACCATTTTCGTCTACTATGCAACAATCACCTTCTTGCAACTTTGCCGTTGTCCCATCCAATAACTCTAATGATCCTTTGAAATTGTCTGAGACTATCAAGTCACCCTCAATACTGCGAGAATCATATGCGTGCATTGGCTGGCCTAGCTCGCACATGACATAATTCAGTATGTCCACCACAGGATGGATGGGTTGAATCCCTGATAAGGCCAGTCGTTGAATAACTATTTTAGGACATGAGTTTGAGAGAACCTTTATATCTGCACGATAAAATGACAATGCATGGACTGACCTAATTTGACAACCACTGGATGATTTAATGTCACCGGGCAATTCGCACAAATCATTCTGATAGTTGGTGCCAGTGTAACAAGACTGATAATCCCTAATAAGACCTGCCACTGATACACAGTCACTTCTATTTGGAGTAATATCGAACTCGAGTATAGGTGTTGTAGCATAATAGTTCTCTACAAGAGGGCCTCCCACTTGAAGGTTTTCTGGCAATACTAAAAGCCCTGTGCTTGTGTCAGTCAAGCCTATATCTTCAGCTGAACACAGCATCCCTTGTGACAATACACCACGTAACTTAGATTTTTTTATTTTTAGACGGGGCAAATGTGATCCCACTGTTGCAACTGGAACATTCATGCCAGCTGACACAGTAGGACAACCACATACAATCTGTAGCAGCTCATCGGCTCCAACATCAACACGGCAGACTTTGAGCTTTTCAGCATTTTCGTGAGGATCGACTGATATGACAGCACCTACAACTACTCGCTTATCAACAGTCCATCCATCGATGATCACACATTCATGCCCTATTTGTGTCATTTTCTCAGCGAAAATAGCAGGATCGGGACACAATGGCATTTTTGCTCTAAACCATTCATATGGAAATCGCACTATCATGGAATCACCTGTCTAAATTGACTAAGCAACCCGAGTTCATTTTCAAAAAGGGCACGTAAATCAGGCAAATCATATTTGATCATGGCCAATCTGTCTATTCCACATCCGAAGGCATATCCTTGGTATTTTTTAGAGTCTATGTTCAGTCTATCAAGTACATCAGGATGAACCATCCCGCATCCAAGAACCTCTAACCACTGACCGCCTTTCTTAATATCAACTTCTGCTGAAGGCTCTGTAAAGGGAAAATATGCTGGACGAAAACGGACGGTCAATTCTTCAGAAAAAAAATCGTTTAACATTTTGTGAATGATATATTTTAAGTGTGAAAAATTCGATTTCTGGTCAATAACCAATGCCTCCATCTGATGGAACATAGGTGTATGTGTTGCATCAAAATCAGAACGATAAACACGGCCTGTCGAACAAATCCTCAGTGGCAAATTACCTTTCTCTAGAACTCTTATTTGAACTGGGGATGTATGAGTCCGTAAAAGGTATTCAGTATTTCTGAGATAAAAGGTGTCATGGTCTTGCCTAGCTGGGTGATGATGAGGGACATTTAAGCAATCAAAATTATAATACTCTGACTCAATCTCAGGACCTTCAACACATCTAAAGGCATGCTTTTGCATAAATTGAATGAGGTGTTCTCTTGCAAGAGATATCGGGTGTCGGCCACCTTGAGACAGTACTCGTGCTTTTACTGTGACATCGTCCGCTTGAGCAAGCACAACCTTCGCACGAGACTCTTTCATGTTCTCGTGTGCCTGAGCCACTAGTTCAATAATTTTTTTCTTCAATAAATTTAGCTTCTTGCCAACTTCTCTGCGATCTTGTTCATCAAGATCCTTGAGAGTCTTCAACTCTGAATTAAGTGACCCACTTTTACCCAAGTATTGCGATTTGATCTGATCAATATCATGTGCTGTTTGCGCACCCTGTAACTGAAGTTGCACCTGCGCAAGAGTATCAGTCATACTCAGGCTGCTTTGTTAACTTTATCTACTAATGTTTTAAAGGCAGCTGGATTTACAGCAGCCATTTCTGCTAAAACTTTTCTGTCTAATTCGATATCACAATCTTTTAGCTGACGCATAAAAACACTATAGCTCATGCCGTACTGACGTACTGCAGCATTAATTCTTACAATCCATAGCGAACGCATGTTTCTTTTATGCACACGGCGATCACGGTAGGCATACTGCCCTGCTTTAATAACAGCCTGTTTAGCAACACGGTATACTCGGCTTCTGGCTCCATAATAGCCTTTTGCTTGCGCAAGAATCTTCTTATGCTTCTTTCTTGCTGTTACGCTACGCTTTATTCTAGACATTTTTTACTCCTTTTACGCTGAGTTCAGCATCTTTTTGACACGTTTTACGTCAGAGGATGATACGACACTTGAAGGTGTGCGTAGCTGCCTCTTAAGCTTTGGGGTCTTGCCAGTTAATAGATGGCGACGATTACTCGTGCCACGTTTAATTGAATCGCCTTTGACTTTAAAACGCTTAGCTGCACTCTTACGGGTTTTTAGCTTTACTTGAGCCATATTTCTTACCTAATCTTGCTACACTTTGCTGCATTCTGACATAAATCACAGTGATGTCAAGAGCTACATAATAATATCACACTGCAGTATCACTCTATACTTCCCTTGAAAAGGGGCGTTTTGACTATACAGTTTTTTGCTTTGGGGAAAAAAGCATACTAATTTGACGACCTTCAGACTTCGCTTGCTGATCGAGCTGACCATGCTCGGAAATATCTTCTATCAACCTTTGTACTAAGCTGTCACTTAAGTCACTGTGCGCCATTTCCCTTCGCCTTTTAAAAAATATCACCACTTTGACTTTATGACCCATCTCAAGAAATGAAAGTATCTTCCGACACTTAACTTTGTAATCGCCTACGTCAGTTACAGGCCTGAACTTAACTTCTTTGAGCACTTTAACTCTTGGCTGCTTTTTATTTTGGCGATTGCGTTCATACCGCAAGTGACCGTAATTCAAAATCTTACAAACAGGCGGAGTGGCTTGGGGAGAAACCTCAACCAAATCCAGACCTGCCTGCTCAGCAAGCTTCAATGCCTGAGTTGTTTTTAATACACCTACGTTTTCACCCTTTGCATCAATAACTCTCACCTCAGCAGAGCTTATTGATTGATTAGTTCTCAAATCTAATTTATTGATGGTTATACCTCTCTATTTAATGTCTGGAATCGTCGATTTCTCAACAAGCATTGCCGTAAATTCAGCTAACGTAGTAGTTTCTACAACACCTTTGCAACGATATGTTATTGATTTCTTCTCAAGCTCTTTCTCGCCTATTACAAGCATATAGGGAGTTTTCTCAATGCTTGATTGCCTTATTTTGTAACCGACTTTTTCATTTCGATAATCAATTTCAACTCTTAAACCCACTTCAGCCAATTTTCTTTTAATACTCTCACAGTAATCAAGCAAAGTATCATTGACTGGAATAATAACAACTTGTTTTGGCATAAGCCATAGCGGCAAATGGCCGTATGTATTTTCAAGCAAAATACCCATAAACCTCTCTACTGAACCGAGTATAGCTCTGTGAATCATCACGGGGGTCTGTCTTTGCCCGTCTGAGTCAATATATATTGCGCCTAGGCGTTCTGGCATTGAAAAATCGAGCTGCACAGTACCACATTGCCAGATACGCCCCATACAATCACGAAGAGAAAATTCAATTTTAGGACCATAAAAAGCCCCCTCATTCTCTTGCAAGGTCCATTGACGGCCTGTGCCATTAAGTATGTCCTCAAGCACCTTTTCTGCATGATCCCAACTTTCAATACTACCCACATACTTTTCAGGACGCGTTGACAACGCTAGGATAATATCACTAAAACCAAATGACGCGTATATTTTATAAGCGATATCAATAAAATTATTGACCTCTTGAGCTATCTGCTCAGGAGAGCAAAGAATATGGCCATCATCCTGAACAAACTGACGTAAACGCATCAGGCCTGATAAAGCACCTGAATCTTCATTACGATGACAGCAGCCAAATTCACCTATTCGTATCGGCAACTCTTTATAACTATGAAGATGCTGATTATAAATTTGAATATGGCATGGGCAGTTCATAGGCTTAATAGCAAAGACATCTTTTTCAGATTCAAGTGTAAACATATCTTCAGAGAATTTATCCCAATGACCTGACTTCTCCCAAAGTTTACTTGAAACAATCTGTGGTGTGTGTACTTCATTAAAGCCTGTTAGATGATAAACTCGGCGCATAAGCATCAACATCTGTTGATAAACAAACCAACCATTTGCATGCCAAAAAATCATGCCTGGCGCCTCAGGCTGTATATGCCACAAATTCATAGTCTTTGCCAACTTCCTGTGGTCTCTTTTCTCCATTTCTTTCAATTTTTCAAGATAGTCAGTCAGCTGCGTATCACTAAGCCAGGCTGTGCCATAAATTCTCTGCAGCATCACATTGTTAGAATCACCACGCCAGTAAGCACCTGCTAACTTAGTCAGCTTGAATGACCCAAGATGTGCTGTAGATGGGACATGTGGTCCGCGACATAGATCAACAAAATCAGACTGCTCATAGAGTGACAAGGTCTGATTTTCTGGAATATCTTCGATTATTTTTGCTTTGTACTCTTCTCCCATCTCACGAAAGAACACAATAGCTTCATGACGGGAAAGCGTCTTTCTGCGAAGCTTGATGCCTTGCTTAATTAAGCGTCGCATTTGTTTGTCGATCTTTTTTAAATCATCGTCATTAAACCCTTCCGGATAGAAGAAATCATAATAAAAGCCATTCTCAATCACAGGACCAATCGTCACTTGAGCGCTTGGATATAATTGTTTAACAGCATGAGCTAGCAGGTGAGCTGTTGAGTGCCTAATGATATCCAGAGCCTCAGAATCATCACGAGTTATAACATCAAAAACTTGATCTTGAGTGACCTGGGTGCTTAAATCGCAAACATTCCCATCAATCTTAATGGCGATTGCTTTTTTATACAGTTTCTTGTCTTTCGATTTAATTAAATCAGCAGCCGCTGGGTTGATATGACCGTCTTTCCCAGTCGCAACTGCATGTCTATTACTCATAATGTGTCATTTACTAGTTTCTCCTACTGCTTTTACACTAGGCACGAGTGGGATCGAACCACCGACCCCCACCATGTCAAGGTGATGCTCTACCACTGAGCTACGCGCCTATGCATTGAAATGTAACACTGCTTTCACTGATTTTCAACAATTTAGAGACTAAATCATTTATTTTCTGTACGAGTATCGAAAGAAGTCAGCAATCTGTCTGATAATGAACGAATAGATACTTAATAACCCAAGGCGTCAATGCATAGAGTATTAATACATACCCCGAAATAAAAATGGTTAACCAAAACTGTCCATATGACAAATACACTAATGCAAGTACGGGACTTATAATGAAGCTAATACATAAAATCCAACCCAAGTGTGATAAATCAACACATAAAAATGATACTAATTTAATTTTCTTGTAGCACAGAGACAATGTGAGGATGGCTAAGACGATTATCTTAAAAGAAAAAAATATGGCCATAGGTGCTAGAACCACTGCACTAAACACATCAAAAATCATCATGTCAAACAGAAACCATACAGCCACATCAGACTTTGTCTGCATAAGTAATGAACAGACCGCCATATCAACTTGAGTCATGTCAAATACTCTTAACGTCAAAATAACATAGTACGCAGACAAGCAGGAATAGACTATCTGCATATCAAAGAAATAAAAAGCAAGACATACAATGATTGAAAGAACAGGAAAAATGATATGACGGCTTAATCGAGAAATAAAATACTTATGCATCAATAAACACTCCATCACCCACTAGGTACTCCTGAGTCGTTATTGATGATACGTCATGATGACTTGCTAGAATAATGACCCCCCCCTGACTAAGAAAAGTGAGACATAATGAGGTAAACAGATCAAAAACATTCGCATCAAGGTAATTGTCAATCTCATCCAAACACCATACCTTGTGTGTGGATACATTTAATAAACAGAGGTTAAGAAACTGCTTTTGCCCTCTGGATAGTTGGTTGATTTTCTTTCTACGATCGAATGGGCATGGAAATGACATCGCGGAATGCGAATGTCTTTCAATAAAATTAATATACTCATAAACATACCAATGACGTAACGATTGAAAATCAACACGGGGCATCAGGAATTCCTGGACCCGCATTTGCCTTGTAAAAGGAACGCCGTCCAATGACACCATTCCATGATGATGTAATATTCCAGCAACTGCGTTCAATATTGATGTTTTTCCTGCACCATTTGCACCAGAAAGCTTAAGCGACTGGCCAGGATTCAGCACGGCAGTAAATGGCCATGCCAATGGCAAATCGTCACCAGAGAGGGGCAAACATCCTTTTATTTCCAGCATAAAAAAACTCTTTCATCATGGCAACTATATATATTTGCACTATCATTTGCAATGAAAGCATCGACCATTAATCTTTTATCAGAAAAAACTTGAAAAATCATAAATTAGCATTATAATACATTTAAAATACAAAAAAGGTAATATTTATGCAACTAAAGAAAGCTATAGGCTCTTTTGGATTACTGTGCACCTCACTTAGTTGTATGATTGGGTCAGGGTGGCTTTTTGGCAGCTTTTATGCGGCTGAAATTGCTGGTCCAGCTGCAATTTTAAGCTGGATTATAGGTGGCTCACTCATCATTTTTATAGCGCTTTCTTTTGCTGAGCTTTCATGCACATTTCCGTTTTCAGGAGGGATTGTTCTCTATTCGTATTTTAGTCACGGTCAATTTGTCAGCTTTATTATGAGTTGGCTTGCCTGGCTCTCTTGTGTCGCTGCGGCACCATCTGAAGTGCAAGCAACACTCCAATATATAAGCCAGTACTTTCCTCTATTAATTACCAAGGTGCCAGGAGGGGCTGTGCTCTCTTTCATTGGGCTGGTCTGGGCAACTATTCTCATGTTTTTCTTCTCCATACTCAATGTAATGGGCGTTAAAACGCTTATTAAGTACAACAACCTTCTAGCTGGATGGAAAGTCATCGTGCCCGTGTTAACCATCGTTATTCTCGGATTTAGTGGCTTTCATACAGAAAACTTTACTAGTGCAGGATTTATGCCCAATGGCATAAAAAGTGTATTTGAAGCCCTGTCAGCAATCGCAGTTTTCTCATATCTCGGCTTTAGAGAATCAACCTCACTCGCAGGTGAAGTCAAAAACCCTCAACGTGCCATCCCACTCTCTGTTGTTGGCTCCGTACTTATTTGCATGATAATCTACACATTGATGCAGGTGGTTTTCATTGGCACTGTATCTCCAGACATGTTTAAAGAAGGCTGGTCATCCCTTAAATTCTCCTACGACACCGGTCCATTTGCAGGACTAGCCATTCATCTCGGTTTAGCATGGCTGGCAAATATCATTGCGCTGGACTCAATAGTGACACCCTCAGGAACTGCACTTGTATATACAGCCACCACTTCGCGACTTTTATATGCCATGGGTAAAAGTAAAACCTTGCCTTCATTTTTCACTATTCTTAACACAAACAGCGTGCCATATTTAGCTATTGTCATTAATTTTTTTGTAGGACTTTTACTTTTTCTACCCTTACCCACTTGGACAAAACTCGTTAAGTTCCAAGCGTCAGCAATCGTAATGGCCTACGCTGTGGGCCCAATTGCACTGCTCTCACTGCGTCAACAAGCCAGTCACATCAAACGGCATTTTAAAATACCTTGCGCACCTTTTATAAGCATTATAACATTCTGTATCTGCAATTGCCTTGTCTACTGGACAGGATGGGAAACAAATTCCTATTTGCTTGTCAGTGTTATTATTGGCGTTATCTTTTATATTGTCTATACAGCCCTGGTCTGCCATGAAAAAATCCATATTAAACCAGCTCTCTGGCTTATACCACACTTTTCATTCTTGGGACTTATTAGCAAATTTGGTAACTTTGATGGCGGCACAGGTCAGATACCACATGGCACAGACATCGTATTACTGTCAACTTTGTCTCTCATAGTTTACTTCATTGCATATAAACTTAAACTCAGTGATATTGATAGTAAGAAAAATCAACAAGAGATTGATTCATCACTATTTGATGGAAGTGACGTATAAACATTATAGCGCAAAAAGAACGTGTGATGAAATAATTATTATTGTTATTATTGCGCAAATACCCTGCAAACACTTGACCTGAACAACTAAAGCATGTTAAAACTTTTATGATGCTATACAAACAATGAGGTTTAAATATGAGTATGAACTATACTGACTTTGTTCAGGCAATTGCTAAAAGACAAAGTGTTCCACAATCACAGGTTCGTGATTTTATGACAGCTCTTATCGATGAGTTAACTTCTTCTTTACAAAGTGAAGGTGAAGTGAGCGTGCCTAAATTAGGCAAGTTTGAAACACGTCATAGAGATGCACGACAAGCTAAAAATCCACGTACAGGTGAATCAATAAATGTACCTGCGTGCACGGTTGTCAAATTCAAACCTGCAAAAAAACTCAAGGATGAGGTAAACTCCTAACACCTATGGGTCAATTGGGTGTTGACACACCTCAATAGACCAAGTATGCTACCAACTGAGCTGGGTGCTTAGCTCAGTTGGTAGAGCGTCGCCCTTACAAGGCGAATGTCGTGGGTTCAAATCCCTCAGCACCCAAATACGGAGCAGTAGTTCAGCTGGTTAGAATATCGGCCTGTCACGCCGGGGGTCGCGGGTTCGAATCCCGTCTGCTCCGACTACCTTCTAATTGAGAAGTTAAAAGATGTCGAAAAAACCAACACTCATCATGTACTTTGTTTTTGCACTCCTTGTATTAGGTCTTCTTTTTTTCGGACCTGAATCTGGTATGCAGTTCTCACGTTTTGACAGCGCGATTATGTCAACCGCCTCAAGACAAGTCACACCGAATGACATCAATAGACTTGCCGGCCAATTGTCTACCAATCAATATGATCAACGCCATGCAAACACGGAAGCTATCAAAATGCTTCAAGTCAAGTTGAGCGGCCTTTCACTCGCTGATTTACTCAAGATATCTCCCAGCCATACACTGCTTAAAAAAGAGCTTGTCAAACAAAACCATAGCAGCCTTACACCAAATGAACAAAAGCTTCATATATCGAATGTTGATGAACAACTGACTTTGAGTCTCATAAACGACATATTATTCAAAACACGACCTCATACACCAAAATTCTCCCACTCTGTCAACCACTCTCTTAGTCAAGTTTTTCAACTTGCACTCATTGACATTGATCTAAATAGTAACCACGGACTAGCGTTGTCTCAAAAACAAATATCAGAGCACTACAAAACATATAAACACCGTTATCTATCCCCTGAGTCTTTTCAACTCAATTACGTGTATTATGATAAAGATGATCTCCCTATTACCAAACCAGCCTATGCTGAGATAAAAGCTTATTTCAATAAAAATATTAAAAAGTACCAGCATGAAAACAGAACCATATATAAATTAACAACAGCATCTGACACCACAAAATCTCCTCAGATTCCTTTAAAGGCAAAAAGACTTATTGAAATCATTTCAAAACAACATAACAAAAAAGTCCAATTCACGACCGAGACTGTCACTGAATCAACTGTGCCTCAACCACTACTCATTGAACTGAATGAGAAAGGCATAACCGCACCAAATACTTCACCAAATAATATTTATTTTTACTATACACAGGAAGCATCAAATCTTCACTTGAATCAAATAGTCGGTAAAGTTACAACTGACCTAATCAACGAGAAAAAGAATCAAGCTTTCTCAAAAATGAAAAAAGACATTGATGAGGCCGCTTATACCTCACCAAACTCACTCAATAAAGTTGCTCAACTCACTAACAAACCTATAGTCACTTCACCAAAATTCAGTCTTGATGGCTCTATCCCAAAACCTTTTCACCCTGATTCTCTCACCGCTATTCATACACCTGATATGCAAAATGAAAATTTTAATAGCCCTGTCGTAGAACCATCCCCAGGAAAAGTCATTGTATATAGAATAAATAAGCAATACCCTTCAAGACAACTCACCCTTCAAGAAGCACAGCCAATCATTCATCAAGAACTCCAAAGAACTCTCATGATGGATAAAGTACGCTCTGCTCGAAAAATGAAAAATATAAGTGATGTCTCTCAACTAGTGAATATACCTATCCAAACTTATACCCAATCACTAACAGATAACAAACAGCCTTTCTACTCACAGCTTATTCTATCTTGTGCAGGCCAGACGCTCTGTGTCATCAACAAGGATGACCATACATATTTCGTATCTGTTTCGCCCAGTCACAGCACAGCAAAGAAATTAGTTGTTGACGAACAGTTGATCACACAACAACTATCACAACATGTCCTTCAAAACGCTGAGATCACCTTATCTCCTTCTATTAATAATTATTTGCAAGGCAGAAAAAATGATAACAATTGATGTATTGACAAAGAAGCTAACTGTTCATGCACAATCATATGATGTCAAATTTTCAACTGCTGGTTTCTCATGTATCCAAGACACTAAAATGTCTCCCTATGGCTTGCACAAAGCAGTCGAATTGGTAGGCCACAACGCCGATCCCTTACAGTCCTTCTCTTCGAGAAATCCCACAAAAATCTATCAGGAAGGCGATCTAGCGCCCATTATAACAACTCGGATCATACGCATACGTGGTTGTGAAAACGGTGTTAACTCTGGATATGATGTGCATGGCAGGTGCGTTGATACTTTTGATCGCTTTGTCTATATACACGGTGTGCCTGAGTCTCTATTTAATGAGCCCAATTATACATCTGCAGGCTGCTTTATTCTCAAACCTCTCGATATGATTGATGTCTTCAATGCAATTAGAGGACACCATCTAAATAATGAAACTATCTATATTTCTATTATTAACTACACGCATGCACTTGCAGAATCTAAGCGAGTGGATGAATCGCTCTATGATTCAACATAATAAACATGAATAAGCTCTATCAGTCGCCTCAACCACATGCCGTTCTGCTTATAAACCTCGGCACACCTGAAAAAGCGTCCTTGGGGGCAATATTCAGTTTCTTGCGTCAATTCTTAAGTGACAAGCGTGTTATTAATCTTCCTCGATTTTTCTGGCTGCCTCTTCTGTATCTCATTATATTGCCCTTACGTATTTGGCCTCTAAGTAAAAAATATAAAAAAATATGGCATAAAAGTGGATCACCTTTACGTGTCTATTGTCAATCCATACACCAACAGCTTCAGCGCCAACTCCCACAACATCAAGTTTACTTAGCTATGCGCTATGGATCTGACAACATAGCCAAGGCAGTCACACAAATAATTGCCTCTCAAGCGCATACATTGACTGTTATACCCCTTTTCCCACAATATTCTGATACCACAAGTGGCACTTGTTTTCATGAATTAACACGTTGCCTTTCTCATTACAGATTTGTCCCTTCATTAAATTTCATGCACGATTTTTGTTTTCACCCTCAATATATTCAAGCCTTAGCACAGTCAGTACGACGTCATTGGTCCATACATGGGAAAACTACAATGCTCCTGATCTCCTTTCATGGCCTTCCCTCTGATAGTCTTGAAAAAGGCGACCCCTACTCTCATTGTTGTCAGACTACTGCTCATCACCTTGCTCAAGAACTCCGTCTTTCTTCAAAGGAATTTCAAGTCGTTTTTCAATCTCGATTCGGGCCGAAGGAATGGCTAAAGCCTTATGCTGAAGCGATTATACGGGACTGTGCGTTAAATGGCCATAGCATCACATTAATAGCACCAAGTTTCTACTGCGATTGCCTCGAAACACTTGAAGAACTAGAAGTAGAGTACCGTAAGCTGTTCATGTCTCATGGCGGAAAAACCTACTCATACATCCCTTGCCTTAATGACTCTAAAGAAAGTATAACTTTTTTAACACACTTAATAGACGAAATGACAACAAAACAAAAAGCATCTTCAGCTCATGAAACGACTACTGTGTAGGTTCAGATGTGAATGAAACAAAAAAGAGATAAATTAAGGCCTCATAATCGGTAAAAAAAAGATACGGATCATTCTGGCTAGAGAAGGCATGAATATCAGTGTCAGTATGGTTGATATTGAAGAAACTAATCCAGTTAGATCGTATAAAGCCTGTGAGGCACTACTATGGACGCCTCAAAGATGTGAGGCATCGACAGTTTAACACGTATGCAACAAGGCGGCATTACAAAGACAAAAAGAAAGGATCTGGTGAGATGGTGCAAATAGACCATATGAGTGTCCCATTGATGGGCACTGGATGTACTATTAAGTACTTTTATGCTATCGCTCAGCATCGAAATTTACTGCAGCTAAAGCTCATAAGACAGCCTAGCTAGAGTAGCATTGTAGGTGTAGTCATATCTAATACTTGTCTTCTGAGTGGCGCCACTATACACATCCATGTGCTGCCAGCACTCGATGCACCACTACAGCCTGGAAAATCCCTTAACTACAGTCAGCGCCTACACCCCTGCACACTTGTTAAGTCTCTCAACAAGACGTTGGCTACTGGGCAAAGAGGGTCTGCTACCCTGACTGTCAAAAGGTATCTAGTGCTCTGGGCTAGCGTGGTGGTCACTCGCGACCGATACATCTCCCCCCGACTCTCTCAAGCAACTTTTAGCTTGGTCTAAGAGTAACTTGCTCAGTCGGTATGTTTGCAGTATACTTACCGTATATGCACAACAGGGGCTTTGCTAAGCGTCTCTCTAAGCTCTTTAAAGTCCTGACCCCTCATATGCTTTGTCTATCTAATCTTTTGGGTATAGGGTGTATATCCTCTGCTTTCTGAATTCAAATTCATTGTCATCAGAGAAACTACAATGGCCATTATATCGGCATACCCATGACATATGCCAATAAACTGAAATCATAGGCACCCCTGAGGACTAATTAAGTTTTAGTAATTTTCTTTACTTCTTTGAAGTTCAAAATGCTAATATCAGTAGTGCTACCAATTGGGTTGCCCGCATATATGAGACAGCCGGTTTTAGCTTTGTCTGTTAGATTCATGAAATATCTAATACCCTTCAGAAATTTCTTGTTGAAAGTTTCAGAAGATTTGATTTCAATGGGCATTAAGCCACCTCCATACTCAAAAATAATGTCCACTTCATTTTGATTGTTATCTCTGTAGTAGTAGACATGGGGCTCTTGGCTCTGATTGGCTTGATTTTTAATAAGGTCCATGACCACCATATTTTCAAATAACATACCCCTCAAAGGGTGAGTCTCTAGTTGGGCTACTGTCTTAATACCAAGCAAATATGTAACCAAGCCCACATCAACGAAATAAAGTTTTGGACTTTTAATAACGCGTTTTCCAAAATTCTCATAATAGGGTTGCAATAAATAAATCAGATGAGATGCTTCAAGAATACCTATCCAAGACTTTAATGTATTGTGAGAGATGCCTGTTTCATTACACATACTATGTATACTAAGCACTTGCCCAATTCTCCCTGCACACAGTTTTATAAATTTCTGAAATGCCTGTATATCTTTGATATTAACAATCTTGCGAACATCTCTTTCAACGTATGTTTTGATATAATTTTTAGTATGGCGCTCTGCAGGAATGTTGTCTGAGTACACTCTTGGATAAAACCCATTAAATAGCCATTGATCAAGCTCAATCTCTTTTGTAAATTGGCTGGTCTCAGAGAGACTTAATGGATATAAAACTAGAAGATCAGTACGGCCTGCCAATGACTGGTTAATGGCTTCCAGCAGTGTGAATTGGTGGCTCCCTGTTAAGATGTATTGCCCCTTTTGTGGCTTTTCATCAACGACGACTTGCAGATATGACAACAACTCGGGATAATTTTGCACTTCATCTATAATCAAAGGACCTTTTTGTGTTCGTAAAAATTTTTTAGGATCAATTTTAATTTGCTCCAGCACGTCAGGATCTTCAAGATTAAAATATGCATACCCCTGAAAAAGTGAGCGTACAAGAGTCGTTTTCCCAGACTGTCTTGGTCCAGTTAAGGTGATAATAGGGTAATATTTGGTTGCCTCTAGTAATTGCTCAGATAGATCGCGTGTAAACATATTGTAGCTCGAAAAACGCCTAATGATAACAATATCATATATCATACATTATTGCATGTCAACTAGAAATATGTATAATATTGCACTATTTAACCCATATGCATTGGTTCATACCAGCCATCTGTACGAAGTCAATGGATTATCCTGTATAACCACCATACAATCTTCAAGAATATCCTCATATGAACGTATAAACAATTTCATGAAAATTGTCATCATACTGACAATTTTCTCCGAAATCTTGTATATACACATATAGATTTCACAGATTTTGACTATGATGGTATCGCAAAAGGCATACTTAATTGTATGAGTCCGCCCGCATGATACAGAAGGCTCAGACATACCCATGCACGGTTATCACTTATCTGAGAACATACCGAGTACAGATTGATTAAAATCACAAATTTTTTATTATCTATGCCATGAATCCAGTGTTTATTGTGATGTAATGATGGGCAATAATGAGGAAAATATATCAAAAGCATCCACAAGAACACACATGTGGAACAATTAAGAAATCAACATCCCTCATCACACCACATCTGTCATGGGATTTTTCTGGCATTGTCAAATTTGACCCACTAACATGAAAACAGTAAATAGTTCAAGCTTATGTCACGAGATAACCAAAAATGGCAGTACACTGCCATCAAGGATCTGATGACCAAGGACTTTAAGAAGCTGACTAAAAAATCACAGACCCTCCCTGATCATCATAGGATGCATCACTTCCGGCGTCATTTTGATGACACAGTAGATGATCTGG
>CAZMRQ010000010.1:0-33935 GCA_964568795.1 uncultured Gammaproteobacteria bacterium | reverse complement strand
GACCGAATCACTGGAGATGTTGTTCTGTGGGCAACTCCCTGACTTCGACAACCTCGACCCCCCTGGTGAATAGTTACAATATTTCTTGATTTATTTTAGCGTTTCAAATATACTAAAGATTGTTTTTATAATAAAATGAGAGGTATTATGGTACGCTTCCCAACGACTAAAGCAGGTGAGCAAAAGCTCCGACAAGAACTTGAGTATCTAAAAACAGTCAAGCGAAGAGAAATTACCCAAGCAATTGCAGAGGCTAGAGCACACGGTGATCTGAAAGAGAATGCTGAATATCATGCGGCAAAGGATGAACAAGGGATGATTGAAGCTAAAATTCAGTCATTAGATGCACAGCTTCAGCAAGCAGAAATCATCGATGTCACTCAATTTAATAATGAAGGAAAAGTTATTTTTGGCTCGACTGTGACACTTTTAAATTGTGATACAGGAAAAGAAATGAACTTTCAAATTGTGGGTGATTACGAAGCAGATATAGCTCAAAAACGTTTATCAGTCAGTTCTCCCTTAGCCAGAGGGTGTGTGGGACGTCTCGTGGGAGACATTATTGAAGTTGAGTTACCCAGTGGTCCTCAGGACTTTGAAGTTTTGAATGTGGATTATCTTGCTTAAAACTGGCCTTGATTACAGCAACAGCCGCGGGTGAATAGGTCACATTAACGTGTCCATGACTCAGTTTAATCGCAGGTCTTTCTATGAAATGTTGGTAAGAACTTTGCCCGACAACAACATCTTTTGTCGCAATGATACATAGTAAAGATAATTGGTTAGGGAGCTTGTCTGGACATTGCTTTATTGCGTTGATTAAATGATCAAAGCCAAGGGCTCTCTCTGCCTTATGAAGAATAGTCACGAGGATTCCTGCTCTCATCTCTTTGAGTCTTCGACAGATATACTCGTATTGATCAATGAGTACAGACCCTTGCAGAGGTGATGCAATAGTGATGACATGGAAACACTGGTGATACGGGGAGTCCTGTAAAAACATGGCTGTTATCACGCCTCCAAATGAGTGACAAATAATGACTATTTTTTTGTATCTCTTTATCAATTCATCGATAGTTTCTTTGAGTTGTCGAACCGTATTTTTAGTAGGTGAAAGCGCCGAGTATGTTAGCCTGTATATGTTTTTGCTATTAAACGAGTCACTCAGTTGGGAGGCAAGCCAATGCAACGAATTTTTTGTGGCCCATAATCCTGGGATAAGAAGACAAGCCATAGTTCCAGTATGTTCAGATGGCAGTGTTCGTTTATTGTTGTGAGTTACTTTGTAGCCAACAATATGCAGCAGTTGGCTGATCAGAAGTGTAAAAATATATGTCAATTGTTCCATGGCTCGGCTATCCTTGTTGTTAAGTGAGTCTCATTTTAGGCTTAGCCTATCGGGAGTATATGAAAAAAGCAATGGCATCAGTTTGGATTAGAGGATTACGGCTTGACAAGCTTGCCGGTTTTTGGCTGTTGCTATGGCCCACGTATGGTGCACTGTTTTTCCCAAGCCATCCATTGCCAGAATGGTCTGTTTGCGCCTTATTTTTTGTGGGAACTTGGGCCACAAGGACGGCAGGTTGCCTCATCAATGATTGGCTTGATCGCGATATTGATATCCAGGTGAAACGAACAGCCACCCGGCCTTTAGCATTGGGGCAGTGGAATGGGGGCTATTTTATTGGTTGGCTAGGAGGATGTTTATTTGTTGCAGGTCTTGTTGCAATCTTATTAGGTTCTCAAATTTTTCAATTGGTGCCCTTTTCATTGGTTCTGATTGTGGTGTACCCATTAACAAAAAGATGGTTTGCATTGCCACAGTTAGTTCTTGCACTGACTTTCTCGCAGGGTGTTCTCTATGCTTTTATGGTTAGTGAGGGGGCACTTAATTGGCATGCTTGGGTATTTTATTTGGCTGTGGCATTTTGGATATTTGCTTTTGATAGTGTGTATGCTTTGAATGATATTGAAGATGACCAGAGGTTGATGCTTCAATCCAGTGTGATCAGCATGGGCCGTTATGCACGGGCTGTTATCACTTTTAGTTATGCGGTGTTTATCCTATCAATGATGTTGCTGTATCAGCTCTATATGTCTTTTTTTCATTTGTTTTTTCTTGATGGCTTGCTAATAGTGTGGTTTTTTGTTGTTGTGCGTGACTTATGGTCAGGGCAATACTGGCGTGGCTTTGTCAACAATGCTTGGTGGGCTGGACTTTTCTGGTTATCGGCTACATGGCTGTCTCATTTTTCTTATTAATGCTGAGTGATCATATATTTTGGTGCTTCATGGCTGTATTGGCTGAACATGTTCTGAAAAATGAAGGATAAGAATGGGGTGCAGCTGTTATGCTTTTTCTATATAAAGTGGTGTTTTATTTCTATAAGAAGTGAATTACGGTATTGGCAAATATTCCCCAACAGTTATCTTGATCACTGTAAAGGAGGAACGCTTATGATTCAGTTATTATATTCAATACCATTAATGGTCTGTGCCATGAAATCGGTCCAAGCTGCTGAGGTTTGTAGTCAGCATAATGGGTCTTATGTTTGTGGTCAGGGTGAGATAGATACATGTCAAGGAACTGGTCTTATCACTATAGATGGCACCAAAGTATTATCAACATGCTCATTGAATGGTTCAATAAAAATAGTTAATGCTGGTATTCATTCGCTTCATTCTGCAGGGGATATGGTGATGAATAATAGTGTTGTGGACTATGTTCAGCATCGTGGATCTTTGAAGGCAGATCACAGCAAGATCAATGAGGCTCAATGCCATTTAGATCATGCAGTGATTAATGGGGGTCACATTCAAAATATGGTTGTTCATGCGAAGCATACAGCGCATGTCTATTTGACCCAAGGAGCAACGATTAGAGATATTCGTTTTCTTGGAGCCAAGGGCGTGGTTCATGCAAGTCATGATGCTTTAGTGAGCCATATTGAAGGTGGCGAAATAATTCAAAAGTAAGGAGAAAACTATGGAAGAATTTAAATTAAGGCACATTGGCCCATTACTTGCGGAGTGTTCTAAATCAAACACGAAAGATGGCAAGGATGGAAAAGATGGCAAAGATGATGGATGTTCTTTGGATATAGAGACAGACTTGTGCTAGCTCTTCTGGGATTTCCAGAAGATCCAGTTATTCAAGGCTATGCTGAGTTTTTGATTCAGCATAGCCTGATTGATGATGTCTACTTCATTGATTTGCATCAATTAGGCGGCAATGTCATGATCGATGAAAAAGGGTTTCATTCAGCTACAGGAACATTGGCACATGAGCAAATATCTGCTGTGTATAACCGCTATTTTCGTCACCCTGAGCAAAATATATCCAGACTTAGAGAAGACCAGTTCCATTGCTTACAGCACTGTTTGGACTGTTTTTATGAGGTAGTGGTGAACAGACCACTTCAGGGGATACATAATTTCTCTAAATTATGGCATCAACTCGACTTACAGCATGAGGGCCTTGAAACAGTGCCCAGTGAGATTTTAGTGAATAGCACTAAGCAACGAGAGAGCTATATTATGAAATCAATCTCAGCACATCGATCGATCTGTAAAAGATACACGGGGGAAAATGCGTATGAGCCTATATTAATTCAACCCGAGCACGGGCAACATAATATTAGAGTGCATTGTATAGGTCATGAGATAGTGGCTCAATCTATCTGCAGCGATAGTTTGGACTATCGGTATAGCAAGCAAAATCGGTGGGAGGTTGTTCAGCTCCCTCAGAAAGTCATGCAAGCATGCCGGGATCTGACTACACGAATGGGTTTGATTTTTTCAGGCATAGATCTTCTTTTTTGGCAGGACAAGCATTATTTGTTGGAGATAAATCCATCGCCAGGTTATATTTTTTTTGAAGAGCATATGCAAGAGCCAATGATTTCAAAATACCTCACCGCTGTCTTGCTTTCTCAGGGAGATAGATGTGCGTAAAATTTTAGTATTGTCTCGAGGCGGAGATTTTTCTGAATTTGTTATTCGGTATGCGCAGGCTCAAAGGGTGAAAGTCATCAAAGTGAGCCATGCTGAGATGCTTTCCTTGAAGTGGCATGTTTGGACAAGTCCTTGCCGAGGGATGTCTGTAGGGATTGATGGGCAAGTACATGAGCTATTAGGTGATGATCTATTCTATGAAGAAGTGGTGGATCGTATTCAGAGCCAGGTCCGATATCACTATCAAGAGCCAACGAGCTATCATATCCACTCATGGCAAGCATTTATTACAGCACTGTATCAAGTGCTTACCCCGCTTTTTTGTTATAAGCCAAAACATTTCTCACAGTTTTTCTGGTTGTGGCCGACCATGATGAAGCATGCTAAGTCACATGCCATCAAAACCATTACCGAAAGTCCTTTTACACACCTTGTTCCAAAAGACAATTATTGGATTGCTAAGCAATATTGGTTTCAGTGCAAATGGCCAAAAGGAGTCTTAGTGCGTGTTGTCAAATGTGGCAATTATTTTATTGTTTCGCAAAGAGCTGTCGGCTGGAAGAGCTGCAGCATGCCTGTCAAATTAAAAAAGAAATGCATGCTGCTGGCTCAATTTCTCGATTTGCCTTGTTGTGAATGGATATTTGTGAAAACAACCACTTGGTATTTATGTGGGTGTTACCGATGGCAAGGGGTATTTGAAGTGGAGTTGAAATCATTCGAGCCAGTGTTGACGGAGTGGTTTTGTTTGTCTGGTCAAGTTAAATCACCAACGACATTGGGTAAGAGTGACCGTCCAGATATTAATATTTGGCTGAAATGATTAGTTGAGCTGTTTAATCACCTCATCGATGTCTTCATGTTTTGTCTTGACGTAGCTAAATGGGCAATCACAGACATTTCCAGAAACCGACACACAATTATAGTTTTCTTTGATATTCTGCCACACCGGCTTAGTTGGGGCATGCACTAATGAGTTCATTGTGATTTGTACAGGGAAATCATTTTGTTGCTCCCCTGTGTACAAGCAGATCACTCGTCCAACATTGTACCCTTGCCACTGAGCACCAGAGAAGCTAGTGACTGCTGTGGCAAATGAGACCTCATAACTTTTCCAGCCATCTTTGGTGTGCCATATTAAGTGTCTGTAAATAATTGATCATGTCACTAATATGTGATTTGTTTGAATGTATTAATGTGAATTTAAGAATCGTTCTTTATACTACAAACGAATAATGAAAATGGAATGATAAAAATGATACATAAACATGCACTTAGGTCACTTTTTAGTGATCTCTCGCTTTCTCCTGATGAGATTGATGAGATTGATGAAAAAATACGTACCTCTCAACACAATGCCAAGCAATATTTTCAGCTGAACCGGGGTGGCTTTCGTGTTTTTGTTATTAAAAACAAGTCTTTTTACGGACAGGGTGGCTGCCATCGTTTAGTATATACGATAGATTCGTCTACTCATAAAGCTGTGGTATTGTGGCAGGGTGTCTTAAGTAAAAATGAACATAGCGTGAGGCATTATGAATCTATGATTAAGGAAAATTTTATTCAATTGTTGGCGCAAATCGAGGAGTGGAACGACATTGAAGAAATGGATCCGGATAATGGTTATAACAGTGATACTGAAACTCTAGCATTGTCTTTACAAACCAGTAGAGAGTCAGAGTTGGACTATGAGATATTAGAGCGTTCATACAGTGATCTTGACACAGATTTTGAAGAGAATGCTGCAGATTTGATTTACAGTGCATTTTGTGAAGATTATGCACGGGTATTAGTGCGCGGTAACCTGACTTATTTGGCACTAAAAAATCTTGATAAGAGCGAGATTTTGCTAGCAAAAGGTTGGCCAGCAGCCATAGAACATCATTTATCAGATGTACTCGGTGATGATCTTTTATATAGTTATTTCTCATTGGCATTGTGTCGTGAAATCACTGAAAAGATAATGCATAATGAAAATATGTGGGCCCAGATATACGAGAGAGGTGATCGCCATCACGTGATGAAAATTGTTTCACAGTTGCTGTCTGCTAATGATTCTCTAGCAACAATACTTCTTACAAAGTTAATTGAGTTTACACCGATGATGTCAGAACATATTGATGATTATTCATCTCATGTGATACACAATCTACTTATGAATGCAAATTTAAATGATGGGCTTGTTCTCAATATTCTTGATAAAGCACAAAATAAAGTGAATTTTCTATCACAGTTAATCAAATTCGGCAATGTGGATTGGCAGAGGATATATCCTGCACGTCTGTCAGATGATGTGTGGCAACGTGCATGTAAAGATTCAGGTATTAGATCTGGATGGTTATTTACACAACTAGCTAGTCGTCAAGGTGTTGCGGTTCATCAAACGGATTCACGGCCAGTAGCTGATAAGCAAGTCATTAAAGTGTCACCTAAAAGTTTCAATCAGCATATGTCCATGCTTCGAAATAGAAAGATGTATGTGACAGCCAAGCATGATAGAGGTGATGCATGGCATTTATTTTACTACAGTAAAACTCATGGTAATAATGACATCATTGAAGTACCTAAAGCAGATGTGCAGTTACATCTCCAGGGAAAATTCCTCAGTATCTACTCTGTATTAACGGGCATGAAATTAGCTAGTAGTGCATCAGAGTTGAGAAACGTGGTGAATAATCATGCAAAAATTTTAATCAAAGATATGAGCTCAGATTTGGTGCAGCAATCTATCAAAGCTATTGCATCAGAGTCTGATGAGCATGGATTTGTGTGTATGCGATTTATACTAGATAACTGTATGAATCAGACAGCAGTCAGACCGATGCTAGATCTAATGATGTCAAAGCTATTGTCTGATTGTCCACAACATGAATCATGGCATAGCATTTATCCTGGACCTCGCAGTATACAATGGCCATCCATTGTGAAAAATGCAGGCGTGAAGGAAGGCTATGTATATCGAGTCGTTGCAGCACCGTTACAGGTGCAAGAGGTTCAGTCTGATCTCAGAGAGTCAACACAAGCTGAACACACAACTGCTTATAATCCAACTTTATTTAGCCAGGCTCAAAGAGTGGCAGAGTATTCCCCTGTGGAAAGTCAAACCTCATCAATGTCTGCCCATGTCAGCTAGTTTTAACAATACTGCGCTCCTTCGTGAGCGCAGGTTTATCAGGCTGATGCTGTATCTATGAAAGATATAGTATGGTTTGTGCCCATGCATGAATTATGAGCGATTACATATTTTAATCATCGTTCTTGAATGACTATGTATGCTTAAACTTTCCCCGGAAGCTGTCTTGAGACTTTCTGCTGCTTTTGTTAACGGGTTTATATGATAAGGCTGAAGAACAGTCGCGGAACTGTTGATCGATTCACGTGTTTTGAGTATTCTGCTATCATTGTCTGCATGTGTTCTGGTTTGCATATTTGATTGTATATCAGCACAGTGGAACTTTAATGCCTGGGGTTGTCCGGTGAGTCAAATAGCCGTGGCAAGTGTCCACACAAAGATATGACACAAGGGCTGCCAGTGACGTTAAAAAGTATACAAGCGGTTGGTGGAAGTGAATTTATGAAAGAGTTTGAGAAGACCTGTAAAAGCAGAGGGGTAGAGCTGTGTGTGTTGCCTCCATAATTGCCCAAGTGAAATGGTTGTCTGGAACGTGCAACAGCACGTTGAGGCATGAATACTACAGACTGTATAAAGGATCGGCAAGTGTTGCAGATATAGATGAAGCATGCTAAGTCACATGCCATCAAAACCATTACCGAAAGTCCTTTTACACACCTTGTTCCAAAAGACAATTATTGGATTGCTAAGCAATATTGGTTTCAGTGCAAATGGCCAAAAGGAGTCTTAGTGCGTGTTGTCAAATGTGGCAATTATTTTATTGTTTCGCAAAGAGCTGTCGGCTGGAAGAGCTGCAGCATGCCTGTCAAATTAAAAAAGAAATGCATGCTGCTGGCTCAATTTCTCGATTTGCCTTGTTGTGAATGGATATTTGTGAAAACAACCACTTGGTATTTATGTGGGTGTTACCGATGGCAAGGGGTATTTGAAGTGGAGTTGAAATCATTCGAGCCAGTGTTGACGGAGTGGTTTTGTTTGTCTGGTCAAGTTAAATCACCAACGACATTGGGTAAGAGTGACCGTCCAGATATTAATATTTGGCTGAAATGATTAGTTGAGCTGTTTAATCACCTCATCGATGTCTTCATGTTTTGTCTTGACGTAGCTAAATGGGCAATCACAGACATTTCCAGAAACCGACACACAATTATAGTTTTCTTTGATATTCTGCCACACCGGCTTAGTTGGGGCATGCACTAATGAGTTCATTGTGATTTGTACAGGGAAATCATTTTGTTGCTCCCCTGTGTACAAGCAGATCACTCGTCCAACATTGTACCCTTGCCACTGAGCACCAGAGAAGCTAGTGACTGCTGTGGCAAATGAGACCTCATAACTTTTCCAGCCATCTTTGGTGTGCCATATATTGTCTTTAAGGTAAAGCTCGTCAGGCTTAGGGCAGTAGAACATGTTATTTTTTACTTGCTCATTAAAGCTCAGACAGGGCAAAGGCAGCAGGGTTGTGGGGACAGACTTGACTTTTTGATATTTAGGCAGAGGTTTTCTTTCAAACCAGTGCATGGCGTGAATATTTGCTACTGTAAGAAGCAATGGCAATAAGAAGGTGTACATAAGCGCTATCCTGAACTCTGTTTGTATTTTACTGCCTGTTTGCTGTTTTGCCAATATATATTTTCGATTTGACCAAATCTTTGCTGATGTTATGATATGACTATGAATACTAATGATCACATGGGTTATCTATGGCTAGGGTATCAGCATGATCGATGGAATGGCTGGGCAGATGATGGATTGTATGTAGATGGAAAGCTCCATAAGGCGCCGTTTGTCAAACCAGGGTCAGAGATTTATGGTTACGGGGATTGCGGCATCTACCCTGCTTCTGATCGATGCTTGTGTGTTGATCAGGCCACACAGGATCTATGGGTGTGGCATGAAGGCTGGGAGCATTTGTTAAGTGGGCAAGGGGCAGTATATGGAGACGGCTGTTATTGGGTCGAGCGTGCAGGCTGGGTTTTAGTTAGAACACAGCCTACATCTGACATGGCCGAACTGGTTTTACTACAGCAAGATGGACAGCTGTCGGTGCTTGCCACGGCTTATGGTTTAGGCTCACCCAGAGTAAGTCCTGCAGGTGATTTGGTTTATATTGCATGGGGTGAAAATGCCATGCCATGGGACCAGACAGATGTGTGTCTTATTCCGCTATCTGGGGAAAGTGTCACTTGTGCACTTCCATCTGCAGCTTGGATGCAGCCGATTTGGCAAGATGCAGAGCATCTTTTGCTGTTGGGTGATAGCTCAGGAAAATGGCAATGTTATACCTATCATCTGCCGTCGGTGTCGTTAACAACTTTCGCTGCATGTCCGGGAGAGATTGGTGATGCACAGTGGTCTCGAGATCAAATCTTTCATTTGTGGAATCAAGGAACTTGGTGTGCTGTGACCTATTATTCTGGTCTTGCGCGCTTTGTGCTGAGGGATAAGAAAGGCCGGTGGCACAAACTGCCTATTCCAGGGACTCAGTGTTTGCGGTTATACCATGACTCAGATTCATTCTATATTAAGAGCTCGGGGCCTCAAGGAGAAAGTGTGACACAGGTGTCTAATGCAGGTCAGGTGATGGCATCCACACACCAGTATACTGAAATCATGCCAGAAAGACAGTTGTGGCTGCCAAAGAAAAATGGGTGTGTGCAGACATGGGTTGTGAGGCGGGGGGAAGGTCCACAGCCTTGGATTTGTTGGCTGCATGGTGGGCCAACGGGTCAAGCAGGTCCACAGAGAGGGGTGTTTGATGCGTATCTGGCTATGGGAATGACAGTTCTAGTCATTAATTTTACTGGATCAACAGGGATGGGGACTGCGCACCGCCAGCAGCTGTATGGTCATTGGGGAAAACAAGATGTTGCAGATGTTCTTGCTGTGATAAAGCATAGTATTTCTCTGCGTCTTCTTATTCCTGGTAAAGGGTTTGTGATGGGCCGTTCGGCCTCTGGTTTCAGTGCTTGTGCCATTGCTGCACAAATACCATTGGCAGGATTAATTTTGTATTATCCGGTGGTGGATGTAGGTGCTTTATTAGCGATAGAAGACTCGTTTGAAAGGGGCTACACTCAGAAGCTAATTGGGACAAGAGATCGATTCAGTCCCAATGTCCCTGTTTGTCATATCCATGGCTCCGATGACCGTATAGTGCCTATAGAGACGATGAGTGGCTGGCTGTCCTCACTAAACCCAGCACAGTTATCTCAATATGTCATTGATGGGCAAGGGCATGGGTTTTCTGAGCAGGGAAAGCAGCAAGCCTGGGTATACGAAAGAGATTTTATTATGAATAACATCGAAAGAAATTGATAATGCGGCAATGTTTGTATATCATGAGTGGGCTCGCATGAGTAGAGTGGGTCTATCCTTGCAGGGTTATCTTGAGTACATATTAAGACATTTATAGAGAGGTTTTATAGCATGACATATAGGAATAGAGATAATGTTTTTTTCCTCGATAGCATACACAAATTAGTCTTACCTCCCAAGGTGCGTCATTCGTTTTTTCCTCAAGAGGAACAGAGTCATCTCTTGTCAGAGGAGGGCTCTTCATCAACTGAGAAAAGTGAATATTCGCATATATCTCTATTGTATGAAAAATGTTCGACGTATGGAGTCGTACTTGAAAATCAAGAAATACCCGATTTTGAAGAGATCATGTCTTTTCCAGAGATATTGGATATGTGTGATTTTCAAAAGATAATAAGCAAACAGGATAATCATAGTGTTAGACAGAGTATGTATACAAAGTTGTGCAATAATGATGCAGGGAAGAGATACAATGAATTTATGATAGACCAGAAACGGACTCTTCTAGAAAATACGGATGAAGGCTTGCTCAATGATCAAGACTCAGATAGTGAAGACGATAACCCCCTCATTGACAATTTTGAAGAAAGGATTCTGGCAGGCATTCAACAATACATAAATGGCGGGGAATTGTCTGATGAGATTAAACAACTAGCCCCGGCTGATGTATTTGATTTTGTGAACTCTAAGATTAAAGAACAAGACAGAGTTAAGTTTCATATGCGTTTTTCTTTAGAGACAATTGTGGCTGTTTCATCTGCTTTATATACTTTTACCTCGGTCATACAAGATAAATATTGCCTAGAAACTTCTCGTTTGTTTCATCAGTTTTGTATTGAGAATCATCTGACTGCAGACGTCGTTCATAGTAAACTAAAAGAATTAATCCAAGGCCTGTTTTCTAAATTTGACAATGATAGAGAAAATGGGCCGGCTTTAGGAGACAATTTTGACAATGACAGAAAAGATGTCCCAGTTTTAGGAGGCAATTGGAAATCAATGCTCTCTGATGGCATAGGGGATATTTTCTCCATACTGCGACAACGCAGAATGATTCATCAGCACAGTTTCATCAAAAAGATTGGGGATGCTATCGGAGATTTTATTGGGACTCTTTTAGGACTATGCCGGCGGATGTTTCTTTCGCAAAGTGTGCGTGAAGAGATTGCACAGTTTGTCAGGCAACAAAAAGGACTAGCTGAGTGCAGTATATTGACAGAGACACTAGTTTACTATGGATACTTGCCATATTCTGCATTAACTTATAGCTTGCGTAACCTTTTATTGAGCGATCTGAAGGGTCTTAAAAAGCTTGCTGAGATTTTGACTGTGCTTGAGGTCAAAGACAATATGTCCATTGCTATAATTAAAGAACATCACTTTGATTTTCTTTTTGTATTGCTTCATTTTGCCGGTTATAAGAAGGATTTAGTAAGAGATCTTATGCCATTTTTAAAATTGGTCGATGGTCGGTCACCAGTTTATCAGGCTCTGATAGAGCATCTTGTCAATAGCGCTTGTTGGGTTAAGTTGCCTCGGGATTTAGTTTCTTTAAAACATGCCAGCTATATGAAATATATTGAAAGAAATAATCATGATCCAGGCTGTTGTGTGGGTTTTTTATCGCCTGAGGAATATGAGAATATACCAACATCTCGTGAAAGCAAATTAAGAGAAGACATCGAAGATGCCATGTTATTTGGAAATGAAAATTTGGTGCTGTCTCTTTTAGAAAAATACAGCGGTGATTATTACATGAAGGAATCTGATGTGACTCGCTTCTACTGTCTTCTGCAAGGGAAAATCTTAGAAGGAGCACACAGGATGGATGCCGATTCAGATTATCATTTTTTCGCAGCATTGACGCATGAGCAGCGTAAAATCCTATTAAATAAAGATGCATTTTACCAATATTTTCATTGCAAAGATAATATGCATGCTTATTTGGCAGAAGCATTTAGGGAATCAAAAACAAAACTTAATGAGGTCGCTTATCTGCTGCAGTCTGTTGGATATGATGAGAAAGCCTATGAGGAACTGAAGTTCTTTATCCTTAAGCCTGAGCAAGTGACAGTTGAAGACAGCACTCCGATTGCAAAAGTTCTTCTGAAACTAATCAAGGTATTGCCTCTAGATGCTGATTTTTATTTAGATACGAGCAAGTTTTCAAAAAGAGACGAAAGTCTATTGAAGAGAGAAATTCAAAGTAAGTCTGAGAAATCAGAGAAAAAAATACCCCCTGGTTTTTGGAGTTCTTTCATGCACATAGCGCAAGGTTTTATTAGAATTCCTAAGTTAGGTCCATTTAAGGCGGGGCTATCATTTTTTATCCCAAAAGCAAGCACAATAATGCCCCCACGAGAGAAAGGCTATGTAAGAGAAAGAGATAAATTCAGCCCTCAGGGCTCAAATTTTCCTAGTGGGCGGTCTGACAGTTCCTCTCCTTGGTGAGTGGGTTGTTGATTTTTTGAAAATAGAGATGTTATTGGGCAGAGTTTGGGGAGATAGAACTCTGTTGTGAGTTTATATATTTTCTTAAAATGTTTATTGGTTTCTTTGTTTGGCTCAGTCATATCATTTTTTAGCTCATCGAGCCACCTGACTATTTTATTATTGTTGTGACGCGCTTTGTTCTTTTGATCAAGCAAAAATGCACGTTGGATAAGCACACACTTCATTTCGACTATTTCTTGATCAGGCAAAGACAGTGGTTTGCTAATCAATCCATTGATTATGTCTATGTGTTTAAATATGTTATCGAGTATGTTTGTATGATTCATTTTTTATCTTTATATTATTTTTCATTATACCATACAATCCTGATGTTTCCATTAACGCTATGAGGCGTCTTCCTTTCGATTTTATTGATCCTGTATGCATGAAGAGCACTATTAATATCAAAGCTCTCAGGTTCTTTTCACCTCTAGGAGCATAATCCTGTATTTTTTCCTAATTAACCGTAAGTCATTGCAATAGGGGATTATTTATTGTATATTGAGGGTAGAACAATAAGTTTTCTGTGGTATTTCATGCTTTTTGTCTTTCTATATACTCCTAGTGAGGATTATCAAAGATAGAGTTGTCAAAACACAGTCTACCAGTAAGAATTAATTTAACTGTCGGAGACCCTTAAAATGACGTACAGAAATCGAGATAACATTTTTTTTATTACTGAATTAGAACGTGCAAGTTCCTCTTACCCAAAGGCTGTTCTTCAACATATTCTGCCGCAAAGTGTATACAATGGTATAGTCGAAAATGGATGCTACATGAAAGAGGGGGAACTTTTTGATGTGCATTCATTCGCGTGTCTTTGTCTAGATTTTGCTATTATTCTTGATAAAGAGGACTTAGACGTTATTCATGAAGCAATACCGTCGGACAAGTCTAGGCTGCAGATCAATATTTCCAACTATCCGGAGTTGTATGATTTTGACTATTTTTGTACTTTGATAGGTGATAGTAGTCAAAATGATCTAGATGAAATGCTAGATAATCTATGTACAGGTGTGTCCACCTTTGAACTGTTATCGAGATCAGCTTTTAGGATTGATGAGAAGATTGAGAAGCTTGAGGCATTGAAGGTTGAAAGAGATTCTCGTCCATCATTAGAAGAAATGAAATCAGGCAATGAGAGTGGTTTTGGTTATGCCAGACGGCCTCTTGTCAGCGGTAGCAGTGCATCTGCTCGCCCGGCTCTAACTGGTGAGATCAGAAGTGACGATGAATTAGTGAGATGGTTAGGTGCCAATGATGTGTATAAACTAAGCCCTTATGAGTTTTTTTCTTTGATAGATAAGATAGATAAGATAGATAAGGTTACACTGAATTGCGTGGGCAACGTTGTACTTTCGGCTATGGCCCTAACATGGAGCCGACCCTTTAAGTATGGTGGTAGTTATCTAGATGAGTTTCTTCAATGCTGTTTCAAGAGAGGGATAAGTGATGAAACAATAGAAGAGGGGTTGCGGAATGCGCTATCCGAGGATGGCGGAATGTCTGACCCACAAAAGGAAACTATAATAAAGTTTTCTCTAGAACGCATAGCTAATTTTAGAAAGCGAGAAGCTTTTGCTAATCGGTCTTTCATAGTTCGATTTTTTGATAGCTTCAAGGATGTTAGCTTACGTCTTTGGGGGCTGTGTTGTCGCATAAGCCTTTCTAAAGATGTGCGGAACAAACTATCACGCTTCTTTAAGGAAAACGAATCTATCAGTGACTTTGGTATCTATACAGAGACACTCGTGCATTACGGGTATGTAAAATCTTCATTATCAAAGTTGAGTCAATCAGATAGTTTTGAAGCCTCTGATATTAATTATTTGAGACCTCTGGCTGAAATTTTATCTTTGTCTAGTGCAGTGAAGGATGTCTTTTCAAAAAATAGTCTCAATGATTTTTGTATGCATGTTCGTGAGGGGGGGGCCTCATTACAGAGTATGAAAGGTTGCGAGCTATTTTTTAAACTGGCTATACACGGTGGTTTTGAGGGGGGTCTTGTAAGTGAACTTACAAAAGAATACAGCTACTCTTGGCAATATTTATCGGATGACATGAGTGATTTGAAGAGAAAATGTTATTTGAAGAGAAAGGCTGATCTGTCTAAAGCTCGGCATGAGCAAGAGTATGAAGCTCGGCATGGGCAAGAGTATGAAGAAAATACTTATGAATTTGGATGTGGTTTTTTGACACCAGATGAATATAGGAAGTATCGGCTGAAAGTATCGACAGATACTCAAGCAGAAGATGCAGAGCATGCATTGATGTTGGAGAATTTGGCCCTTTTTAACTCGATATGTGCCTTGAATTATACAGAAGCAGGTTTTTTTCAGAAAAATAGGGCGCTTTCATATTCACATTACTCTGATGAGGGTAACGTTGAAAATAGATTAACCCAACTGAAATGTGCAAAGGAGTTGATCCTATCGGGTAATGGTGGTGAAATTGGAGAAAAATGCCCTTTAATTAATGATGCTGATATTGGTATGCTGATGAAAAGCAATAGAGATAATATGGCCTTTCGGGCTTATGCCCTGGTGAAAGGAGACGTCCTTGTAGATATGCAGTGGGAACATAGAGGCTGTGATGCATTTGCTGCATTATTTGCTAGAATCTCAGACGATGAGCGCATCAGGATTCTTCAGGAGCCTAGATTTTATTCTGGTGATGTGTCTGCTCTCTATGATGGTTTGATCAAAGGATTTTCCCAGTTAGATAAGTCAGAACGAGATATCGGTGAAATTCTTTCTAAAGCTAGATTTAACGAGCAAATAAAGAAAAATCAGAGTCAGGGGCGGGCTGAAGAAGAGTGGGAGTGGGGGTATCCGGGAATTGGTGCTGGACTATCTCACTTCGACTTGAGTGAGTTTCACGGTAGTCCACAGTTCTATGTGATTAATAAAATACAGGAATTACGAGAGCGAAAAGCGCCTGAAGCAACTGTAAACATCGTGGGTTCTATCATAGGGGCCGCTCAAAGTGTTTTTCATTTCTTATTAAGTGGCAGCATCTTTCAGTGTGAAGCTAAAGGCCAACAATATGTGCAGCCATGCACGGCAGCAGCCTTGTCTCAGGGAAAGAACAGGCCTGCTTCTGTTCAGGCCTCTAAACCTGAGAGAAGAGTTACCTCACCTGTTCCTAGGTATGAAGATTCAGATTCAGATGGAGATTATTATTAGCGGCGATGATGCCAGGTTTCATTTTTCTGTTTTGAAAAAATGATTCTATCATGCATGTGGTTTTTCATTCGGTGGAGAAAGTCGGTATTCACAGGATTTGGACGCAGGTGCTTTTTTTTATGAATGCAAGATGAGACAAAGTTTATGAGCATGTGTCTTGTTCAACATGGGTGATCAATGCAGTAGCGCGTTGTTGACCCCACTGAATGTGTACAGTTTTATTGAGAATAGCGTGTTCAGTGCCATTTATCAGCCTGCCGCCCTCATCTGTAATGACTGCATAACCACGTGCAAGTACATGGAGTGGGTTGAGAAGTTGTAGCTGTTGACTGAGTTGTTGATGCGTGTGATTGAGGTGCCCTAGCTTCTCTGATGTAGTTTGGATGAGATGTTTTTTGAGTGTGTTTAAAGCGTCTTGCTGCTGTTCATGACGTTTGTGTGGCTGAGTTCGCTGCAGTAATTGTGTGAGTAAACTAAGCTGGCTTTCTCTATGCATGACCTTATATCGGCTGTATTGCCATATGCGTTGCTGCCATTGCTGTATTAGATCGTGCTGCCTTTGTATATGCCGTTGTGGGCTTAGGTAACGTCTTTTCAGTTGATCAAGATGCCAATGACCTTCTTGCCAGGACTGTCTTAGGCCCTTTTGAATCAGCTGTTGTTGATGCTTAAGCTGTTTAGCTAGATCATTTTGGTGGGGGGTTGCATAGATAGCTGCTGCTGAAGGTGTGGGTGCGGCATGATCAGCAACAAAATCGACGATTGTGGTGTCTGTCTCGTGCCCAACTCCAGTAATGAGTGGTATGGGGCATGCAGCAATGCTATAGGCCAGTTGTTTATCATTAAATTCCCACAGGTCCTCAAGAGACCCTCCGCCTCTGACTAGCAAAAGCACATCTGCGCGATTATCGTCAATAGCATTTCTCAGTGCTTTGTTGATGGTTTCTGCAGCACCAGACCCTTGAACCTGAGCTGGATAGAGTATACGGTGTGCATAAGGAAATCTTTCGAGCAGAACTTTTTCAACATCTGCGAGTGCGGCAGCTTGTGGGGAAGTGATGATGCCTATAGTTGAGGGAATATCAGGGCACTTATTTTTATGCTTTGTATCAAAAAGTCCAGCACTGTGTAATTCTTTTTTCAGTGCTTCGTATGCTTTGCGCAATTGACCTTGCCCGTATGGTTCTATTTTTTGGACAATGAGTTGATATTGGCCACGTGCTTCGTACAGCCCAACTGTAGCTTGGGCTTTGACCATCTGACCGTCTTCAAGTTCAAAAGGACAAGCCTGTCGGCTAAACAGAGCACAGGTGACTTGGGCATCTGCATCTTTAAGGCTAAAATAGGCATGACCTGATCGGGCAACAGTGAGATTAGATATCTCCCCAACAACATAAACTTGGCCGAACTCATATTGCAAGCATCTTTTGACGAGCCTATTTAATTCGGAAATTTGGTATAGTTTTATTGCCTCTTGATTTAAAAAAGACATCGCCAGACCACGATAGCTGCGAGTGTGCCGACGATGTCAGCGCTTAAGCTGGTCCATAAACTGTATCGAATATTTTTTATATTAACAGCTCCAAAGTAAATAGCTACTACATAAAATGAGGTCTCAGTACTGCCCAAAATCATACTTGCAAGATAAGAAACACTGCTGTTTCCACCATTTTTTTCAAAGACGTCTATCAGCAGGCCCTGCGAGGCTGCACCGGAAAATGGCCGCATCAGTGACAGTGGGATGATGTCAGAAGGTATGCCAAGGTAATCACACAAAGGGCTAAGCAAATGAGCGACTATCTCAAAAAAACCTGAAGCGCGAAGCATGCCGATGGCAACAATCATACCGACCAGAAATGGAATGATTTTTAATACGAGATGAACACCGTGTTTCGCCCCATTAATAAAGCTATCATAGATCTCTACTTTTTTGATTGCCGCGTATAAAGGAATTCCAATGATGATGCTGAGAAATAAATAATTAGTGATAAAATTCATGATCGACCTTTGCTGTAACGGGCCAATAGTTTTGATAGGGTAATTGCTGCTATAGTTGAGCACGTGCTGGCTAGAATGATGGGGAAAATAATAACGGTGGAGTTAATGCCTCCAAATTTACTGAGAAGGGCCATAGTTGAGGTCGGTATCAGTTGCAATGACGAGGCATTGACTGCTACAAACATACACATGCTGTCTGTTGCTACATTGGGTTTTTTATTGAGGGTTTCTAATTCTTCCATGGCTCTAATCCCAAGAGGGGTCGCTGTATTAGCTAGACCAAGGATATTGGCTGCATAGTTCATCACTATGGCGCCCATGGCTGGGTGGCCTTCGGGGATGTCACGGAAGATCATTCGCAATAATGGCTGAAGCGCACTTCCTAATTTCTTAATAAGCTCAGCATCTTCTGCAATTCTCATCAGTCCGAGCCAAAAGACCATAAGGCCACCCATGTCAAGGGCGATATGAAAAGCTTTTGCAGCGTTGAGAGCAATGCTCTGCACAACATCATCGACACGGCCGGTGTAGATTGCACAGATAAAACTTGTTAGCATAAGGGATAGCCAAATAATGTTAAGCATATGTTTCTTCTCTTTACTGTCTTACTCACTGCTCACGCCAATATAGCATACAGCAGCACCACTTTAGATGAATTTTATCATACACATCACCAAAAAGACAAGAAAGATCTTCTGTCCGATTTTATGAGTATTTCTGACCGTTTTTTAGGTTGTGAGTATGTGTTTGATCCTTTGGCTGAAGGCATTTCTGCTAAAAGCTTTGATTGTGTGACATTTGTGGATACTGTGATGGCGTTGTTGTATGCAAAAGATGATAAACATTTTGAGCGAACTTGGCAAAAATTAAGATATCAAGGCAAAGGTGTTTCGTACTTACAGAGAAATCATATTGTTGAATTGCATTGGCTCAAGAGACAGAATCTAAAACCTTGGCAGCCAGCCTGTTGCAGTCATCAAGAGAAAGCATTTATTGATGAAGGGGGATTTTACACACAACTTTGTCTGAGAAAGGGAGTGTCAGATGCAGATTGCCAACCATATCAGCAGCGTTCAGGCAAGTGGGTGACATTGCCAGTTATCGGGTTTGAGGAGTTATCGCGTTTGCACTATAGTGATTTTCCTGATTTATCGTTGGTGTTAGTTACGCGACATGACTGGCCAAAAGAGAAAGCAGGATTGGGTACACAATTGTTGGTATCACATTTAGGTTTTGTCTATCGAAAGGATGGTCAATTACGCTTTCGGCAGGCATCTTCAGTGCTCAAAAAAGTAGTGGATGTGAACTTTCAGGAATATATCAACGACTATTATGCTGGGTCACTGACAATATCTGGTTTTTCTTTTTATAGATTGAGCTAAAAATCAAGATAAGTCTTTGACTGAAAAAAGGGCAAGGTTTTCTTGTCTTTCTGCAGCTAGGATGCTCATTTGCTGTTTATTGAGGGTGTAGGTGCGCGGCAGCTGCACAGACAAAGGATCTTTGGGCAAATTATTAATGTGGAATTCGTAATGAAGGTGTGGTCCTGTGGCTAAGCCAGAGCTCCCAACATAGCCAATGACTTGTCCTTGCTTAACCGCTGATCCCTTTTTCGTCAGATTATGTATTTTGTGAAGGTGGGCATAAACTGTTTTAAAGTGTGGGTTATGCTGAACAATAATTGTTCGGCCGTACCCGCCTTTCCAGCCTGAAAAAATTATTTTTCCTTGTGCCGTGCTTTTGACAGGGGTGCCTGTTTTAGCCGCAAAATCAACTCCTAAATGAGGTCGAACACCGTTGAGTAAGGGATGGTGTCGGTGTAGAGAGTACTTGGAGCTAATTCGATTGAACTTGAGAGGGTACTTAAGAAAGCTGCGATCTAATGATCTCCCATCTTTTCCTACATAGTGAGTTTTTTTGTTAGGAAGAGTATAGCGAATAGCTTCATGTACTTTCTTTTTTAGTGTGACTTTGACATAGATGATGCCGTCTATGGCTGTATTTGATTCGAATATGAGTGAAATCTCATCCCCTTTTTGTAGTTGCTTTGTGAAATTGATGTCCCATGCGAATATTCGAGGCAGTTGCAACAGTGCATTTGCAGGGACTCCAGCGGCAATTCCATCTTCATAGAGAGACTTTTTTATTGTAAAATTAATTGCTTGTTTATGGATGGGTTCTGCTTGGATCTCTTCAATGAGGTCAAAGCCGGTTATCGACTTTGTAAGTGTGATAGTGGTTGAGGGTTTGCGCTTGATTATCATGCGTTGAATCTGCTGCTCATGATTTTTTTCTATGGTGACTGTGTCTTTTGGTTTGAGTTGTTGGAGTGAGGCGGACTTTTCGCTGAGTTGAAAAAACATATGTGTGTCTGCTGCAGAAGCTTTTGCTTTTGTAAGGACTTTACTCAGAGAATCACCAGGCATGACAGATAGCGTGATAGAGTGATTTGCTTCAGTGAGTGGGGCATGCATGCATACGGTAATAATAAGGAAAACGTATTGGCGCCACTGGAAGGAAAAATTTTCGATGAATTCACTCATAGATTCGATCTTAGGAATGTTATGTCAGCTACATCACATGTTAGCAGGGGTTGAACGAGAAATAAATGTTATTTATGAAAAACTCACATGAAGATAGGAAGTGTATTGTCTTAATAGTACAATTCATTATTTATTTTTAATAACTATATTGGCTGAGGAGGTCAAAGCAGTAAACCATGTATCAGAAGGAGACACCCTATAAAATGTGGATTGAGCTTGAATTACAGACGTTAGATCGTTTTTTTTTACTATTTGTATAAGAACAGACTTATTTCCATTGTTTTTCCCAAAATAGAATACTTGGGAAATAGATGCATTTGGTGGGAGGTATATAGTTCCTATGCCGGTGGACATGGCAGGTATCTTTGAGGGGAACTCCAATTTGGTCCCTTCACTATAAAGATACAGGTCGTTTTTAAAAAGCAAGTCTGAGGTGTTATTGGTGATGTATAATTTGATAGCATAGGTCATATTTGTAATGAGGAAGGCCGTGAGAGCAATCATCAGTTTAAACATATCTTCTCCTCTTAATTCACCAGGTGACTAGGTGTTACTTTGTTATCATTACTGTTTACCAGAATAGTCTATTTCTGTATGATTGCAAGTTGTTTGCTAAGAATATCTTTAGAAGAATAGATGTTAAGATTCTCTGCTTTAGTATACAGCTGAGAGCTATTTAGCAATAGGGTATCTGAGGAGAGTAGCATGTGACAGTGCTTAGGAGCAGTCTGTAGTTAAAAAGATGTCTAGGCATGTAAAGATTTTTATTTTCTGGAACTGCACAAAAAAATCAGCAGTCTTATCTCGCAGAAATTGAGTAAAACAGCCACTAAAACAGCTCCCCCTGCGTAGAGACGGAGACTTATTTACTCTTGTGGTATTGTATTGTCATTAGTGACAATACGTACATCAGATTCATTATTAAACGCGTATTTTTCCTGCTCTAGATCATAAATGTCAGAACTTACCATCAGTACCCCTGGTGTCGTTAACTCTTTCATAACAGTTAGTGATATAGCTTTTTTCCAATTCGTAACATACTCTGCTCCAATAAAAAAGGCCATTTTTGGGAGAGATAGCGTTGCTACACCAGTCGATTTTGCTGGAATTTTGTTGGGAAAGTCATGTTTAGCTCCTTCACACATCACATACTCAAAATTCTTATGAAGATTTTTGGAGCTATTGTTGACAAGACGTATTGTTGCAGCATTAGTTATGCTTGCAACGAGGCAAACAGCTAGGGGTATGATAAATTTAAACATATGTTTTCCTCATTAGGTTTGTTTTTTTTGATTAATCGAATAATTTAGGAACATAGCATAGCTATATTGTTTTATAGTAAACTGATCCATAATTACTTGCAAGGGATATGTGCAAGTTAATTCAGCCATGACTCTATTGGCTCATTTACAGCCTTGTTTTTTATTTCGTTACTTTAAAAGTGACGCTGCCATTGGCATCAATTTCAGTGCTATGATCATCGTCCCAGTTACGGTCGTTGTATAAACCAACATATACTTTTTTATCAGAAAGGGCCTTCATGGCTTCAATATTAACACTGCCCTTATTGTACTCGATAATAAATGCAAATGATTTTGGAACTTGTGCAGTGATAACGCCTTCTGTGTGCGCATTTATTATAGGGGGAGCATTGACACGAGTAGACACAGCATAGACTTTTGTGTCTGTGAGATTCAAGTCTCTGTCTGTGGCGTTAATGATTTTAATATTCAGTGCATGAGAGAGTGACATGACTGTTGTAAGGGCAAGAGCTATTAATTTTTTATGCATGAGTTAATCCTTGATGATTTCTTTGAGTATGCTTGAGATATGAATCAAGCCCTCATGTATACTGACATATTATTGACTATAATTCAATAAATTTATCAATGCTCTGCAAGTGTTGTTGACATTTCTCTGATATGCATTATCAGAAGGCTATCATGACCGAAGCAGGCCGTGAGGTTATTTAATGATATATGTCTAGATTCACATAATATGCTGCAGTTTCTCATTTATTTCTTCAGGATAACCAGGATACATTGTTGGATTCGGAGCCCATATTAATGCATGAAGTGTAAATCTTCTTTCATTTTTTGAGATGCTTAGTTATAGTGTTCCCTATGCAATAAAGAAACTTGTCATGGAAAGTAGTGATGTAAAAGGATATGGGTTGTGGGGAGCAGTTATCGGGCTACTCAAGGATATATATGCTATTTTTCATTCACTCTATGCGAGTTTATTTTATTCTACTCCCCCACGATTTCGAGAGCGAGCGAATGCCTCCAATGAGCCTTCTCTTGTTGTATTGTATGTTCCTGGACTATTCGGTTATGCAGGTCAATTTGCCTACATAAATGGTCGTTTCGACAAAGAAACTGTATCTTATTATATCAAGTTTGATCATGGCAGGCCTTTGTGTGATGATTTAGATGTTCTTAAAAAATGTTATGCCAGACTTTCTGCTATTCATAGCGTTGTGCTTATAGGACACTCCCGAGGGGGCTTGTTGATTCACCGGCTGTGCCAAGATCCAGATCTCACGAAATTACCTGCGGCTGTTGTGACAATCTCAAGCCCATTTAATGGTGCAAATATTCTGAGCGAGTATAGTCGGTTATACAAGTGGATTGAACAAAGTTTTTACAGTAAGATTTGTTTGTTTCTTGATAGGCTGCTTAATTCTTTACAACTTCAACATGCGCGCTACGATGTTGCTAGTGTGGGTGGCTCTATATCTCGGATAAAAAAGAATATTCGGTGGTTTAATGTCATGACTGAAGTCGATGTCATTGTGGGAAAAGCAGGTGAGCAGTCTTTATCCCCCTGTCTTTCTGCTGAGTTTAAGCAAGAAACTTACCAGCACAGTCATCTCAGTGTGCTTGCCAGCAAGAAAGTAGCAAATGAGGTAAAGCAATGGTTGTTCACAGGGTTAAATAATACTTAGTGAGAGCGGTACTGGTCAAGAGAAAAGGCCCAGTTAACCACTTTCCAAAAGTTCTCTAGATATGTGGCCCTGTTATTTCTAGTATCGATATAATAGGCATGTTCCCACACATCACAAGTTAGAATGGGCTTGTCTTTTGATTTTAGAGGGTTGTCAGCATTGCTGCTTGAGGTGATGTATAATTTGCCATAATCATCACGAACAAGCCATGCCCACCCTGATCCAAATTGATTGCAAGCAGCCTGCGAGAAGTCTTCTTTAAATTGAGCAAAGGAGCCGAATGACTCTATAATAGCCTTCTTAAGTTGCCCTTGAGGCTCTTGATTGTGCTGTTCACTCAAGCAATGCCAGTAAAAAGTATGGTTCCATATTTGGGCAGCATTATTAAATAAGGGGCCTGAGTCATATTCTTTCATCAGTTGCTCGAGAGAGGTTTCGGGATGAGGGTCTTTTTCAAGCAGTGCATTGAGCTTAGTGACATAAGATCGGTGATGTTTATCGTAGTGATAATCGAGTGTCTCTTTAGATATATAAGGCTCAAGAGCATCTTTTGCATAGGGGAGAGGGGGGAGAATGTAAGTCATAAGAGATTCCTTCCTGATCGTTGCTGCAAATTTTATCGGTATTTGATCGAAGGGTCAAGTGTATACAGCAATTATTAAAATAGATTCATCGTTTAGGGTGCCGGGCCTGAATGCGGGTCAGAAGGCTGGGTTGTTCGGTGAGTCTCGATTGCTCGGGATTGGCTTAACCTTTCGGTAATGACTGCTGCTTGCACAGTACTCAAAAGTGAAGATCGGGATGTAGGGGGATCAGCAGCTTGATCATCCGTTTGTTGTTCCTGCAGCGTTCTATTCAACTTTGGAATAAAGCCTTTTTTGTAAATATGATTTTGCCCGAGTCTTAGTAGAATAGGGTTGTTATAGCTTTTGACTAGCGCTGATAGAAAACCACTGAGTTCAGTATTGAGGTCTTTCCATACTTGATTCCTTCCGAGTTCTTCGCAATGAGTAGTGGTGTCTTTGACCATATTAATGACTTCTAGTAAAGATTCAATTCTCTTTTCAAGAGTTACGTTAGGGTCTACTGGCGCGCAGACTTTGATAAGTTTGTCGATGATCTCTTTTGATTTTCCTGAAATAGTTGAGAGGTTAAAATTGCGATGGCATATTGCTTGAATCTTAGAATAGGTGGTGCAAAGTTGTACGACAGGTGCTTTGGCGCTTTTAAAAAGTCGCCAGTCTTTTCGGATGAAATAAATGGAGAGTACTTTCAAAATGAGTAAGGGTGTAGTAACAAATATTTTCAGAATGACACTATCGGTAGATGGATAGTGATAGATATACATCATTTTCATAAACCCAAGGAAACTGTCAAATTCCTTATTATTAATGCGCTCCTGCAGTGTCATTCTTACTTGCTCAAAATCTTTATCCAAGTTACGCACTAAGTGAGTCACTATGTCAATATTGATCAAGCTGGACTTGCGTAGTGAATCTGTCGTGTTAATCACTTGGAGGAGTGACCCAATTGAGGAAAGCATATTTTTTATTATTTGGCTCAGCATTGGGATGTCTTCAAGTGCATTTTTAACTGCTGCGTTTGCATTTTTAACTGCTGCGTTTGCATTTTTAACTGCTGCGTTATAGTCAAATTTATCGCTCGGAAAGACGGGTTCTTCAGTTTCGGGCTGATCTTCCGCATGTGCTAACTCCTCGGGGGGTGAATATTCAATTTTAAGTGCACGCAGTAGATTGGTAATGGAACTGTCATGCAATACATCTGGCATAACTTTTGAGTGAAGAAGACCCTTTGTTGGGTCAAACAATGCTGTTTTAACTCTATAAATCGAATCGTGTAGCTCCTGACAGCCAGCCTGCATATCAGTGGATTTATTTAACTCTCTTAGCTTTTCCCGGATAGTCTCATCAGCAAGGAGTTGGGACGCTTGTTTAGAAGAGATAAGTGACACAATTTCTATAAGCGCATAAATTTGACTTTGAAGGCCTGGTTTCAATTGTCTCTCTATATTGCCCTCACCGTCCGCAACGCTCACTTCTCTATCAAATAGTATACTATTAAATTTATCGCTCATATTTTTAAAAGCCTCAATCGTTTCACTCACTGATTTAAAGGCGGGAATCTCTTTTAGTTTTTTCAAATCAATGATATGTCTTAATGTAAGTATATTGTCTAATATTTGAGGGATCCAGGTTTTCACATCCGCCATTATGCCTGAGGGCTTTGTGCCTTTCATTGTATGCCCGTGTACAAGCATCAGTATGCTCCTAAGAAATGATCCGGTAATTTTAAATCCTGGGAACAGCCATATGCTTTCTCCAAATGATACAGGTACTTTGGTGTGTTTGACTAGCTGAGTCCAACGCGATGACAGTGCGGCATAGTATGATTGTATTAGGTTGATTGAATTAGACACTTTATCGATTTCTGTATATGCGCTCTCGAGGATAGGTCCAGATTTCTCGCTATGACGGCCTTGCCAATGAATTTGGTGAAGTCTTTGGGTTGTCATGAAATAGTTCATTGTTTTGGTAGTGCAGTCATCATCAGGGAATAACTCTTCATAGATGTGGCTGAAAGACACTTCAAAGGGGCGTAGTGGTGGGTTAAATTGTACTTTTTGATAAGATTGCACCCATTTATTCAATTGAATACTGGAAGGATGCTTGGGAATGCCTTGGATAGTAGTTTTGAGAGTATTGATATCAGTTAGTAGCTGACGGTAGGATGCTGGTGGTTCAGCGGCAACAGGGTCTGCTATATCTATTTGTGGGCTGACAAGATCTCGTAAACCCCCTGCGTTGTCTGTTAAGGAAATTATTTTTTTAATGTTATGCTTTAAGTTAGTGTCATTCTGAACAGAGTCTGTTTGGAGGGCCTGAGGGATCTGGCTAACCAACCGGTCAATAGCTTGATCAGGGTCAAGATAGCCATCTAACAGGGCTGATTTTGCGATCCCTTTATCGGTTTTTGCCAGTAAGAGGTAGAGTTCTGATAGGTCATTAAATGCTATGTCCTCATTGAGAAAACTCAAACAGTCGCCGTTGTTGGAAAAAAGCATTGGATTATCAGGCTGATCATCTGTTTCTATGCCCTCTTTAGATTGCAGTGATGCCCTGACATACAGATGAGTAAACGCCATTTTTTTAGGATTATCTGGTATGTTCAAGATGGTTTTTAACGCTTTGGCGGTATCCGAAGTAGGGCTAGGATCATAGGGTGGTTGTAATAATGAATTTATTTGATAATAAATTTGGCATGATGCTCTAACGTTATCAATAAATGAATCATGTGGTGTTTTTTCCATAAATGTCAAGAACTTATCCCAACTGCTTTTTGCTTCAGAAGAGTCTGGATTATTCAAGCGAGTAAGATGAGTGCGTGTGGCACTATCATCTATGTATTCATCTGTTCTCTCCGAGGTGCGTTGGTCAATGGTATTTTTTATTCTTCCAATTAAGCTATTCCAACGTGCCTCTTTTGTTGCCTCAAACAGTTGAACGCAGACAAAGCTTATTGGCTGCAGCTCATCATAGTTATAGCTTTCAATATCCAAGTTGTCGATTTGGAAAAAGAGTCTGTCGAGGTATTCTTTCTTCTTGATTAAGCCATCCTGGTGAGACCACTGGTGTAAGTCATTTATCTTCTCTTTATCCATGACATATTTTTGAATGTATCCATATATTTTGTTATTTCGAGGTTTTTCTATCGCCCACTCACGAAGAAGATCTAGCAGGTCTCTATCATTCTTGAAAAACCCCTGTTGAAAACGGGCTGAGAGCCAATCACCCCACCCGCTACTCGCGGGGGGTGACCATCGGTTTTCGGCTTTTTCTTTTAAGATTCTGGCTTGGAAATACAGTGTTTCGAAGTCGGGTTCTTGAATATGGCAGGTGTTTGCCAGAAGTTCGCAGAATTTCATGATGTTCTGATAGTCCGCTACGGTCTGGGTTTGTTTAAGAATGCTTTCAATTTGTTGATGCAGGTGATTTAAAAAGGGACCTGGTGCTAAAGAGCTCTTATCTAAGGTTAGGACACCAGGATTGAGCAGTTGTGTATGACCTTGGGTGATGTCTTTAAATTTTTGAAACAGAGTGTCTTTATTATTTAGTTGGTTTTCCGGTTGATTTTGATTGATGATGCCAATAGTCCCGAGGAGAGGACTGTTTTCATTGTATATGCCCATAATATTATTGCTCTTGTGTTTCTATATATATTATAATTATAAATGTTAAGTACGCCTATTATATGCTAATTTTGTATAATAATCAATAGTTTGTAGGTCTTGCAATTTGGCGGATAATATGGCACTTTGAATCATATCTTATAAGGAGCCCTGATTTATGCTTATTTCACAGCAAGCACCCGATTTTAAAACCTCTGTAGTTTTAGCCAATGGCCAAGTAGATGATGCCTTTTCGCTATACAATACTGTGCAAGATTGCTATACAGTTATTTTCTTTTACCCATTTGATTTCACCTTTGTTTGTCCGAGTGAGTTGATTGCGATCGACCGGCGTATCGAGGCTTTTAGGCAGCGTCAGGTAGAAGTCATTGCTGTATCGATTGATTCAAAACACACGCATCGTGCATGGCGTGATACCCCTATTAATAAAGGTGGTATTGGTCCAGTTAAATACATGATGGCACAAGATGTGGATCACCAAATATGCCAAAGTTATGGCGTGGAACATCCCATTGAAAAAACTGCAACACGCGCAACATTCATTTTGGATAAACAAAAGATTGTTCGTGCAGAGATTCTTCATGATTTGCCGTTAGGAAGGAATATTGATGAGGTGCTCAGAGTTGTTGATGCATTGCAGTTCCATGAAAAGCATGGAGAAGTATGTCCGGCAGGCTGGCAACAAGGGCAAACTGCGATGCAAGAATCTCCTGCAGGTGTCAAGAAATACTTGACTGAAAAATCTGAGGAACTGTAGTTTTTCGTGAGAAAAAGACAAAAAACAAAGAAATGGTTAGCAAATCATCGATCTGATCCGTATGTTAAACTTGCCCAAAAAGCAGGCTACCGCTCGCGTGCCTGCTTTAAATTACTTGAAATAATAGAAAAATACCCTATATGTCAAACAGGAAAGTCAATTCTTGAACTGGGGTCAGCTCCTGGGGGGTGGACACAGGTATTACAGCAATCCTGTCCTAAGTCGCAAATAGTTGCGGTTGATTTGTTGTCTATGGATGCATTGCCTGGGGTTTTTTTTAAGCAGGGAGACTGCAGAGATCCTGAGGTGTATAAATGGTTGAAAGAGCAAGGCCCTTATCAATTCATATGCTCGGATATGTCGCCTAATAAAACAGGCATTGCTGTTGTGGATCAGGCTCGAGCAGTTGATTTATGGGAGATGTGTTTGATGATAGCGCAAGACATGTGTTTGCCTGGCGGAGATATGTTGCTTAAAGTATTTCATGGAAAAGGGTTTGATGAATTTGTCAAAACCATACGGCCTTTCTTCATCAAGGTTCAATTAATTAAGCCTAAAGCGTCAAGAAGCAGGTCGAACGAATTGTATTTGATGGGCAAAGGGTTTACACTAAACAGATCAAAAATGAAAGCAGGAGAGTTTCGTGAATGATCGTATAAAAAATTTACTTATGTGGATCCTCATTATTGTGGTCTTTTTTTCATTGCTCAGTAACTTCGGTCCCAACCGTTTTGGCAAAGAGAACTTTTCGTACACACAGTTTATGAGTTCAGTTGAAGAAGGAAATGTCACGCGAGTAACGATATCCGACCAGACTATCACAGGGATGACTCGTTCAGGGCAAAGTTTTGTCACTTATTTGCCAATCAAAGATGGCAATTTACTTAATACGCTTGTGAGCAAAGGCGTTGATGTAGTCGGAAAGCCGCCTGAGCAGCAGAGCCTATTGCTGCATATTTTCATCAATTGGTTCCCATTTCTTATTATGGTTGCTTTGTTGTTTTGGTTGTTTAGACAAATGCAAGGTGGTGGGGGATCTGGCCGTGGTGCTTTCTCTTTCGGTCGTTCACGTGCACGGATGTTGACACAAAATCAAATCAAAGTAACATTTTCTGATGTGGCAGGCATTGATGAGGCTAAGCAGGAAGTCACTGAGTTTGTTGATTTTTTAAAAAACCCAAAACAATTCCAGAAGTTGGGAGGCAAAATGCCTTGCGGAGCCTTATTGGTTGGCTCTCCAGGCACAGGTAAAACATTGCTAGCGCGTGCAGTTGCAGGCGAGGCCAATGTGCCTTTCTTTACCATATCTGGCTCGGATTTTGTTGAGATGTTTGTGGGTGTAGGGGCCTCTCGGGTCAGAGACATGTTTGAGCAAGCAAAAAAGCAAGCGCCTTGTATTATATTTATTGATGAGATTGATGCTGTTGGGCGGCACCGTGGTGCAGGGCTTGGTGGTGGACACGATGAACGTGAGCAGACATTGAATCAGCTATTGGTTGAAATGGATGGTTTTGAAGGCAAGGAAGGCGTTATAGTTATGGCGGCTACTAACAGACCTGATGTTCTTGATCCTGCATTGCTGCGTCCGGGACGTTTTGATCGGCAAGTGATAGTGCCATTGCCAGACATCAAAGGGCGTGAGCAAATACTGAATGTGCATCTGAATTCCATTGCAGCAGCAGCTAATGTCAAACCGTCGTTGCTAGCTCGTGGGACACCTGGCTTTTCTGGGGCGGACTTAGCGAATTTGGTGAATGAAGCTGCATTAATGGCAGCGCGTAAGAATAAGAGAAAAGTTTCTATGCTGGAGATGGATCAGGCCAAAGATAAAATCATGATGGGGACTGAGCGGTCAATGGCTATGAACGTGAAGGAAAAGCAGCTGACTGCATACCACGAAGCAGGCCATGCTTTAGTGGGCTTAACTGTGCCAGAGCATGATCCTGTTTATAAGATATCTATTATTCCTCGTGGCCGTGCTTTAGGGGTGACTATGTTTCTGCCGTTGGAAGACCGTTATAGCATGTCCCGTACGCGGCTTGAGTCTCAATTGTCATCTTTATTTGGTGGGCGTGTCGCTGAAGAAGTTGTTTATGGTTATGATAATGTGACTACTGGGGCTTCTAATGATATTGAGAAAGCAACAGAATTGGCACGCAACTATGTGACTCGATGGGGCCTTGATAAGGCGCTTGGTCCGATCAACTATGGTTCAGATGACAGTGAGGTTTTCTTAGGAAAGTCAATGAATAAGAGGGTGGATCATTCTGAAAAGACTTCTCAAGCTATTGATAAGGCTGTACAGATGATTGTTGATAAAAATTACAAGCGTGCTCACGACATTATTATTCAAGGGCGTGATAAACTTGAATTGATGGCTGAGGCTTTGATGCAGTATGAGACAATAGAGACCAAGCAGATAGCATCTATCATGAAAGGTCAGAAGCCAGAAGCTCCGGACGGATGGGAAGCGCCAGAGAAAAAAGAAGAGAAAAAAGAAGAGAAAAAAGCAACAAAAAAAGTCAAAGATAAAGAAAAGAAATGATATGGTTTGGAACAGATGGTATAAGAGGGGCTGTAGGTATTGGAGCCTGTCGTCTTGATTCTGCACAAAAACTAGGTGCAGGTTTGGCACGTTTTCTTAATAAAGTGCCTGCACAAGTATTGGTCTGCCGTGATACAAGAGCATCAAGTTCTTTGTTAGCCTATGCAGCCAGTGTGGGTATTTTATCCCAAGGTGTTGATGTGATTGATGGCGGGGTTTGCCCTACGCCGTTGGGGGCGCATTGGGGAAAAAAGCTTGCTGTTGACTTTATTTTAGTGGTGACAGCCTCCCATAATTTTTATACGGATAATGGCTATAAGTTTATCTGGCCTAGTGGAGAAAAGTTGAATTCCAAGGAGCAGGAAGCTCTTCTAAACTATGTGCTTAGGGAGCATAAGATTGACTATAATTCCCCTGGGCAGATCAGGCAGCCTGTCAATTCAAGTGAGTTCTATTTGCGTCAATTGTATGCTGGAAAGAGTCTTTCGGGTAAAGCTGTCCTTGATTGTGCTCACGGAGCATATAGTGGATATGCTGATAGGGTATTGCGTGAGATGGGGGTAGATGTTGCCGCTGTAGCGAGTCATCCAGATGGATACAACATTAACTCGGGAGTCGGTTCCACACAAGCTGATTTTATCCGTAAAGAGGTATTAACGAACCAGGCTGATTATGGCATTGCGTTTGATGGAGATGGTGATAGGGTTGTACTGATTTCAAAGAATGGCCGTATTTTTTCAGGCGAGGACTTATTATGGCTATTTATTTTATGGCATGAGTTTATAGGTGAGCCAATAACCCAGTGCGTGGTGACAGAGATGACCCCTCAGTGTTTTGTTGAGGCGTGTCAGAAAAAAGGCATTGATGTAGCACGAGTGGCTGTGGGCGATCACCATGTTGCCAGTGAGTTGAGCCAGAGAGGTGGGCGTTATGGTGGCGAGCCTTCGGGCCATGTCATTGACATGCAGCACTTGGCTATGTGTGATGGACTTTATATAGCTGTCAAAGCGTTAATGGCGTGCCAGGAGATGGGTGGGACGTTGGATAGTTATTACTTAGAGAAGCAGGTGAAGCAGCAATTGCGTCAATGTGTGTTTAACTCGAGCAAACGCAGTCATGTCGAAGAGATTGTATCCACGAGTGATTGGTCTGACTATTCAAACGATTTTCGTATTATTATACGGTGTTCTGGAACAGAGCCTCTTGTCCGTATATTGGTTGAAGGCAATACAGCTGTTGACAGAGTGGCTGATGAGATTCAACAGAAGATAAGTGAGATGATTGCCGACTTAGTCAGCTAGCTCTTGTTTCAAGCATACATTTTCAGCCCATACAAGGTTGTAAGCACTGACACATGTAAAAAACTCTAAATCAGTTAATTTAGCTTGAGGATTGCCTTGCTTAGCGGTAGACCAGATTGGTCCACTAAGTAGTATGATTACAAGTGCACTGAGTACATGTTTCATTATACGCCTCCATTAGTCTCATCTTTATTATAACATGTTTCATTATCATATGTGATAAATAATCAAAAAATCATTAAGTCTCAAGCGGTTAGCTGTCTTCCACTGCACTGGGAACGGATCTGGTTTACCAGTTCTTTTTTAGTTCGACACCCCATTCTTTCTTTGACACGCTTGAGGTAATATTCGATGGTGCGCGGTGATAAATCGAGATGTAATCCTATCATTTTCATTGTCATGCCCTGCATGGCAAGGCTGATGCATTCGGCTTCACGTTGAGTGAGGTAGTGTCCATTGGGTAAATCAATACGTTGTTGCAAAGGTTTTTTTTCAGTAGGCTCGCTATTCTCATTGGTTTCATCTTGAGGAAGATAGCGGCAATGGTAATTGAGTACATGCTGATTGATGAGGTCATTGAGAAGAAGTTGCCAGTACATTTCATTACTCCATGAAGTATTTATTAAATTATGTCATAAAAAAAATAAAATACAACTATACAGTAATTTTTATATATTATATTTTTTATAGAAATAGCGGCGTTATGCCATATTAGGTTTTACAGGTGTGCATGAAAATATATAATTATCAGCATCTTCTGCTATGCGATTGTTGCTATGGTATATTTAAATAGTTGTTTTGGGAATACCTGGATTTAAGACTTTATTAATATATGAATTATTTCTTGGATTCAAGGGCGTTGTATGGGTTCAGATGCTTTGAGACAAAAAGGCCTCACTCTTAGTACTGTCACAATACGCCATTGGTGCCACCCTATTTAACCCTTCAGGTGACCTTTCTGTGTTGTATATGTTCCTATACTCTTGCAGTGCTTCATGTATATCTGCAACACTTGCTGAGCCTTTATACAATCTGTCGAATTCATGCCTCAACGTTCTGTTGCATCGTTCCACACAGCCATTTAACTTAAGGGATCGTGGAGGCAGCACATACAGCTCTATCCCCTTGCTTTCACAGGCCTTCTCAAACTCTTTTATAAACTCACTTCCACCATCTACCTGTATACTTTTTAACCTCACTGGCAGCCTGTGTATCACATCTTCTAGGAAGCGTGCTGCTGTGCGGCTACTGGCCGTGATATGGGCACTTGCCACGGCTATTTGACTCACCGGACAGATGGCATCGAAGTGTTTAATAGTCTTGCCTGTTCCTCTGATCGGGACACTCATATGATCTATTTGCACACCCTCTCCTGGATGCTTGCTTCTATCTTTGTAGCACCACTTTTTTGCATGTCTATTGAAGACACTGCGTCTCACTGTCATGGTCAAGTAAGAGTCGACAAAAAATTAAGAGGCATGTTCGTACACCAAAGGTGACAAATAACCAAGTGGGAAATGCAGTCGATTCGAGTTATAGTATCCCAGAATATAC
>CAZMRQ010000009.1:0-38291 GCA_964568795.1 uncultured Gammaproteobacteria bacterium | reverse complement strand
CAGATGTCAATATAGTAGCAGGTGGGTACACAGCACTTATGCATGCTTCTGAGAACGGCAAACAAGAAATAGTCGCGTTATTATTAAAGGCAGAAGCAGATGTCAATATAGAAGCAGGGGGGTCCACAGCACTTATTCATGCGACACAAAAAGGTCATCTACAAATAGTGAGCTTGTTATTAGATAATCATGTAAATATCAATACTATAACTTCTACTCGGAGCTATGCTCTCAGGTGGGCAGTATGGGGACATCGTTTCAGAATAGTGCAGCTGCTTATATATAAAGGGGCAGACGTTAATATAGGAGATGATCATGGGAACACCCCACTTATGGCTGCCCAATCAATTAGTTCAATAGAGATGATGGCACTTTTATTAGATGCAGGAGCAGATATTAATAAAAAAGCCGAAGATGGGCGAACAGTTCTGATAGATGCAGAACAGAATCAATCAGAGATTAGAGGCGCTATAGTTCAAATGCTTCTTGAATATGGTTCAAGATACAGTATTTTATCTGTACATTGCTATATCAAGCAAAGTCTCCTGATTTTTCTAGCGAAAGTGTTATCTTTCAAATCAAAGATTTTTGATAGGGATGAAGATAAAGAAATAAAAATGTGTCTACGCAGAATTATGTATATGCCTTCATGGCTCAATAGTGCATGGTATATTAAGAAAAAAGATATTCCAGCACTTAAGGGTGGCATTTCACTAAGTGATGCTAGATATCTCCGATTTGTCTCCGAAGAGAAGCATTCTTTATCAGAATATATACGTAGTCAAATTATTCCTATATTGGGAGTAGATCCTTCAAAAGACGAAGCATATGAGAAGGTAATGGATCCTGCTGTCGGTGGATCAATAAAGAAATCTGCACTTTATTTGGCTTTGATGAAATGTCACAGCGGTGATTATCAACTTACAAAAAGTGATTTAAAAGTCTTGTCATGCTATGCATCAAAAGGTTTTCAAATTCAGACTTCTGATAAAGGTAAATATAAAAAATATAATGAAAGGCGACTTGGTGAAATTTCTCGTTTATCTCCTAGACCTCATGCGTTGCCGAGTACATCTTTGCAAGACACTGACTCCAAAGATACAGGTCTTCGAGAAGGCCCAAGCAGTAGGGGCGATGTATCACCTCAACCTACCACAGTTCCACATAAACGGCTTAGCTCAACAAGTTAGTAGGGTGTTTAGAGTTTGTATTGAAGATAGTGAGGTGCCACGATTCTATTCATCAGAATCAGAAAACAGTACGGTTGTTTGCAAAGCCGATGAAGATTCCTATTATAGTCTTTAATAGACAGTTAGTCTTGTTCCTCAATACCTGATGCAATATCATATCCACATAACGTCATAACTGCCTCCAGTTGCAACAATAAGTTAATAGGCTCTATATGCTTATTCAAAGACTTATTCAGCTTTGCAAGGAGCAGTTCAAGGTGATAGATAGCCATACATTCATCTGATTACATGCTGATTTTAGAATAAATATACGAGGCGACTATACAGGGGAACATGAGGTTGATCCTATAAGAAAGATCATTCAAGGTGCGGGAATCAATTATGATCAAAAAGTGCAAGTAGTGCCATTCAGACGGGGCCATGCACAAGCTCAATGAGGTAGAGAAGAAGGATCTACTACAAATCATCTTTAATTTATATCAAAATTTGCCACAAACATGTTGCCTAGATAGTGGTATTTAGAATACAAATCCATAGCCTAAAGAGATATTCGACTGAGTTATTTTATATGTGTGTGATGAGCCTGAATGGTCAATTGATTGACGACCTAAACTGCTGTAGTCGTAGTGAAAGATTACTACACCACTGTCACACACTGCATAACTTGCAGCAAAGCCATAGAGTAAGCCCGATAACGTCATATTATCTTTGTAACTCCCGTGATTCAAGTCAATTTTTGACCCACCGTATCCAAGAGAAAGGGCTAGGAAGGTTTTAGGGTTTAATTTTACCCAAGGATACAGCTTAGCACCATACTGATACTTTAATTGTGTTTGACCAGTGGCAACAGCACCGTGATCGCCATTCATCAAAGCACCCTCAAAACCAAGAGATGCACCATAATTATCTTTTATCGTAAATGCATGGAATACTTGCATTCTCAGGCCAGGAAAAGTATGTGTTTCAGTCGTACCTGCCAAACTATTCGTGATTTTGGCATAAGATACTAGTGGAGCTAGCGTGAGCCAATTATTCTCTGCTGAAACAACGTTGATGATTGAACAACATATCAGTCCTGTTACTATCTGCTTATACATTTGATTAACTCCATTTATTACCTATCAGTATAACCTTATGTTGACCTCATTAAAACTCTTCTTATGAAATAAATTACTCTATAATTTTCACTGACTATTAAACAATGGATGATGCTCATAATTAATAAAAAATGCTTCAATTCTATAAATAATATATATTGCAGATAAAATACGAGGATATTATTATAAAAAGCATATATATCGGGTCACATTGATTCAATGAGGGGGGGTATGCCTTAAATTTACTTTATCTTCCCTTCATATGAGATATGCAAGTAACTACGTAAAAGATAGACTCGATAACACAGTTGTTCTATGTGGCAATTGATCAAGATAGTTATTCATATTGCGCGTGACTCGCAGAAGGTATTTAATGCATAAAATATGTGAGTATATTATAGTCATGGTTTGCTCCCATCGTGCATACCAACATAGAAGCTCAATAAAAGTAAAAGCTCTTATGCAATAGTGATACTATGGTACTGTAGGGAAACAACCTTAACACTCTGTTGGGGTGGATGCCTACTAGGTGGGCCGCTCTTCGTGCTGTGGAGGCTTCGATGACATATTTCATTTATCGTAGTTTTCTGGAAGCAGCTGTGCAAAAAGGGCTCATGGTATAAGAGAGAATAGAGAAAAATTCTTGATACAAAAGTTGACAATATTGTCGTCTCGTGATAGAGTAAGAAGAATATAAAAAAGATGATAATCATGAACATACGTCCGATACTAAATATTGCTGCTAACTTTATGCGAGTGCTGTTTGAAATTAATCAATTGTTTTTTGTGTACTTGTTTCAGATGATTGGTGTTTCTATTCTGTACTTGTTAAAAATCTTGTTAGATATAACTCGTGTATCTTCCCTTCTTCCTACTAAAGAAGATCTCCTTTTTAAAATAGAAAATAATCGATTAATTGAGTTCTTAGGTATATTTGATTCTCATATTTCTATTCCAGATTCCGTGATTGAAATTGGTTCGCATGCTTTAGGTAACAAGAGAAATCTTATAAGTGTTTCTATTTCACACAGAACGACTCATATCAATGAGCTTTCATTCGCTGGTTGCCGTAGACTCACTATTGTAGAGATTCCAGAGAATATGTCGTTTATTAGTACTTGGGCTTTCAGAAAATGCACATCTCTTTTATTTTTTATCTGTGATAATCCAGTAAAAGCTCGTCAGATACTACAGGATGTTAATTTACTGTGTTCTCCCAAAGTGCAAATATTGAGTCATAAGGAATACATGGATCAAAAGTATCATCTAGCTGCCTACAATCTCACCCAAGAGGAGGCAAAAAGACTCTATCATTTAACTCTGAAAGTACAGAGTGGGCAAATATGCAAAAAAGATATTGCAAATGTGTTTCCACATAGACAGCCTGATGAAATAAAAATAATAATGTCGTGTGTTGATAATTTTAATGTTGATTGCCTCGATAGTTCTACGAAAAAATATAATGTGCTTAACACTTTGCGAGCGTATTTTCTGTACTTGTCCTCTAGAACTTCTGCTTTTATCGATAGTGTTTTTCTCACGATTGTTCCTAAAGAAAATTACGATCTAAAAAATAATTACGATTTCAAAATAGATGACGGTGAGTTAATTCGTTACTGTGGTGTTAAGGATAATGTTACTATTCCAGATACCGTGTTGGAAATCAAGTCGAATGCTTTTAGTTCTTGCCCCAATCTCAAAATTGTAGAGTTCCCATCAACTTTGATGTATTTTGAGAGGTTTTCCTTTAATGAATGTCCATCTCTTTCATTTATTATCTGTGATAAGCCAGAACACCTTCGTTTGAGTTCTTGTACTTCGCGTTTACAACATGTACAAATAGTCAGTCATAAGGAATACATGGACCAAGAGTATCATCTATCTGCCTACAATCTCACCCAAGAGGAAGCAAAAGGGCTCTATAATATAATTAAAAAAATACAGAGTAAAGAGGAAATTTGTCGCAATGATATCACTCTTGCATTACCAGAGAGAAACGTGCACGAAATGAAAGAAATAATGGTGCGTATGGGTTGTGCGACTGCTCTACAAAAACTTAATTTTGTTGTTCAGGTAAATGTAAACAATAAAAGGATAGAACGACTTGAAGAAATACTGAAAAATGAATTAACTTTGACTCAGTTGAGTATATTTCGAAATGCACGTAGGGGACCCACCTTCTGCCTTAGTCCCAAAACAAATGATTTTCTTCTTGGCGAGGCCTTTGGTTCAAGATTTCTAAACAATGCAACAGAGTAAGAAAGCGTAAGCCAGCGGAAAGGTTGTACTAGCCCAATAAATGTGGTAATTCCAGAGGGTGTGACAACTATTGGTGAGAATGCTTTTGTAGGCTGTCCCCCTGACTTATGTATAATATGTGATGATCCAGACAGCATACGTAGGATGGCAAACCATGTTGAAAGAGTAATAAATTACCATGAATATATGTCAAGTAGGTATGATGAACTTAAAGGAGAAAATCTCACTACAGAAGAGGCCAAGGGACTGTACAACTTATTAGAGAGTGAAAAGCTTAAGAGTGGTGAAATATCGCTTCAGGATATATGTAGTATATTTCCTAGCAAATCAATTGATGAGAGTTAAGAAATCTCGATTTAATAATTCCGGTAATTTCTATTACCGGAATTATTCTGATGAATCACCACTCCTTTACATGATATATGAATAGTCATACACCGATTTCATTTCGTATACTTCTTGTTACATAAGGTATCTTCATTACAACTCATTCCTCTATATATCTCATAGATAAGTTATTCGATATCTCTTCGTGAGTTCAGTGCATCACACAGATATACAGGGTCAACATTTTGTGGATCAGTAGTATATCATAGATTTGTCTGATCCATACCTATACATGAATGACTCTTACCCATCTATGACACTAACTTGTTCGAGATTTCTTACTGGGTGGTAATGAACTGTTTTCAGCACATGATGCTCTCATAGACATTGGCATTTCATCTACTGAGCTTCTAGCACCTCCACCTGATGCTGCATAATGTACCAAGCTGATTATTTATTCACCCACTATTTTATTATTTTGCACCCTTTTTCAAAAACGACTCAACTACATCAAGGTCTCCTCCCACCACTGCGAATACCAGCCTCTCTCTCTAATAACTTTTCCACTACACCATGATGACTTTGGGCTTCTGCCAACATCTGAGCTGTTTCTCCTTTATTATTTTCTAGATTTGGGTTGGCACCACTATCCAATAACGTCCTCACTACATCTAGATGCCCACTCCTGGCTGCCAACATCAGTGCTGTTTGACCGCCCTTATTTGTTTCATCAACATTGGCACCTTGACCCAATAACTCTCTAACTGTATCTAGATGCCCACTCCTGGCTGCCAACATCAGTGCTGGTAATCGACTCTGTTGCTGTTCTTGTGACACATCGACCTGATCATCTTCCTGAGTAGCCTCCTCAGCATCATCCAGCACTTCAATTCTCGGATATCTATCTTCATCTCTGGGATTTCTAACTTTATCATAAGACGATGGTCCTAATATATATACCAACCCAGATGATTGCCGCAACCACGTTGTCACTGCCCTGAACACCCGCGGAGCTAAATATTTAGCTTTCTCATATCTGGTGACGGGGTTGACATCTCCTGTTGCAACAGACGAAAAATTGACCATCACAAAACCAGCATTGACCCAACTGACCACGTGAGGTCTCACAGCAGCAGCTGCCTGAACAGCTGTGTGACCTGACAGCCACAAACCATTTTGAGCCCACAAGTAACCAATAGACACTCCCATATGTATACGCGACCTCCCACGTAAAACTACTTCTCTGTTTCGCAGTGACAACACGCCTGTATGCAGCTTTTTAGACAGTTGTGACTCTCCATCCATGATCTGACTGACAGTGCTAGGCAAGTAGTTTGGCCCTGGTGAGAGTGCTAAACGCATATTATGTACAAACCAACTACGGTACAGCCCTTTGTTTCGGAGAAAAGGACCACCTCCCTGCTTGTTTACCAGGTCAACTGATTCTCCCACAGATCGACATAAGGTGTTGAGGGCATCTTTCATCTCAACTCCATTAATCATGTCTCTGATAAAGCGCTCTTTGAATCCATGTAACTTAGCTTTCACATAATCCTTCTTTTTTGCATACCTCACTGCCATATGGGTGTATTGATGTAGGATGCCGTGGGCCAGATGGAACCGCGGATCCTTCAGACAATCCAGTCTTTGATCTGGGTCAAGATCAGTGATACTTAAGTACTGCAATATCTGATAAATAAAGGGATAATTGGTTTTAATATTTTCCTTTTGTTTCAATGCCAGCTGTCTGTTTGTATGACCCTCTGACTCAAAAAAGTAACTGCAGAACTCAGGGTACACCTTCTGTAATGAAGGTCTAATATGACTGGGACATGAACCCCACACCCAGGGCAGATACTTGATGAATGGTCGTCGTGACCTCTCAACCCAGGCAGCTACAGCTTCTTGACTGACCAAACCACATTGCTGGAAATTAGTGTTACAAGTACTCAACACACGCTGTGCCATGTCATCGTCCTGTGGGTCATTTATGTTCAAGACTGCTTCTGCCCTCCCTGGCTCTATAATAGAAGGACACAACCATTGTCTGTCATTTAGATCCTGGGAGATATGCTGATAAAAACTCTGGTAACTTATGTGTGCGGCGGCATCATTTCGTTGAACCCTAACACCGTGGCTACTAGCAATACCTGCGGTATGAATGCCGGGAATAAAATCAAATGTCATATTTTTGGCAGCTATACTTAGAGGCGAGATTGTGCTGCTGAATAAAGCACGCTTATCACTGTGTACCATAAAATATGCGGTGACATTATCATCCAAGCTTGTGCACCAATTTTCATTCAAGGGTCCTGTCACGGGATCATGTGCGTAAAGAAAGATTTTAGGGGCTTCGGGCATAGATCTTCTATGGTATTGATTGATTTTCTCAATAAACTTCATGGCAATGACAGCACCACGTGAGTGTCCCATCACATGAATAGTGGGCTTGTGAGTACTTTCTTGCCTTTCTTCGATGTATTTATCTGTCATGGCATTTACGATTGCCATCATACCAGACACCCCAGTACCAAAAAGCACGCCAGGCAATTCATCTGGTCCATCTATATGAAATGACTTGTGGCGCCCACTCAGGACATCAAAGAATTTCTGAATCATTTTTCTCTTGCTTGGATTTTTCTGATAATGATCAGCCGTCCCTTCAAAAAAATAGCATTCATGTCCTGTAGACAGGCTTTGATTTTCACTTTCTAAAATTATATTCTTCTTCATATATTATTTATTTTCAACTCCACTATCCTCTAGCACTTTATAATACAAATATTTAAACTATGTACTTTAATTCTTGATATTTAAGATTATATTAAAATATATGACTATGTAGTAAGCAGGGATGGAAAAAATGTTGCTGGATTATTAAGTAAATCACCTGTAAAGGTAAAATATAAAGGTTGACAAATTACCATTGCAATTACTGTAGGACACAGTAGCTGCATGAAATTGGCACAGCTAAGCCAAGTGATTTGGGTATAGATCTCGTGTCATACAGCTCACTTGCGTAGTAGACAATGTCTACAATACATCCGACACTCAGCTTAATGCCATCACCCCTGTTGTCCGGCACACTCATTGACTGAATATTGGTATGAAAGCGCATAGACTCACAACACTTCCAAACACGATTTCTTGCCTCTGCGAATCAAGCTAATCAAATAATACGAATCAGTTAGCATAAACATAACAGTCAGTGCTCTTGAACAACCATCCCGTTTCTAATACATAACCTTATCTGCATCTACCATAACAGCATAGACATGCAATGCATTATAACATCTCCTGCTCACGCAAGATATCGAGCACATATTAAACCAACCCAAAAAACCTTAACAATGACAAGCTATTTATTATAAAAAAATAAATAAAAGTCATCAAAGAAGTTGTACGAGATGTGGCATGTATATTTTGTGCAGTTCACTATCAACCGTACTTTGGGGATTGTGGCGACACATTTTCCTTTTCAACATCACTCGTATGCTTGGCACTATACTCCTCTGAATACCCGTCTCTGGATGCTATATATCTTATAAGACACACTAAATGCTCCCTCACCTCGTGCCTATAAAACACATCTTCTGGAGTTTCGTTGTGAGCCATTTTATTCCTGAGATGTCTTATATGTTCGAGTGCGTGCGAAACAGTTGCGTCAAGCATTTGACTACAGCTGTGATTGAAGTACTCGTGTATATACACCAACATAAACATGCGCCGGTAGTTGTTACTCATATACTCATCAATAGCTCTAATCATTGGAACATTTGTAGGCGCATATCTGTACGAGCTCATTAACACTACCCCTTGCTCAAGACACTGAGTTATCTCATCATAGGCTTTCTTAATATAATACATGTAGCCATCCTCAAATGCACTTATAACATAATCATGGACAATTCTATTTCTCACTGGGTGCTTAGCACCCAGCTTTATAGCTGCAAGCCATATATGGCAGCACATAAAACTCATTTCGTTGATGTCATCGCATCTTTCCCTTGGCTGTAGCACTTTGGCTTTGATACGTTGTAAGTGAGGCCAAATAGATTGCGCTTTACTCTCTCTGATCGCATATACCTGTTTTTCTCGATGCCATATTGACAATCTCCTCGGTATCGCATGTTCACTGGGTAAGGATATGTATTTCTTTCTAATCAGTGCTGTTCTACTCATAAAATCACTAATAACACCCATGTCATCTGGGAGAGTTTGAATGACACGTATATCTTCTTTATACAAACTGTAACGTTTTTCTAGCACTGCATTTTTTTCGTGCCGGGTGCACTGTGGCCACAAAGTAATGAGTATATCATCTAATATAGCTCGGTGATCTGATTTATCATAGACACTATCTATCGCAACAATAGCCAACCATTGTGGCAGAGTCATTTTTACATCCACAGATTGACCATGAGTCAAAGCCACATACATATGCCAATAAAATGATCTTTTCTCATTCGTCAGTCCGTCCTTGATACACGTTTTCTTTGATAGATAAGCAAGTTTACTCCACCACTGCTTCCAGACAAGACTTTTGGGCATGCACAGAGTGATGTCTTGTGTCTTATGCCAAGTCCTTAGTGCGAATACTTGAATATATACGCCCATTAAGGTATCCAGTGTGCGTTTTTCGACATCCATATTTTCACAATGATGCATTGCCATGGCGTTTAAAAGTTTATCTGTGTATACTAACAAATTATGCAGTTCAGTGCTCTCTAGCTCAGATGCATAGTTCTTTGCACGAGAAAAATCATCTACGTGTATGATCAACGATATGTGCAATGTCTCTGCCAGAGCATTAACCCATTGCGTACCCACCTGTTCAGGAGTTTGTCCCACAACAGCAGTGAGCAGGTCTGGAATGGTTGAGATCAACCTGTTTTTTTCTGGTTGCATACATTCACCAAACACTTTCAGATGAAGAGTAGGCATATCACTAGCATTGCTCCAACGCAAGCGCCTGCCGAGCTTGTCTACAAATACACGTATCTTAGAAGAACACAGGTAATCATTGAGAGTTTCTTCACGTTTCTCTTGCACACAATTAATCACATACTCTGAAAAGAGAGGCTTGAGAGTCATACATTTCTCGTTCACATACACAAGAAGCTGCATTGAAATACATAATGTCATCTCTACATACCCACCACTTTCATGAGCAGACACACTCCCTTCTGCACCAGATTGCTCCTGTGCCAAGCCAGCAATCAATTTCTCGAATGATCTATGAATGCTATCTTTGGTAAGACTTGGGACATCCCCTTTCATTTTTCTTGATAGCTCAGACTTCATTTTTCTTGATAGCTGAGGCTTAAATGAAAATCCTACCTTCACATATCCTATTGATGCAGGTGTCATTTGCCAATCCAACATCTCACCATTTTTACATTCAGAAAGCATATCTACAAATTTCTTATTGAGGCTCTGAGAAACCATATGTTCTTGTTTGTCTTTCAAGCAAAAGACAATATTCTGTAAAACAGCCTCGTGAGCGTACTGGTGTATGAATATTGATGATGGTGGCAAGTCTAGAATAACAGTTCTAAGTTCACTGTATTCATCAAGTGCCACTACCGCCCATAATGGAAATTTCTTTACAAATTTGGTGATTTCATTTTTTGATTCCTGTAGAGAGATAGCTGATACACCTCTCTTCACGCGTATAAGCTCCCTCAGTCCAGAGCTTTCCTCATGTAAAGGCCATATACAATCCAAATCTGCTAGTCTTGCTTCATCTTCATCTGATATTGTATGACACAACCACATATTTTGTAGAGACAACCAATATCTATGTAGTAAATCAGATTTTGGCCACTGTGTCTCGGACGACATATGCAGAGCATGTTCTACAAATGATAGTTCTTGTTCTATCAATTTTGTTGTTACTAAAGGATGCGATGCAGAGAATGACAGCATAGACTTCCATAACTGAGATCCTACAACTATTCTTGCCTTTAAGATCTGAAGAGCAGCAGTGACATGTAATACTTCCTCTGTAGTTATCGACTCATAAGTGTGCAATCTGCTTAACATCGATGACATTACACGAATAAAACATAGATCAAATTCCTTAGCTATATGGATTATTTCAGTTATGGTCATGCTACTGGATACCAGTAAATCAGTCAGGCGATCAATAAACTCTTTGTCAAGATTAGTTATCATGCGCACAGCCTTTGTTAGAACTTCGGGAGTACTTGCATCTATAAATGAGTCTATACAGCCATTAGACCACTCTGCAATGTATGGATTAGGTGATAATTTAATAAGCTTTAATAGTGACGGACGATTGTTTGTTGATAACTTGTATAGTTCCATAGCTGCATCGCTCAGAGCATCTTTTTGCTCTGGGTTCAGCGTGCCCTCCCAATCAGTGATGTCCAGCTGTCCTCTGTGATTCGAATATATAAACTTCATATATTTGATAGGGTATTGACGTAATAACGCCCCCTTGATTTGGCTGAATTCTCCGTCATTGAAGTGCGACATATACTTGGTGTTAAATATATTGGCACATATATTGGCCCCTTTGTGCGCTAACTGAAGCATAGCCTCATACTTATTATGATTTAATGCGTTCATAAATGGCGTGCGTTTCATTAAATCCAAATGGTTAATGTTAACACCGCATCGCAAAAACAAGTCGATAAATTGGCACTTGCCCTCTTTTGCTGCATGATGCAGGGCATCATGCAGTATTTGATTGTATTCATGGCTGAGCGTCTCGTTTGACAAAACTTTTTTATGTAAATTGTGTTCGATCAACAACCTAAGTCCCTCGATGATATTTTCGCTGATCACCAATTTAAATATTGATAACGCATGGTCTGCACTGACTCTATTCGTTGCAAATATATGCTCTGTATAATCAAATTTTTGTGAAAGTAACGCAGCCATAGCAACCGTCTCATCATCGCTTGTAACATTTACATCGGCACCATGATTAATAAACAATTTAAACATCTCCATATCATCACAAATGAAAGCAATATCAAGGGCGGTGAATCCATTCGGAGACAGTTTATTCATGGTTGCGCCATTTTCAATCAACAGTGTTGCAATTCGGTATTGTTTGTTTGCAGCTGCAATATGGAGAGCTGTATCACCTAACGTTGAGATAGGCCTATTCACATCATTAAATTTAGCCCACTCTGCAATTTCTTCTAGGCAACCATTTACTATACATTCATTTACTTTACTGTCTATTATCATATCGTCTATTTTTCTCATAATGTTATATACTAGACTAATTTATGTCAACTTTATTTTTAATGTATTCAAATAACAAAAGATGTGAACAGTGTATAAACAGATAAACGGCGTGTCATTCTACACATAAGATCTAAATATTCATCAACTTATTTAAATCACCATGTGTATGTTCACTTATGAATGACTTCATGAAAAATGGGTGTGCCACATTTATCTCTGAGTATGCACATTGCGTATTCTCTGCCGCATGTAAATACCGAATCGTGCACATCGTCTGCTAGAGGCTCATCACGTTCACGCATTCTTGCTTGCTCTAAAGCTATATGATCTTTGTATTTTTTTATAAATGAGTCTGGTAGTACTCCAAATTTGATGAGGTATCTTGCAAACGTATTAGATTTTAAATTAACAGCTATGTCTTTGAACTGCTGATCGGTTATATCTTCGTTTGTGCATAACTTGAGGAGTCTTGTCATGAGCATGTGTTCCTCAAAATAACATGCATTATAGCAGGCAGCTATACAAAATCATTAACTCTTATAATCATATATTAGAATTGATAACCTAAAACAAATATATTTATTCCCTACTCTACTATATGTGTTTTTTCAATGCCTTAACATTTCCCCTGCCCCCGTGAATCAAACATCCATTGCTAAGCATTAATCGATATCTTTCATTTCATATATTACTTATCAGAATATCAAATCATATTACATATTCCAATTAAACTATCATTAATGATTTATCAGGGCCTACCACTATCACGACGAGGAATATAATCGTCGCCATCCTGTGAAGTAGAATCTTCTCCTCCACCTGTTTGGGCTTGTGCATGGCCCCGATTGAATGGCACTACTCGCACTTTTTGATGATAATTGATCCCCGCCTTTTCAATGATCTTTCTCATAGGATAAACCACATCTGCCTCTGTAGAATCACTTTGTATATTTATTATAAACTCAGGTGATAGTCCCATGAATGCATTTTGATGTATATCCTCTATTTTTGATGAGATAGTTATTGATTTGAGATTTGAGCATTTGTTAAATGCTTCTGAGCCAATTCGCGTGACGGTCTCTGGAATAGTGACATCGGCGTCGCTACCATTGTACTTGACTAGAACATTATCATTTATTTCAAATATGAGGGTAGTACGATCAATGAATATCACCCCAGGTACTTGAGGGAACAATTGTTCACTAAGTATAGTCAATTTAGATTCAGCTTCACAAACTGAACTTGCGCATTCGGATTTAAAGCTTGTGTGTATCGGTTGGAAGAAATCTCTTAGTATACTATAAACATTTTTTACTACATCCCATACTATGCCGAGCATACCAGGTTGAATAGGCTCTTTTATCACTAACGACCTTAGAATAGCATTATTACCTAGCAACTCTATTAATCTCAAATAAAGATTGTGCTTGTCACGATATGTATAATAATTATCTTCGATGCTTTTATATGTAGAGATAGCATCTGATAAGATTTCAACTTTTTTTATTTTGTCTATTTTTTGTTCTGTTATGTCTATTATCATTCGTTTGAGTTCTTTTAGCGCGAGTACTTGTTTTTCAAACGTTCCTGGAATTGCTCCTGCATATTCGAGATCTTCCCTTAGATCATGTACTGCTATTTGCATATTATTTAGTTGTACTATTTCTTTCATCTGATTTGTCAAGGACATATCGGCTCTTAGATTGTTTAGTATATTTTCAACTGTCTGTCTGTCTCCTTTATCGACTAAAAAGCTAAGTACTGTCCAACCAGAATCATATACCACATTCAAATCTATTATTTTTCTGGTAAGCAGATCTTGCACTGTATCGGGGTGTCCATCTATGATTGCCTGAATCGATTTAACCTCATTTTGCATGTAAATACCCTTTTTTAATTTATTTATTACACCTATAGTATACTTCAGTATAATTAAATTATTATTTAGATCAATACATCCTGAAATAGTGACATCTTGAATATCAATGCCCCCCCTTCTATTAAGAAATGTCAATTCCATGTTTAGCTCTGGGTGACATGAGTCAATTGTCATCATAGAATATATGCTGATAGTTGACTAGATATGCAAATCATGACAGTATGCTCGGAATAATTAATTCTTTCTTAATAAGTGCTTCTATTATGAGGAAAGTATGCGGGTAGAAAATAGATTAAGGAGTATGGCATGCCGAATGTGACAACTAGAAGAATCAACTTACTCAAGGCTTTATTTCCAGAGCTAAGAACTGAACTAGACAATGTGGGTAGCAAAATTCGCGAGTATATATCAAATATTGAATCCATGCTAAACGAGGGTAATCGTGTACTAGAGAGTAGACATGCCAGGGCACAAATTCAGACGTGGTTCGAAAGAGGAAACATTCGGCTTAATGAAAATATATTCTACCTCTATCATGGAGATGAACCAATGGAAACTCGACTTGAAGAGTCGGGACATGAACCATCTCGAGGTGAGATGTGGCTTATCATCTTAACTGCAGCAATGAACCTGGGTAAAGTTACCATAGACAAATTCTGGTCTAAATTAAGAGCGTATCCCCCCTTAGAAATTAAGAATAAATTATCAGCCCGTGATTTATTGGCTGTGTGGTTTTCACTATTTGAAAAACATCTATGCGATCCAAGTACCCCTGGAGAAACGTTGGACCTTCTATACAATTCACTTGTCAAGTTGGGAGAAAAACTCCACACTAATATGTTTCCCGACCAACTGTCAGACAGCACAGATCTTAATACGCTACGTGCAATCCATATCATAATTGACTATGTGTATACGTATGAAATTCTTGAGTTTGTTTATAATCACAGCCTTATTCAAATGCTAAATGATAATGTAAAAGCCCTAGTAAAGGGGGCGGGAGAAAGCTTTCACGCACAGACTGTAGCTGCTGATATTTACACAAAAATATCAGGACTGTATTCTTATGCAACTGATGAAAATGTTGGAGATCAATCAATGCTCTATAGCGGATGCGTCAGCTATGCAACAGATTCATATATAGCAATAGATAAATTGGTCCATATGCAAAAAAGCACTACTTCGTTGCATGACCAACATCATGTCATGCATCTGCTGGTAAATATTGCTGTTAGCCAAGCTAACTCTATGAGGTTTAACAATAACTTTTCAGACCTCCCTATGATTGCATGGGGAATTATGATCATGAAGTATATGCAGATATCAGCACAACATGATGAGTTTAAGACATACTTTGTGGGAAGAAGACAACCAAGTCTCGAAGAGATCACAAACAAAAAAGTCAGGCAGCTTGTAAAACTGTTCTCAGACTTTTTTGATAGAATTAGCCAGTGTAACACACAATACTCAAGTACATATTCGTATGCATTAAGTCTTTTGTATGCTCTGCTTCCTCAATGTAGTAAGTCACCGCATTTAATAAATAGAAATATGATTAATCAGTTGCTAATGCGCACAAATAGGAGGTTTCCTGGAGGGAAGAAATCGTTCCCTTACTTAGAGACTCGTATAGAAGCAGATCAAAAGCAACTTCGACTAAAAAGAGACAAAGACACAGCACAAGCTGAACGTGCTAAAGCCAAAAGCTGCTTCAATGACTTTATGGCTAGCGAAGGTGACGTTACACAGCTTAGAAAGGCTATAAGGCATGCAGAGAACTCATGCCAATATGCTTATCGCGATAAATCAAGAGCGCTTGTTTTTCTGAATTATTTATATCATAAATTATGTGATTATGAGATATGCAGTAACAGTTCTGGTGGTTTAGATGACAGAGGAAGAAAATTACATACGATACTCGTTGAGGAATTAGATGAAGTTTGTATAGATCAGAGCCTTCAGAATGATCGAATCACCGACCCTGTTGGCTTCTCAAAGTTTGCAGCATACATGGTCCACGCACTCACGATAGCAAGTGTTGATATCAGAGAGATCAATGAGATGCATATTCTTGTCAAATACTGGCAAGTAAAATTCTTGCTTAAAGTATGTCAGGAGGACGAGAGCATATTTGATTCGATGATTGCAGTTATCATGTATGTATCGAATCGGTGCTCAAATAAACTAGTACAAGAGACCGACTTATATAATAATTTATATACACCCTTAACAAACGAGCTGTCTGAACCAGATGATTTAAGTTTAAAAGTGATGTGGGACACTTTAGAAAATGAGCAAGAAAATCAAATGATTAAAACATTAATGGGCAGAGTTATGCAATGGCGAAGCATTGATCATGCTTTTCTTGAACTTAGAACAACTCTAATGCATCTAACTGACACAAAACAAATAGAATCTGCAGGACATCTTGATGTCCTTCATTATAGTTCATATCAAGCAAGCGTGGTTGCAGGCATGTACACAACGATGCAGTATGGCTATTATGAAGAGATGTATAAAAAATGTATTATGGCAACCGCCGAATCAGCATTTGCAAGCTATTTTAAAATAGGTTATTTCCCCTCTAGTTACCCACAGGATCTATTTGTCAGATTGAATCTTATCAAACTAATTGGCTTTGAACATGGCCAGGAGAGCGACTATAGCAAGATAGTACAATACATTTGTAAACTAACAAAAATACAAGATAAACAGCCTTCAGTATTCACTATACACATACTTAAAAATCAAGCATTGCATCTAAATAGACTTGTAGGCTTTAAGAAAGACACATCAGCGATAAGGCGTAAAAGCTCGAATATATTTACGGGGGTGGAAACTTGCGTTATTCTTGACGCATACCATAAGGGCGACTGCCTATTTAACATAGAAATAGCCAGATATTTATCTGGTGAGATTGGGTACAAACATTCTCCAAATATACATTTTATTGACTCTATGCGCAATTATTATAAATTTTTACTTTGGGCTTTTCATGTTAATCCCACTAATCCAACTACAGATTCCTTTGCTCTATCACGTGAAGGTATCATGGGAAAATATATCCGATTAGCACAACACGATGTCCCAATTGATCACACATCACATGAAGCAAGAGAGATCATGCATGCAGCGCTACAAGCAGATCCACTCATCCTACATCAACTCAATCCAGTTGGAACGACTCAAGATGAATTTGAGGAAAAAATGAAACGACTTAAAACTTCATTAAACGAATTCGTAGATAACGATGATGTTCAATTGCTCAGAGACAGTATTGGCACTGACCTTTGTGATATTTTGGGTTATGGGACACCTCTTTCTGAAGAGCCATCAACCCCACTAGAAAAATTACATAATTTCTGTTATGTCCCCCGTGATAGTGGGTCACTAAAATCATTAACCAGATTAAATACACTTGAAAAACGGAATAGTTTTACTGAGTCACCACCAAGTATCGATGATATGGAGTTGAGTGGGATAAGTGAAGTATCACTTGGTTTTATAAATACCCTCGTTTCATGGATGAAACATTACGAGATTGATGCAATTTTTGAAAGCATGCTAATCCCTCTCACAGAAGCATACAAAGTTCACCAACGAGCTTCATCCATACCCGAGCCAGACTTGCCTCTTCTTAAGACTACAAACACCACAATTCAGAGGTCCCATGATTTAGATATAACAAGTATGAAAGGCATAGAACTTATTCCACGTGTGGGCGATACTTTAAGCTATTATACAGAAGAGTTAAATAGACAGATTGCAATCATGGACCCTCCATCTGAAAACAAGTTTTACAGAGAGCTAAACAGGCTTTTGGTTGAGAAGCGTAATATGAAATTAAGTGATTTTTATGAGCTATATCATTCTCTACAAAAACTGAAATCAATAAGTCAGGACAAACAAAAACTATGTCCAAATTTATTCCTAGACGCCTTATCGTTACTGCAACAGTATAAAGCCGCTAAGTTTGCAATTGGTAAAGGCATATTTATGACAGGTATTTCAATACCAGATATGCAGGCAGCAGACATTAACTTTTTTCGTAATGAATTCAAAAACGTCAGTAGATACATAATAAAGAATAGCCCACTTAATATTCTAACAGCGTCAATAGCTGACTGCTCTAAAAGAAATGCGGGACATTCTCTTCTAGCTATACTATTTCCAATGGCTGAAAATATCTCAGAAGTTTTGGTTCTATTAGCAAAGTTTTTAAAATCACCCTTAGGCTCAAAACCGAATAAGATTTTTTGGGGCACAATGGAATCAAAGATCTGTCAGGCCTTATTTTTTCATCAGTATATAAATGAACGACTTGATCAGTTAAGCACAAAACGAAGAATTGATAAGCGAGGCTATGTTATTAAATCACCGTCTGCTCGGCTTGAAATGAAAAGGATGGTTAAACGTTATGAAGAATCTCTTCTAGGAACAGTTTATAATCAGATTAAACATCTCGGTTCTCGAGTCATATGCGACCTTCACAGGCCGAGTGACTTGAAAAGATATGTTATTAAACATCCTGATAAAGTCGCTCAATTTTTGAAGAGCATACCAACTCAAGTAGGCTTAGGCACATTCTCATTCCATGACACTAATGGCATGCATGTCATGAGCTGTGCCTTTAAAAGATTCTCCCGAGTTGTATTGATGAACATGCAGAAGTCTCAGCAATTTTCGAATGGGTTATTCTATCAACATGTGAAATTCCTCGACCCTGAGTCAAATAGCGATTATGAATGTTTGCTAAAGAAGGAAATTTTTAGCTCCACCGATAACCCCACTGTTAATGAAGAAGATAGATATTTAGTTGTGTTACTGATGTACTCAATAAAAAACACGATGAATCAGGAACTATGCACTAAAGACGCTTTCGAGCTGCTCTATCATACTTTCATGCGAATATGCGAGCTAGTTCATCTAACAACACATACCAATAATTTCATTAAATATAAGGACGATCTGAAAAAATATATGTCTCAACATTATTCAGTTAATGATGAGTATAAAGCAAATCTGGATGTTACAAATCCTGTAGCTGAAGATCTGGATGACGCAATCAACAAATTCTTTCACATAATTGTGCCAGATACCGAGATCAATCCAATCAACCGTGCATCGTTCCAATTCAGAACGTTTGGTTCGCAACGGCAAATCTTTATGTCACAAAAAGCATACCATCTGATTCGCAAAACTGTGAATTTTGATATTATACGTGAATCATTACACTCACCTTTCCTACCCATCTGTACAAAAGAACAACTGCAAAAATCATTGGACCTCTATAGTGATACTTTTACACTCAGACTCAACAGAGGGATGTTCGGGGAGCATCCTGCCGATTTTGGTGAGATGGATACTGAAACCCTGTTGGCGTATGAGATTATCATAAAGACAGCATTTGCTTATGTGGAGAATAAACTTCACAGCTTATTTTCAATCGACGTCGATAGTGAGCTATTCACAGAAATTAAGGAACGCATAAGTCGTACAGTTTCGTTTATATGTAAGATCCCTAAAGGGGTTCAGGAAAGTTATTATGACTACATCAAATATAGAATAAACCAACTCTATACTCAACCCCTATCTCCGGAGCAATTTGAAGCATGGATCAACCCTCATCATTATGAAAGTTTTGATCAAGCCTTGAACAGGATATACTCTATTTTTGAAGAGCAGTTTAAAGATGATATAAATGATTTAGTGGAAAAAGCAGAAGAAATAAAGGATAATCCAGTAAAACATGCCAACACATTATATCAAATCATGTGTTTGGATAAGCTTCAAGCTGAGCAGTTTCAGGGTAAGCCTTTTTCTCACCTCCCTTTTTCCGCAGAACCATGTCGTTTCCCAAGCAAGCAAAGTCGAGTCACCAATCCACTCATCGAGAAAGTCTCACACATTGACGCATCAACACTCCATGATAGCACTGATAACATGGCAGAAGCCGAGCGAGCATATGCCCTCAAATATTGGCTGACATATGTTGATAAAGAAAAACTACGTGAGAAAGCTCAATCCATTGGTCTTCATTTTGCTGATAATATAAAAGAAGATCTTAAACAAAAGGCAATTAATATTGCACCAATGGCATGCGAACCGCATTTTATAGAGGATTGGATTGTCATTGATGCAAGGAATGAAAGAAAATATATTGTTTATCTGCCCGAGCTATTTTCTTTAAAAATAATGAGAAAAGTTACATATCAATACAAGATACTCACTATAGAATTAAGAGAAATATTAAGAAAAATATTAGGAGATGGAGATACAACACCAATCATTTTTGTTTCTGATGACAGACCTTCAAGGCCAGCTGTTTATCGTACACTTGAATGGGCGCTTGAATTAGGCTCGTATTTAGGAAGTGTATACCATAACCTTAATACTGGCGGACACAGTCATTTTAGTAGTCTTGATATTGAGTTAGACAAAATAGAAGAGGAATCATTGCATAAGATCCAACCATACACACAGTCAATGGGACCATATTTCAATCAACTCATGACCATGGAAATGATTAGAAATTATATGCTTCAGCCTGGCTCCGAAGAGTGGTTTTATCACGGACAATATGCGCCCCTATTCTCAATACTAAAGAGGGAGCTTGAGAACATAACTGTAGAAGAACAGATGTGCAAAAGTGGCATAGCATACACTATGTTCAAACTGGTCAGTTTTGTCCCAGAGCAGCAAAGACTGAATAAAAGACTGACACATACACTCGCCCTACCTTTAAATGTACTTCTCGCAGATCACCTCAGTCATATAATTCAACAGTTTACTACTTTGTGTCAAAACAACGCAGATGATGTTGAAAAATTTATAAAAAGTATCTCTATGAATAGAGATATGCCACATCTGGCACATAATTACTTCATTGGCATGGAAAATAAATTATGGCTTAATAGGCAGAGGAAATCATTCAAGCAAGTCTTAAGCCCGCTCCGCCTACCACCCGGTGATCCGGAGGAGAGTGAGGTTATAGAAGGAGTACATAGAATAAGAGATAATGGCGAGCCTATAGAGAGTGTGGTAAAAAGTATTCATGTCACTACAAGGCATTTGGTTATAGCCGGCTATACTGCAGCAGCTATGAAAAAAGTTGGCCATGGTGGCACAGCTGACTTAAAAAAGGCATATTTTAACTACGCAGAGCTTAAACTTCTCAAAGTAGCCGAATTCACAATTGTTGAAATAGAGGCTGCAGGATACAACGCAGCGCATGCCGGCTTTGATATAAAAGACCTGCATGAGGCGGGCTATACCCCTCTAGAAATGAGGGAGGGAGGACATTCTGTTAAAGCACTCAAAGATTTTAGGTATCGAAATTCTGATCATGAAGATGAATCCTGCTATCAAGACAAGGACATTATGTACCCGGCCAATCATTTGGTTCCATGGTCAAAATGTAGCTATTATGATTCTCACTCAATCGATTTTGTCAAAATATATCTATGTGATCTAGTATTACGGTTAATGAAGTTTGGCAGTATACCCGACTGTGCGATTCTTGACACGTTTCCCCACTTCGAGTTCGAAACAACAATCGATAAGTTGAGGATGCCAGATAGAGAAACAAAGTACCCAGAATTTTATGAAAAGGCTATGGATAAAATATTTACGACACTAGATACAGAATATGTTTCTTTACAAACAGATTCAGAAGGAGTAAACAGTATATCTTTTGGTTGCCGGTTTAAAACCAGGGATGGCGACATTAAAATTAGTAAATTTAAGGTCACAGCAATTAAACCTTTGATGAGCAATATTGAGCACAGCAGATGGTTACTCACTAAATTATCGCTGTTTTACAACAAGACCCGTTGTCATACCCTGTTTCTGAGAGATATGCAAAGCTCCATAGATGATGGCTATGTAGGTGAGATGAGGTTTGAAAATGCCTTATCGAAAGAAGAGCTTGGTACTAAGATTGATAACGCCGAAGTATGGTCTCTTTATTACAAACAATATCATCTTTTAAAAGATAGCGATCTTAGCAATGATGACCCCATAAAACAATCAAAATTTAAATCTGATATGAAAGGGCGATGTCCTGATGGTTCTGAAATGGATCAAAAGAGGAAAGTGATTGAAGAGATCCTTGTTAATCGCGTGCGTTACGTCAATGCTCTTGGCGATTTTATGAGACTATATGACGGTATGATACCCAAATTTGCTCTATCTGAAGTTGGATACGGTAAGTTGATAGATTGGATAAAGATTAATATGCAACCTACAGATGAGGAAATATCAGAAAGAAGGGCTCTGTCTTATTTAGAACGTACAATCTCAACTTATATTTTACCCGATAAACAAACCATATTTAAGAGTGCATTAATGGATGAAGCTACTGACCGGCCAACTCATAGCTCATCAAAACTACACCAACTCATTCATAAGGGCCTATTCCCTCTGGCTCATGTCTCAATGCACCGATCTTGCAAAGATAAGACATGGATGAACCATCCATTACCTCAGTTTGCAGACTCAAATGCTGTTAATGCAACAAACAAAAAGTTTCAACTTTGGATGCTCGATATAATGAGAAGGTCAAATAATGTGATACGAGATGCTACTCCCCCTGTAGATCAGAGTTTATACGCTACAGAAACTGCAGGCACACAGCTGCTATCTCAATTCGGCATATTTACTCCGGCTCCGGATCGAACACATGCAGTGTTTGAGCCGAGACTAATTCATGAAATAGTTTCACCTCCATGAGTGTCATTTATACACAGTAAAGAGTTTTCCCAAACTTGCTAACAATATTAGCAGTAACTAATCTGCATACACAGCCATTCGTGTCATCTACTTACATCCTGAGGCACGCCCAAGGAGAATGTTTAGCTTGTGATGCCGTATCATATCTAAAAGTTTAAGGTAGCCTCTGGTAATATGACAGTCGATCAATAAAAAATAAACTAGCAGGGCAAGTGTAATATACACCAAAGACGCTGTAATATTCATCGCTACTAGCCTCATCTGGAAACCCGGGTTTAACTCCATAATTTCTCAATAATTTTACTATCGATCTATAACCTTTTTGACATGCTATCATGAATGCACTATTACCACAGTTGTCTCATAGATTCGGCTAAATATTCTTGTGGATGAATAAAAATGATACTAGATCGTGAAGCCCTCAGTACATGCTTCCACAAGAGGAGTATAACCTTTCTTATACTGCACATTCAGATCAATACCTTTCACAGCCAACAGTTCCTTTAATCTTACGAATAACTGCACAAATGCTGATTACCACCATTTATATTTTATTGAAATCATCAGTTGGGTCAGCATCCTAATATCTCTTTTCTCTACAGCCTCTTGAGATCATGAATGTATCACTATTAATATTATCCTGAGTACCCTCAACGAGAAGATCATTATCATTCTTCATTGAGGGTATTTATCCTAGCCCACTGGGTCAATCAATGCATCCACCTTAGACATACTGAATGAATACCAATACCGTAGCGTTATTCATACTGAAATAATCTCTATGGTGCTGTATCGAACACTGTTACTTCAGTATTATTATCTCTTAAGCGAGATTCCTGCCAAAGATTCCTCACTACTGTGTTTTGGCCTTTTAGGTTGTGCAAATAACCCATCACCACCATCACCATAATATTTTGGACTCTCTGGTGTCGATAGAGCCACATCGCTTTCGTCTATCTCCCTCTCACGTTTTGTTATACTGTGTTTTGGCCTTTTAGGTTGTGCAAGCAATCCATCACCACCATCACCATAATATTTTGGACTCTCTGGTGTCGATAGAGCCACATCGCTTTCGTCTATTTCCCTCTCACGTTTTCTTATACTGTGTTTTCCTTGATGTCCCAGGCACTCCTTCCACTGATAAACAAGTTCATCAACTAATGATTTATTAGATGTCAACTCTTGTTGCCATAGTTCTTTGTGATTGTACTGATGTGAAAGCCTATTTCTCAAATTTCTGTAATAAGGGTCATGTAGATTATTATGAAACTTATACTCACTAATGTATATTAAAACAAGTATCAATCCATCACAGTATTTTTCATCTTTTGCCAAAGTCCTAATATCAATTTCAGGAACAAGTAATTGAATACTATCAGCACTGATAGGGCTGGGTGTCATAGGATCCTTGAGTGTATACTCTCGAAGCTCCTTGTAAACGCTTACGAAGTCACTAAACGACCCTGATTGAAATGCATGTAGTAATCGCCCATGTACAACTTTATCTCGCATTTTGTCCTGATCACCAAGCTCTATTCCGGCTGCCCATAACTCATAACAATACTTCGCCCTTGCGTTGATATCAGATTCAAAAATATCACGCTTATCCAGTACTTTACTAGCTTCATAAAGATGATATCCAACAGCACTGTAACGTGTTCTTGGATACACAACAACTGAAGAACAATCCTCATTAAATCTTGATAAGGTTTTAGACGTTTCAAGATTTAAAATGCGGTATTTTGCAAGCAAATAATGAATTTTTCCTTTGGTAGTGTTATCTTCATATGAATGATCTGGCCACACTGCTTTTTGTATGTGATGCGCTAATTTTACATGATAAAATTCGCATGCAAGATCTAACACAGTCATATTCAATTTTTCATCATCCCGAGGCATGCGATCAATGACGGTCAAATCACACGGAAATATCTCATGACGAATTCTAACTAGCTCTTCATAACCATCTTGTTGACTCTTAACTAATGAGACTAATATATCATCTAAATATTCGCGACTTTTACTATTTTCATAAACACCCGGTAGTTCCGATATTCTTTGCCATTGTCGAATACTTAAGCTTAGCCTTTTCATTGTTTTATTATACAACAAATATTGTTTCCAATAAAAACAGAGCTTATCTGATGTCAGCTTTGTCTCAGTCTCGTTATCGGTTCTTTTAATATACTCCTCAACACAACGATTAATCAAACCTGCCCAAGTTGGACCCTCAAGAGCCTTCGGAGAATATCGATCAAGTAAATCACTTTGTTGCCAGGTCTTAAAAGCAAATATCTCTAAATGAATCTGGCACACAAATATACTACTCATCTTCGTATCCCAACCAGGTGAATGAAAATCAGTGACAAAAGCAAATATTTTATCTAAATAATTTAATAGAAGCCCAAGAGGACTACGATTTTCTTTGACACCATTACGCCTAATATCCTCCCAAGTCTCTGGTTTTGCTTTCGCTTCCTTATTCAGCTTCTTGGCTACTTCATCTATGAGCGTGCTTACTACCGTTCCTCTGTCCTGGCGTACGCTCTCAATAAATAACCTCATATTACTCACATGCAATAGTCTTTTTTGATCTTTAAGCTCTGCTTTCATATACGCATCAATATGGCATTTAGCAAAATCATGTCCAACCCATTTATGATCTTTTTTTAAATCACTCAGATATAATTTGATGTTTTGGGTCTCAAGACTAGACCTTAAACTACCACATTCTTCTAGTGAGTCTTGACACATAAATTTTTCAAAATCATCTCGCCATCTAGTATACTGTAGAACATCAATTAATGTGGCTGCTGCTATGTGACAAGTGACATCAATACAGGTCGAGCCTAGTTCTCTTGATTGACTGACAGACGCAGATGGAGCACTTTTCTCACCAAGTGTTTCACCAAATAGTGCAAATGTCGACTGCAGGCTATTTTTGTAGTGTCTCACTTCACGTGCCTCTACAGATTTTATCGATCTATGTTTATGAGGAGTAAACTGAAATGTTAGCTTTATCTCACTCGGGTTTAGCATAGTCACCGACCAGTTGCGAAAGTCTCCCTTTCTCCAATGTAAAAGCATATCTCCAAGTTTATTCTTCATCAATCCAGAAACATCTTCGTTAGACATTACTCTTAAGTCACATAAATCATCACCCTGTTGTAACCTATTCAACACATAGCTATGCACTAAATTATCAGTAAAATTAAGATCAGTAACCTCAGAGCCATAGTTGTATCGAGAGATGATAGAGGCAGGCGCTAACCATTGTGGGTATCTTTTACACCATGTCTGTATACTTTGTTTACTTTTGTCAGTAAGTGCTGCATCTTTTGCCGCTGCATCTAGAAGTGCTATGAAGCCATCACCATCATCATCAAGTTGCCATAGAGCATTCATAGAACGCAAGTAATCAATATCTCCTGGTTTATGCGTACATAGCCATAGTCTTTTCATGCGCGTAGCTAAATCAGATAAAGATGTACAAGAGGAGAGTACGAGCTGAGATGGTGTCTTGCTCATGATTGTCAATAGCCCGATCTCATCTGTTAGAACATTCTTTAAACTTGAATATTCATTACAAAGTCTAATCAAGTTATTCCAGAATATGCTACCACGACAGTCAGTCAACCACTTCAACAAAAAACCACTCTCTCTGAGATGTTCAATCTGAATCTGTGTTAGTCGTGTATTCTTTTCAATCATTTTTGAGAGTATAACCTCAGTCACCTTCTCTGAATACTGAGTATATATTTCTAATTGCGGCTCTACTTTATCAAAAGACAAAGCACACTCGTGTAGATGCTTTGCTATCATATTGAAAAAATCACTATGAATTTCATTAATCAGCTCACAACAAAATCTTAGATCATCTTTATTATTAAAACTTTCACTGACAAACTCACTCATGTTTTTCTCAGCCCAATAGTCGATGATTTTGCGTGGTTGGTGTATCTGAATGAGTGATGAGAGACTCTTGATAGCCTCTGGATGGCTTGATAAATATTTTTTGACGATAAGGAAAGCATTATCTTTATCGTGAATTTCATGTACTAATGACGCCCAGTCGATTCCACCAAGAGCATCATGACTCCCACATTCAAGGGCAATTTTAACATATTGAAACGGGAAGTTCTCACGTACAAATTTATTTATGTTTTCAAACTTTGGACGCTTTATCGCATAGTTAACAAGCTGCTTGATATCCATTTGTTCGACACACAAATTTGTGATACATTTCTCAATTAAATATGGATAATCTTTTGCTATAGCATAATTAAGAACGCTCTTTCCTCTGTATTTCTTTGATAAAATATCTTTATTCATCTTTATATAATAATCAACAATACGTCGATTGGAGGCGTGGACGATAAAAACATTTATGTCATTTGCACCTGCGTGCAAAAGTTTTACAGCTATTTCATCTGATATTTCATATGCTACTAGTATTGGCGTCCTTCCTCTTCGGCATTGACAATTAATCTCGGGTTTTCGATCTATCAATGTCTGTACAGTATTTGGACATTTACTCATTATCGCGTAGAAAAGCGCTGTTTGTCCATGCATATCCTGCTGATTGATATCTACTCCTGCATTTAATAACTTTTCCACAAGTTGACGTCGTCCTTTAAGTGCAGCATGCATGAGTGCTGTTGGACCGATCCTGTATTTATGGACATCTGCGCCGGCGTACAAAAGTTTTAAAGCGATTTCATCTGATATTGCGCATGCTAGTTGTAATGGTGTCCCTCCTAGTCTATTGATATAACTAATCACGGGTTTACGATCTATCAATGTCTGTACAGTATTTGGACATTCACTTATTATCGCGAAGAAAAGCGCTGTATTTCCATTTATATCCTTCTGATTGATATCTGCTTTTGCATCTAATAACTCTTTCACAAGTTGACGTCGTCCTTTAAGTGCAGCATACATGAGTGCTGTTTTTCCATTCTTACTTGTTTCATTGACATCTGTTCCATCTTTTAATAATTGATTCACAACTTCATGTTGTCCAGCCTCACTAGCCAACATCAATGGTGTCATATCCGTCCATTCCACAAAATCTTCAGCCATAAGCCGAGGCATTATCTTGGGCTCTAAATCCTGTGGCGATGTAGAAAAATCGAACTTCATCATAATTACTGTCTCCTTATTTCTTATATTTATTCTGATGAGATTTCAAATCTATCACACGTTCCTTAAAAATATATTAACTAAATGAGACTTCTTTTGCTTATACTGATCCTTGAATAGTCCTACATACCACCACAATTATAAACACGCTCTCCTGTTATCTGCACAGTCATTGCTGCCGTATATCACAGCCGACACATCGCACACATTCGATCAGCTCTAGTGAGTAAAATCCAGAGAATCATTTTTTTGAATCAGTTAATTCAATATCCCAACAGGTGAGTCTTTTTACCTTCACTCACAACAAAAGAGTAGGCACACACGCTATGCCGCAATTAGCCTATATACATCCGGCAGACACCCGGAATCATCGCTAATAAGTCACTTACCGTAAAGCCAATACGACCGTTTCTCTTAACCCATTCATCACCACATGTGCCATGCAATAATGCACCCATGATCGCGGCTTCTAAAGGCTTGAGTCCTTGTGCATAGAATCCAGCAGTCAAGCCAGCTAGTACATCTCCAGTCCCAGCCTTAGCAAGTACATTTGAACCTGCAGTAATGACATAACGGTTGTCGCGGTATGCAATAATAGTCCCTGGACCCTTTAGCACCCAGACAAAATTGGGGTATCTTTTACTTATTTCATCGATCATATCAAAACGTGAATAACTCACTGCTCTCGATTTAATTTGAAGAAGACGCGCTAATTCACCACTATGCGGTGTGGCAATCACATCACCCGATAAACCTTGTAAGATGTCATGTTTAAGCATTCCAGCATCAACAACAACCCCTCCGTCTTTGCCCTTTAAATCAAGACTTGTCTCTAAAGACTCAACAACCCCTGGACCTAGGACATGACAACATCTATAACTCCCCAGTGATGCATTCTGATTAATCATTAATGATGGATGTGAAATAGCTATCTGATCCAGATCATTGCCGAGCAATACAACTCTTCCAACCCCAGATTTATCAGCAGCTAAACCCGCTAGTATCATCGCACCCTTGTGCTTAACACCCGCTGAATGAACAAAAACAGTGCCTTCATTGTATTTATGTGTGTTTTGATTGCACTTGAGCTTATCTCTTAACCATACCAGCGCATCTGCTTGTAGACTAAAAACGAGTGATTCCATAAACGGTTCAATACCAAGGCCCACATCAAGCAACACGACATGGCCTGCACATGAAAAAGCCTCACCTGTCATTAACTCCTTTTTTAATACCTGTGCAGCAAGCGTGACTTCAGCACGACATGCATGCATTGCAACTTGACCAGTTTTAGCATCAACACCCGATGGCACATCTATACTCACACGTAATGCCGGCAGTGCGTTGATCTGATCATACAGTTGACTCAATACCCCAAGATCTGATCTTCCTCCAATTCCAAACAATGCATCAATAATGACAGATCTAGCAGGCATCTTAGTCAGATCTAATGTGCTATAAGATGAAAATGGGACTTGATTATCATCAAGCAACTGCGGCACATCTAAAAATCTGTGGCTATATGTACTGGGATATCCCAGACAAACCTCAACGGAGGCACCATGTTTTTTTAAGTGAATAGCTGCAAAGATTCCATCAGCACCATTTCCGCCTTTGCCACAAATAATGAAACAATGTTTCTCAACAGCATTTGCCAATACCCATTGTGCAACAGCTATTCCTACTTTTTCTGCCCAGTACTTGTTTGACGACCCACTCCTTTTAAAGAACGTTTTCTCAGCAGCAATAACATCACTCACTTGATATAAACACGACCCATAGTTATTGATTTCTTGCATAAATGATGCACCTCAAAGTTTTATAATAGTCCGTCACCTATTAATAAAAAGTTACCTATATCTACTATAATCAAAAAATCATCTCCCGGTTATTATCTGATAAAAAAATATCTGATATATATAAAGTAACTGACAATTGAAAGAAATAGTAGACTTTATCATCTCGCACTCTCTTTAATAGATAAAAAAAGACTTCCTATAACTTCATTAAATAAAGCTCTTCTAGAGCAAATAGACTGTTGAAGTATACGTATGTTTTTTTGATAATTAATCCATTTATAATGTATTTGCCACAATGACAACAATTCTGGAGTTGCCTCAATATGTGATTGAAATCCCCAACTTTTATCACCGTATGAGAACACATCTACAATACCCTTATCAGCCACACTCACTTTATTGACAGATTGGGGAATAATAATATAATCTCTGTGTCCTGAAAATGAATTATAGCTGTCTTTCCCGTTGAAAACAGAGTTTTTTGTAACAATATTTTTTTTTGTGAATTCGCTAAACGCCCCTTCTCCTGAAATGATCTGCCCACCTAAGACTTTTGCGATCATTTGAGCTCCAAAGCATAGACCAATACACAAAGTTTTACTCCTGATAACATTTTCAATAAATCGTGCTTCAACACTCATCCACTTGTAACGATCAAAATCTGTTACAGAAAAAGATGAGCCTAGAATGATGACTAAATCATACATCTTAATTGTGCCAGGTAAATTATATACATCCCTAAATTCAATACAGGCACCTATATTGTGTAGATAGATTCCATATTGGCTTAATGTTAATGCATCGGTGCTTTGATGTGGGTGTATAATACAAAGTACGTTCATGTGTTATCCATTTGACTACTTAAAAGTGTAATGTAATTGAGAGCACTCGATACAAATAGATGAATTTATATCGTAGTTTCATATACATATACGCAATCATGAATTGCAGTATCAGCGATCTAAGAGACACTGCACTGTTGATAGATCAAACTGAAAACTTTATGCCACAAAAAAATGACACTTGTCTATATGGATTCTCTGTTCATTCATAGGATCGATATAAAAACCATTGAGACACTTTATTTATCGATATGGGAACATATTTCTGCTCATGAACAATAAACTGATACATAGCTTTTAACATCAATTCATGCAAATACACATTGAAGTATTCTCTTGATTGTGATTTACTATCTGTGCACTAGCCTTCTCGCAACATGAGGCTGCTAACTCCGTCAGGTCCGGAAGGAAGCAGCGGTAACAGTTCGAGTGGGTGCCGGGATCTGGCTAGTGCGCTATCCTATGGAACATCATCATGACCTATCAAGTTTTTGCACAAAAATGGCGACCTAAAAATCTAAAAGATGTTATTGGTCAGGATCTCACTGTCAAAGCAATTGCGCAATCCCTTCAATCTGGTCAAATATCCCCTGCTTACCTCCTTACAGGAACACGTGGTGTTGGAAAAACGACATTAGGCCGAATTATTGCCAAAACTATTAACTGCAAAAAATACCCTACTGATGAGCCCTGCAATGTATGTGAATCCTGCCAGGCTTTTAACTCTCAATCACACCCTGACTTACATGAGATAGATGCTGCTTCAAAAACTAAAGTTGAAGACACAAGAACCTTGCTTGAGCACATTCAGTACACGCCCATAATGAGTCATTTCAAAGTTTACCTCATAGATGAGGTACATATGCTATCGAATCACTCATTTAATGCACTACTAAAAACACTCGAAGAACCTCCCAAGCACGTTCTTTTTTTACTGGCAACAACTGATCCCCAAAAAATACCAGCCACCATTATCTCAAGATGTATACATTATTCGTTGTCAGCCATAACCAATGAACAAATTCAAGGCATGCTCTGCAAAGTCTTAGATGAGAAAAACCATACCTACGAGGCAGGCGCACTTAACAGCATTGCTCATGCAGCATATGGGTCTATGCGTGATGCACTCACAATGCTTGAGCAAGCATGTTCGCTATACCCATCAAATTTGCAAGAATCTGACATAAATAATTGGCTAGGTCAAATAAGTTCCAAACAGCTAGATCCATTGATTAAAGCCATATGTGACCAAGACCAACAAACTATTATAGATATACTTAAGTCGGTACGGCTTCAACAAACACAGCCGAAAACTCTTCTTGAGCAACTGGCAAAGAAATGGCATCAAAAATGTCTTGATGCAGCTATCAATAAAACTGGTGAATGTGATTATTACTTAAACCAATTTGAAATAATTACACATGGATTCAAACAACTCTCCCAAGTCTCATACCCATGGCTTGTTGTTGAAATGACTTTACTTAGATCAGCATTCAGTTGTCCGCTAAATTCAGAAAAAAATCATGAAATAGCCAAAGAATCGAACGAAACAACTCTCATTGAAAAAATAGCACAACACCCTTCCAGAGGCCTACTTAAACAAGCACTCTCACATTTAAATATGCCTGAGAGATTAACTGCGCCTTATAGAATGACATACTCTGTCCAACATGATTCTTTTTATACGGATGCAATTAAAAAGAAAATCAAAGATGTCCTAGCTGAGTTGCTCGAGTGCACCCAGAGTCAAATAACACTTCAACAAAGTGACGAACCTGGTGCGTCCGTATATGAACATAAACAGACTCATGACAAAGAACAGCGCTCAGAAGCAATGAAAAATCTAAATAAAGACCCACTAGTGAAGGATCTTATGAATGCACTCGCTACAGAAGTAGACCAAGGTGACCTACACCTACATGAGAAATAATGATATAAGTGCAACTACATCTAGAATAAAAAGTAAATTTTAGTTATATTGTAGTGATAGATCATAAATCAAGGAGGAGAGATAGAAGTGAACCCTATACAAATTTTTCTTAGTCTTAGTTCATTTTCCTTAGTGATGGGCTTATTTGCTGTTAGCAGATTTAACAAACTTCCTATGACTGTATCTATTTTGATTTCATCCGCATCTCTCTGCTGCGTATTCATTTTGTGTAATTCCATATACCCAGACACTCATGTTGTTAACAGAATTCTTGCTGTTATGTCTAACCTCAATTTTCACTCACTTCTTGTTGATGGTCTTCTCTCTTTTATATTATTTGCTGGCTCAGTTAACTTGCCTGTTAAACAAATAAAAAAAACTATACCCGAGATATCTGTTTTAGCGATATCGGCTACTTTACTATCCGTTGTCATTGTCGCAGAACTCACCTATCTTTTTGTCCAGCATTTTGAAATCACATATATCAACCATATAGCTTGCTATTTGTTTGGTGCAATCATCTCTCCCACAGACCCTGTCGCAGTTCTAGGTATGCTTAAGAGATTACACGCCCCCTCATCTCTGACCTCAAAAATTGCTGGAGAATCACTTTTCAATGATGGTATTGGCATCGTTGTATTTACAATTATAGTCGGCACTCTCAATACTGGTACTGAACCAACCTTCAGCAAGTTCGTCGGAGCTTTCATCACTCAAGCTTTTGGTGGTCTTATTTACGGTTACCTTTTATCAAAAGGAATCATAAGTATTCTTGAATGGGAAGGAAGAAAATCTCACTCACTATCAATCATACTTTCACTTACCACATTATTTGTCACTACCGGTGGCTATACGGTTGCCAACTTAATAGGGATATCTGGCCCTATTGCTATGGTGATATCTGGGATAGTTTTTTCTGAGTGGCTAGAGTCAACATCACAGGATTTCGACTCAAAACCATTTTTAATATTCTGGGAATTGATTGATGATATATTTAATATGCTCATCTATACACTCATTGGTCTCGAACTTATTACTATCAACTATTCTGAATACTGGTATGTTTTTATGATAGTCTCTCTATTCATCGTTCTATTAGCCCGTTATGTCAGTGTTTTTGTCCCACTTCAAATCATGAGTTTCTGGCGAGACATCTCACACAATCATATGAATGTGGTAGCTTGGGGTGGTCTCAGGGGAGGACTAGCTCTTGCTCTCGCACTGAGCATACCAGAAAGTCCCGCACGCGATATGATTCTAATAATGACCTACACCATTGTATGTTTTTCAACCATTGTTCAATCAATAACCATTAAATATTTTTTACCTAAGGAGAGTTCAGTATGATTCTAATAATAGGCGTCATTGCACTAGTCATTCTTTTATCATCAGTCAAGATTCTCAAGGAGTATGAGCGCGGCGTCATCTTCCTGCTCGGAAGATTTTGGAAAGTGAAAGGTCCAGGGGTCGTTATTGTTATACCTTATGTGCAGTTAATGGAAAGAATTTCCCTAAGAACACTTGTTCTTGATGTGCCATCGCAAGACCTCATCACCAGTGACAACATTAGTATTCGTGTCAACGCAGTAGTTTACTACCATGTTTCAGACCCTAAGCTTGCAATCATCAAAGTGGCTAACTTTCATGAAGCCACATCTCAGCTTGCTCAAACAACATTAAGATCAGCACTTGGCGCACATGAACTGGATCAAATCCTTTCGAGCAGAGACAAGCTGAATCAACAAATCAGATCAATTCTTGATGAACAAACAGATGCCTGGGGCATTAAGGTTTCGTCTGTTGAAATAAAAGATATCGAACTCGATAAATCCATGATTAATGCACTGGCAGAACAAGCAAAAGCAGAACGAGAAAGAAGAGCAAAAATCATTATAGCTCTGGGTGAAGAACAAGCGTCGGAAAAACTTGTTGAGGCAGCGAACATACTTGCTAAGAACGAGACTTCATTGATCCTCCGCTATATGCAGGCTTTAACACAAATATCACAAAATCCAGGAAACACCATCGTACTTCCACTCCCTGACATGTTCATGGACTATATAAAAGCCAAAACTCACGATCACAAAAAATAAAGATGAGACCAACGTAAGTCTGACTCACATTCGGCCAATTGTTTTTGCGCTAATTTGTTTGTACTTACAAGCTTTTTAGCACGCTCAACTAACCAAGTTTTCTTCTTATATGTCCCTCGCGTATAACCACCTATTCCTTCATGATAACATAAGTATAACCTGCTTATATCGTGACGAGGTATGCCAGCTTTTTCAACACAACGATTGAGATACCAACCAACAAAGTCAGCAGCATCCTTAAACAGGACTCTGCTTCTAATGAATGATGGACTTGCTTTTTCATAGTCTGACCAGGTACCTACAAGCGCTTGGCTATAACCCAAAGCGCTTGATTGTACAGACCATGGTATAATGCCAAATAAATAAGACCGTGTTGGACGGGCTAATGGACGAAATCCGGACTCTTGATGCATCAATGACATTTGGATAGATTTATCGATGTGCCATTTCTTTTCTGACTCATGCGTGTATCTGTATCGATCAAAGTCTTGTTGATACAATGCGCATATTTGGTAGCTACTGACAGCTGGGTGAATCAAGCAACAAATAGCTCCCATCTTCAACTTATGCATTTTTCTCACGAATCATAAAACAGATTATTACAGCAACAATAAGTGTTAATGGGACTATTGCATAAGCATATTCGTAATCAATCGGTGAGAATGGAATGTTGCTATATAATTGTTGGTTTTGGTCCCCGTGTCTAATCGCCCATGCTTTATCGAGCAACCAGCCCATGCATAGTTGCATACTCCCTGATAAACTCACAATACAATTAACAAATGCAATTGCAGTCCCCCTTAGTTTTTTCGGAGCAGAGTCTTTGGCCATAGCAAAAACCAAAACATGTGTGCAATTAGCAATGCCCAATAACATGAAAAGTATGGGAAGCCAGTTCTGAGGAAATTTGAAATAGATAATCAAAATAAATAATAGTAAAGCCATCACAGTCCCATAAGTAATGAATTTAGCGTGCTGGTTATACTTGTCAGCAAAATAGCTCGTTACAGGCCCACCTATCATCCACCCAACAAAAATAAAGAGATTGATATGTGCTGAATCGATGTGATTGAGCTGATATTTGACTTGTAAAAAATTAATACCGAATAATTCAGCAAATAAAAGAAGAGGCGTAAATGTCAACATTCCAACTAAGCCTATACCCCATAGTTTCTTTGAGGTTATTAAAAGTCTGAATTCTTGATACAACTCAGCTGCACTATGAGGCTCATTATCTGTAATCTCATGAGTTATATCACTGTCACGAACAAGCAAGATCATCATTAATGTTATAAAAATCCCTATGATTGCCGCGTGAAAACAAGCCGCTCGCCACCCTTCTGCAGCAACAAGCTTCATCAACAGCAAATCACCCATGACGGCACCACACATCCCCAAGGCCATCGTAATACCTGCGACAAATCCAAAACGATTTGATGGCAACCATAAAGACGCGAGTTTCATAACACCCACAAAAGCAAATGATGAGCCAAAACCTACAAGGAATCGTCCAAAATATGCCAATGAGATATAGGGTGTTGCCATAAATAAATAGATCCCTAAAGCGCAGCATAGCCCAGCAAAGCAAAGCAAACGTCTAGGACCAAAGTAATCCATCATCAAGCCAACTGGAATCTGCATAGGGGCATATACATAGTAATATGTAGCACTTAAATTACCAATTGCAAAAGTGGAAGCATTATAGTGTAAACGCAAATCATTCACCATAACACTCGGTGAAACTCGTAATAACACATCAAAGCAATAAAAAATTGAGGCAGCAAAAACTATAATCCAACCAATCTTAGCGACTTTTTCAGTATGATACACATTCGTATTATATCTCACATTAGCTCCTTTCATATACAGTACTATGCGCCTAAGTTATTATTATCTGGCAGCGCAACCAATACATCAATCTAACACATAAATGCCCTAAGAGCAAATATCATCATATCTATATGAATATAAGGTATTTTATTGAAGAAATGCCCTGTATTTGAAAGGGAAAATTAAATAATTGATGCCAAATAAACGAACACAACTTTAGTAGATCTGTCATAACAGCAATGAGTCAACAATCACTGTCTAAGTTATGCGACGCCTATAAAGCTTTCGGATACTTATGTCATGCTGAATGATCTGCCTATTCATTGCAACGCCGTATCGAATCTCTATTTAAGGCAGATACAGTACTTTAAACAAGAAACGAATAGCCCTTGCTCTTTTTTGTATAAATGTATCGTTGCACGTATATACCATCAATACATAAGATAACTAGCTGAGACATTATGCGGTATAAGCTCTTGTAAAAAATAAGCGGACGGGTGTTTTATATGTTCTTGGCAATTCTCTTTTTTTTGCATTAAAAGATATTGCCGCACTTTTTACCCAGTCTCATCTAAACACCTTGCCCCATAAATCGATCGATACTGCTAACTTGCAGATCTATGCCCTTATTCACAACAACCTTAAATTTCATCTCACTTGACTCACATTGTTGTCTATCAATAAGATTCCTATAATAAGAAAGAAGGCCCTATTGTGGGCAAAAATCTGTTTTTGATATGGTTCAATATCTATTATACAAGAACATTATCAGCCTTCAAAGAGGACAAAGAAACTCATGCCTTGCTAATCATACGGTGATACAGAAATAATCTATGACCATCTCTGATTTACTGTTTATTTTGAGGGGAGGTGGGCGCATTATATACGGAGTTTATTGCTAATAAAATGTCAGGCACAAATCCTAACAGACATGATATTAGACCAGTGGGAGATGTATCAACTGGCTTTTTATCCCGTTCAAGCATTATTTTTTGAGTGTTTTCTAGCAGATCTTTATGAAGAGTATTGACATCGTTATTTAGCTCTTTAATTTTTTTAACACTTTCATTGTTATCACCACTGGCTTTTGTGTCAAGGCCCTGACTTAAATAATCTAAATATTTCTTACTAATATTATTCTGTAACTCAGGGTCATACCCCCTACAAGCTACCACAAGAACCATAACAACACATGTCAAAACAACTAAGGCAACATTAAGCGCAAGTGTGGCAGCCATAGCAATGCCCTCATGAAGCTTTGCGCTTTCACTTATCTTATCTATCTCTGAGTCAATTTCGTTCAATATCGATTCTAAATTTGACTTTTCACCAACACCCGATACTTTCTGCATTACTAAATTCCTTAGTTCCATTATGGTATAATCCAACAATTTTTTTAATTCAATAAAGTCTTCTTGCGTTGTGTGCTTCTCAATAACACTTCCCGCAGACTCAACATCAGCTAAAGCAGCAAATATACCTTTGATTTGTGATAATAAGTTATTTGTTGATTTAAAAGTTTCAGGCGATACTCGCTCTTGCCTATTCAAACTATTCAGCTTTCCTATCACTTTATCAACTTCAGCCACCAAAGGGGGTTCTAGTTCTTCTGTCTTTCTGGCTCGCTTTTTCCTCTCAGAAAGAGGATCAAGATGACTCTTAAGCATATCTGTGACACTGGGTCGATTGTTTGGCATTTTACCTTCCTGGAAGTTTAGGACCTTTCTTTGCAGGGGTTTCACCCATTGTAGGAGTGTCTTTTTCCTTTGATTTATTTGCTTCTTTCAATCTTTGTGTCAATTTTTCTGTCAATGTTCGAACAGTCTTCTCAGGACCCTTCATTATTAAATCAGCCTGCGCCAAATCTATTTTTTGGATATTACTTTTTCTATCAGTCTCAGGTTGCTCAGTACGAGGTGTAATTTGAGGATTTCGATCGTGAGCCAGAG
>CAZMRQ010000008.1:0-43008 GCA_964568795.1 uncultured Gammaproteobacteria bacterium | reverse complement strand
GCTGCTCCATTTAATTTACCCTTTTAGATAAGTGATGAATGTATTTTTGATTACAAGGATAGTAGTGACATGTTTAAAAAGTTTTTAATTGCAGTATTGAGTTTATGTTTGCTGGCCCCGTTTTCTTGGGGTAAGATATGTTGGGTTGATGGTGTAGATACATTTCCGGAATCCTGTGCAGGGGGGAGTTGTAAGAGGCCATTAGCCTCTGAGAATTCAAACAAGTGTCTATCTCGCCAAGCATGTGATATGATAATGAAAGTGGATGGGGGCGAGTGGGCATGCATTCCTAACGACTGTGGTGGGGACTATCGAAAATATGAACGATTATGGGCGAGTGGGGTGAGTAAACTGTTTGACTCAGGAATTTTCCCATCCAAAAATGAGATTTATCCCAGCGTCTATTATTCTGTTTGTGTGCCAAAAAAGGATCAGCCTGGCGGGTGCATTGACGGCTATCTGCTATGGATAAGTCCCGGTACTGGGAATTGGACCTGTATTCCTGAAGACCAATGTCATTGGGTTAAATCAAAGGGAAAATGCGTTGAAGGATGTCGACTTGGCCACTACATAGACGGTGATAAGCATGTATGCATTAATGAATGCAATGGATACGTGGTGCCTGGAAAATGTAATCATACGACTGGATTATGTCAAAATACGTGTGAAAAAAAATGCCCATCGCACAGCCCCTATTATATTAGCGGTATGTCTTTAGGGCAATATATAAAAGAGTGTGTGCAGAAATGCTTCCCTGGTCAGAGCGTAATGGCTAATCAGAGACATCACTGTGTGTCTTGCAATAAATCAAATGAATACCAGTATCAGGACCTTTATTATGGGAGACTTTGTTACACGACTAGTTGCCCGGACACCACTGTTGGGAATAGAGCGGGGGGTCATAAGAGACTTGTGACTTATAAAAACTCAGATGGTAAAAACGTTTGTGTTCCGAACTGCCCAACAGGGCAATACCGTGTCCCTCATGATCCTAACAGCCGACAGGCTGCACAGACCTGCACCTCATGTCATAATGGTTATGTATCCGAGGGGACCTGCTATAGGGGTGCTTGTCCAGCAAAGACATATTGGTACAAACAAAGACACATTGGCTCTGTGCAATTTTGCGCACCAGTGTGCCCAAGTCCAAATATTGTGTACACTGAAAATGGTGGCTCTGTTTGTAGTAAGGAATGCCCTGATGGAAAGTATTATGATGTGTCTAAAAAGCAATGTGTCAGTGAGTGCACAGGAGCGTACAAGTACGTTGGTTCAGGCATCAAAAAGTGTGTATCAAGCTTAAAATGTTCTCAGTTAGGTTACAAGATTTCTGAAGATGGAGTGAGTTGTGTGTCAAGCTGCCCTAAATATATTTCATTTGATGGCAAATCATGTGTTGCTAATTGTCAAGGTAAATATTACCCGCAAATTGGAAATCAGTGCTTAGGATCATGCACTCCACCCAAAGTCATCTATACGGATGCTTCAGGTCGTAAGACGTGTGCACAGAATTGTTCTGAATATAATCAATACCGTCAAGAGCATGGAAATATATGCATCTCATGCGCTAATGGTTATACATTCCGGGGGGTCTGCTATGGTGCTTGTCCAGACAACACATATTGGGATAAAAGAAGCACGGGCTCTTTGAATTCTTGCGTATTAGAGTGCCCAAGTCCAAACATTGTGTACACTACTCAAAATGGTGTCGCTATTTGTAATAACCGATGCCCTGGTGAAGAATATTATGATGCGTCTAAAAAGAAATGTTCCAGTGAGTGCACAGGAGCGTACAAGTACGTTGGTTCAGGCATCAAAAAGTGTGTGTCAAGCTTACAATGTTCTCAGTTAGGTTACAAGATTTCTGAAGATGGAGCGAGTTGTGTACAAAGTTGTGCAAAAGGGATCTTTGACTATAATGGCCGGTGCGTAAGACAATGCCCAAGTCCAAACATTGCGTACACTAAAAATGGTGTCTCTATTTGTAGTAAGGAATGCTCTGGTGGAAAATATTATGATGCGCCTAGGAAGCTATGTTCCGACTGCTCACAGGTGGGGTTGTACAAGAGCGCTGGCCCAGGCATCAAAAAGTGTGTAACACAATGCAAATATTACCCAGAAACTGGGAAGCAGTGCTTAGGATCATGTCCTCCACCCAAACTCCAGTATAAGGCTTCAGGTCGTGAGACGTGTGCACAGAATTGTCCTGAAGGGCTCTATCAAAATGGTTATAAATGTGTGCAGTCTTGTGATAATAAATTTATTGATTCTACGGGCAAGAAGTGTGTCAGTGTTTGTAAGCCTGAAAGGATCAGTTTAGATAGAGAAAAATGTGTCATGAAGTGCCCCTCCACAGAGTTCAATGATGCAGGTTCTTGCAAAAGCGGATGTCCAAAACTGTCCATTAACAAAAATGGTGAGAAGACATGTGTTTTGAGTTGTCCCCCTCGATTAAATGACCAAAAGGTATATCATGATGTGGATAACAAAAGATGCGTTTTACTTAAGGATTGTCCAAAAGCCGCTGGCAAACCACATACATATGTCTATAAAGATTCTTGTTATAAGCATCCTCCATCTCAAGCCCCATACTGCCGGGTTCATCGGAGTGAGAGAGGAGCTAGCTTCTGTCAGAAACAACGACCCATGATGGAGACGGGCTTCTGATCAGTTCTTGCATTTGAAAGGTCACGCTAAGTGTGTTAAACACCCTGGTGGGTATACAAAGGATAGCAGTTCAAGTAGTTGCAAACGGCAGAATATTGAATTAGGCTTTTATAGACATGGCTTCGGAAAATAAAAATAATTGAATCACAGCTACTTATAAGCTAAATTTCTATTTATTGGCATAATTTTTGACGAGTGCTCCTTTTTAAGATGAGGTCGACAAGTTGGTTTGTCATTGTGCAGTATTCTCTGTCAAACAAGACTTGAGTGTTTGTTCTAAGCGAAATGAAACGTTTCCCGTCAATTGATTCTTGTGTTGTGAAGTATATAAGTTTTGCTCTTGACAATTCTTTGTTTATCGAGCAGTATCATCAGTGTATATTGGTGGGGTTCCCGAGCGGTCAAAGGGATCAGACTGTAAATCTGACGGCTCAGCCTTCGCAGGTTCGAATCCTGCCCCCACCAAAAATGCGGGTGTAGTTCAATGGTAGAACCTCAGCCTTCCAAGCTGATGATGTGGGTTCGATTCCCATCACCCGCTCCAGCATGGATCTGCGCCCACATAGCTCAGTCGGTAGAGCACTTCCTTGGTAAGGAAGAGGTCACCGGTTCAAATCCGGTTGTGGGCTATAAAGGCATACAGGAATCAACCTTTAGGGGATAAATATGGCAGAGAAATTTGAAAGAAATAAGCCTCACATGAATGTGGGAACCATCGGTCACGTCGATCATGGTAAAACAACATTGTCATCAGCGATAGCGGGTGAAAGTTTTGACAGTATTGACAAAGCGCCAGAGGAAAAAGCACGTGGTATTACTATTAGTACATCGCATGTGGAGTACGAGAGCGGCAACAGGCACTACGCACACGTGGATTGCCCAGGACATGCGGATTATGTGAAGAACATGATTACAGGTGCAGCGCAGATGGATGGAGCTATATTGGTTGTATCAGCAGCAGACGGCCCCATGCCACAGACGCGAGAGCATATTGTATTGGCGCGTCAAGTTGGTGTGCCAAAGATGGTAGTGTTCCTGAATAAGTGCGACATGGTTGATGATGAAGAGTTATTGGATCTGGTTGAAATGGAAGTGAGAGAGCTGTTGTCACAGTATGAGTTCCCAGGAGATGATATTCCAATAGTGAGAGGATCAGCCTTGAAAGCAATGGAAGGTGAAGAAAGTGAGATGGGTCGTGGATCAATCACAAGCTTGCTGCAAGCGATGGATGATTACTTTGAAATTCCAAAGCGTGAAACAGAGAAGCCATTCTTGATGCCAGTTGAAGATGTGTTTTCAATATCCGGTCGTGGAACAGTCGCGACAGGAAGGATTGAGACAGGAATCGTGAATGTGGGTGATGAAGTGGAGATCGTCGGAATCAGAGAAAATCAAAAAACCACATGCACAGGTGTAGAGATGTTTAGAAAGCTGCTCGATCAAGGTCAAGCAGGAGATAACGTCGGAGTATTGCTGCGTGGGCTTAAGCGAACAGACATAGAAAGAGGTCAGGTTTTAGCGAAGCCAGGAAGCATTACGCCGCATACCAAGTTTAAAGCAGAAGTATATGTGATGAGTAAAGAAGAAGGAGGGCGTCATACGCCATTCTTGCAAGGTTACCGTCCACAGTTTTATTTTAGAACAACAGACGTAACAGGAGAAGTGATACTGCCAGAAGGTGTTAAGATGGTTATGCCAGGAGATAACATCACAATGACAGTAGAGCTGATTGCGCCGATTGCGATGACAGATGGATTGCGTTTTGCAATTCGTGAAGGTGGTCGTACAGTGGGTGCCGGTGTTGTAACAGAGATCATTGAATAGTAAAATAAATTCATTTTTTTGTTGCACATTGCATATTTGCGTATTACAGTATAGGCCAGTAGCTCAATTGGCAGAGCAGCGGTCTCCAAAACCGCAGGTTGTGGGTTCGATTCCCTCCTGGCCTGCCATACTAAACTAAAGATAGGTAAAATAACATGGTAATAAGATCATTTATTGATCGCATTCTAAGCTGGTGTATTGCAGCGGCAGTGTTTGCAGCTGCGATTTTTCCTCGTGTATTGCATTGGGGTCATCAAGAGTCTATGTATGGCTGGATCATCGCTTTAGCTGTGTCATTGGTCATGTTTGCACTGACATCGCATGCGAAACCTTTTTTATCTTATGTGAAAGCATCGTATCGGGAGTGGATGAAGATTCACTGGACGTCTAGATCTGAAACAACTCAACTAACTATCGTTGTTGCCATTGTAGTGATATGTGTGTCTATCGCACTGTCACTTTTTGACAATTTACTTAGCTGGTTGTTTCGACTGTTAATTAAATGAGTTTTAAGAAATGACTGCTGAGCAAAGTGAAATGAGATGGTATGTTGTTCGTGCAGCCAGTGGGCGCGAGAATAAAGCAATGTTATTGCTGAGGAATCAGATATCCATCGCAAAAATGGAGGACTCTTTTGGCGAAATCTTGGTTCCTACCGAAGAGGTTGTAGAATTAAAGGCGGGTCAAAGGAAAACCAGTCAGCGTCGTTTTTTTCCAGGTTATATGCTTGTGCAAGTCAACATGAATGATGATGTGTGGCAGCTTATTAAAAGTGTTCCTCATATATTGGGGTTTATAGGTGGCCTTAAAGCAAAGCCACTTCCTGAGCATGAGGTCAATAAAATATTAAATCGCATGGAGTCTGCAGAAGATCAGCCTAAGCCTAAGACATTGTACATGCCAGGGGAAATGGTGCGAGTAACTGACGGCCCATTTGCAGATTTTAATGGTGTTGTAAAAGACGTTAATATGGAGAAACAACGTTTAGTTGTTTCAGTCTTTATATTCGGTCGATCAACTCCAGTAGAGCTTGAGTTTAGCCAAGTTGAAAAAGAGAATGGTTAGGAGTTAAAAGTATGTCAAAGGCAATACCAAAAAAAGTGATTATCGCAACTGTTAGGTTGGAAATTGAGGCTGGAAAAGCAAATCCAGGTCCTCCAATTGCACCAGCACTTGGCCCTCATGGGGTTAATATGATGGAGTTCTGTAAGCAATTCAATGCTGAAAGCCAGTCAAAGATGGGGTATGTTTTGCCAGTGACTATTTATGTATTCAAGGATAGGAGCTTTCATGCGATCATTAAAGAACCAACCATGTCCAATCTTATTAAAAAGGCGCTAGGGCTTCAGAAAGGCTCTACAAGCCCTCAAAAAGATGCCGCAGCAGGGCATCTTACCGTAGATCAAATGGTTGATATTGCCAAAATGAAAATGCCTGATTTGTCAGCGTCAAATATGTTTGCTGCTGTGAATACAGTCGCAGGGACAGCAAAAAGTATGGGTGTCACAATTGATACATACGAATCTGGAGATATGAATGAGTAAAAGAATGAAGCAAATTGTAGAGTCTACTGACACTGCAAAGGTCTATGATTTTAACAAAGCAGTCAGTGAGCTACAGAAAGCACCAAAAGTGAAGTTTGATGAAAGCATTGATGTTGCTTTGCAATTGGGTGTTGATCCAAGAAAGCACACAGTCAGAGGAGTGTCACAGCTTCCATTTGGGCAAGGCCGTACTGTCAAAGTAGCAGTTTTTGCTGAAGGTGATGATGCTAAGGCAGCAAAAGAAGCTGGCGCTGATCTTGTCGGTGCGGAAAATCTTTGCGATGAAATGAAAAAAGGGCCAATCGATGTGAACGTTGTTATCGCTACGCCTGATATGATGAAAATCATTGCACCACTGGCTAAAATACTCGGTCCAAAAGGCTTGATGCCAAATCCGAAAATGGGCACAGTTACCAAGCATGTTGCTGAGGCAGTTGTGGGCGCAAAGAAAGGACAGGCTGGATTCAGACTCGATAAAGCAGCAATCATTCATACATCAATCGGTCGAAAAAGCTTTTCAGTAGAACATCTGGCGGAAAATTGTAAGCAATTGATGAGTGACATTAATCGTTTAAAGCCAGCCCAAGCTAAAGGTCAATATTTAAAGAAACTTACCCTGTCATCAACAATGGGTGTAGGTCTCGAGGTCGATCTCAAGAGTATCGGGCAAGAAGGTTAGAGGAGATATTACTATGCCAATGAGTCTATCGCAAAAGAAAATGTACGTCACACACGTCGCAGATGTAGTGAATAACTCACTGAGTGTCGTGATTGTTGAAAATCAGGGATTGTCTAGCCCTGATTCAGCTCACTTACGCAAAGCTGCACGAGGAGCCAATGTGATTGTCAAGACAAGTAAAAATAGGCTGACCAAAAGAGTCTTTAGTGACTCCAAGTTCGAATCATTGAATGATGAACTTGTAGGTCCAGCAATCCTTATGTTTTCCAGTGAATCACCAGGTGATGCAGCTAAAGTCATTAAGAAAATTGCTCATGACAAGCTGATAGTCAAGGCTATTTCATTGGGAGCAGGTAAGCTTGCTGCTAGTGAGTTGAATCGTGTGGCTGCATTGCCGAACAAACTTGAAGCAATTCAATTGCTCATGTCTGTTATGCAAGCGCCTGCACGTTCGCTCGCATGTGCTATGCAACAAACTTACGGAGGCTTGGTGCGTGTATTAAATGCCGTTGCTGAGCAAAAACAAACAACTTAATTGAAGTAGGAGAAAGAAACGTGTCTAACAAAGTAGAAACAATTTTAAAGTCTGTCGAGGAAATGACAGTCTTGGAGATCTGTGATTTAGTTAAAGCCATGGAAGACAAGTTCGGTGTCTCAGCTGCTGCACCTGTTGCTGCTGCCCGTGGTAGTGCAGGCGAAAGTGCTGCCGCTGAAGAGAAAACTGAATTTGATGTTATTTTAACAGGATTTGGTGAGAAGAAAATCAATGTGATTAAAACTGTTCGTTCAATCACAGGTTTAGGTTTGAAAGAAGCTAAAGACCTTGTTGAGGGTGCACCTGCTCCTCTGAAAGAGTCTGTTTCAAAAGAAGATGCTAATAAATTTAAAGCAGAAATTGAAGAAGCAGGCGGTTCAGTTGAGATTAAATAATCTATTCAACAACAACATGGGCTCATGCATATTTTTGTATGTGCTTTGTTGTGCTCTAAATATCAGTCGATGAGGTGGCTCTATAATGTCAAGTTCCAAGCAATCCTTTACCAACGAGATGAAAAGGCCGAGACTAAATCTTGGCCATCAAGTTGATGCAGTTCAGGTTCCTAATTTAATCCAAACACAACTGGATTCATATGATGCTTTTTGCCAAGCTGGAGTGAAAGTAAATTGTCTAAAAGACCAGGGACTGCACGCTGCTTTTAAGTCATCTTTCCCTATGAAAAGCTCTTTGGGCCATATAGAAGTTGATTACCACGGTTACACGATGCAGCCAACAGTCTTTGGTGTTCATGAGTGCCGTGTTCGGGGTGTGACTTATGGAGCGACGTTAAGGGCAAAGCTATCAATCACTATCTATGATAAGGATAGTGATGGAAAAATGACAAAAATTAAAGAAAGGAAAACCCAAGATGTGTATATGGGTGACCTGCCTTTAATGACGGATAATGGCAGTTTCATCATTAATGGCACAGAGCGTGTTGTCGTTTCTCAACTTCATCGTTCTCCTGGTGCTTTTTTTGAACATGACCGGGGGAGAACTCTTCAAGGAAAAATCTTGTACTCAGCAAGGCTGATCCCTTACCGTGGAGCTTGGATGGATTTCGAGTTTGACAGTAAGAACAATATTTTTGTGCGCATAGATCGTCGAAGAAAGCTGCCTGTAACTGTTGTGCTTAAAGCCATTGGGTTGTCAAATCAAGACATTATAGATCATTTTTTTGAAACTGATAGTGTGTCAGTCAAAAGCGACTCTTTAACCCTCAAGCTTATACCTAGCCGCTTAAAAGGAGAGATTGCCTTACAGAGTATCTCAGACAGTAAGGGTAAAGTTATAGTGCAAGAAGGGCGCCGAATTACCCTCGCCCATGTTAAGAAGCTGGAAAAAGAAAAAGTCAAAGAAATCCAGATTCCTTATGATTATATTTTTGGAAAATCTCTAGCGAAACCTTTGGTAGATAGAAAAACAGGTGAAGAAATTTATCCAGTTAATGCACTTATTGATCAATCTATGATCGATGAAATCAGAGAGAAAGGCGATGAGAATCTAGAGATTATTTACACAAATGGTCTTGACTATGGGGACTATATGTCTCAGACGTTGCGTCTAGACAGCACAAGTAGTAGAAAAGATGCACTGATAGAAATTTACCGTGTAATACGCCCAGGTGAGCCAGTAGGGGAGGAGTCTGCAGCACAGTTATTCCATAATATGTTCTTTGAAAAAGACCGTTATGATTTGTCAGCTGTTGGCCGCATGAAACTTAATACAACCCTTGGTTTGGATATTGATAAAGATACCCATGTCCTCACTCATAATGATCTTCTAGCATTGATCAAGCATCTTGTGTCTATCAAAGATGGACGTGGTGATATTGACGATATCGACAATCTGGGTAACAGAAGGATTCGATGTGTGGGAGAAATGGCTGAAAACCAGCTGCGAGTTGCTTTAGCACGTATTGAACGCGCATCAAAAGACAGATTAAATCACCCTGAATCCGATACATTGATGCCACAGGATGTCATCAATTCAAAACCAATAGTTGCTGCATGGAGAGAGTTTTTCTGTTCAGGTCAGCTATCGCAATTTATGGAGCAAAATAATCCACTGTCGGAACTTGCTCACAAAAGACGAATTTCAGCACTTGGACCAGGTGGCTTGCAAAGAGATCGTGCAGGATTTGAAGTACGTGATGTTCATCATACTCATTATGGCCGCTTGTGCCCAATTGAGACGCCTGAAGGACCGAACATTGGATTGATCAATTCATTAGCATGTTTTACCAAATTAAATGAGTACGGCTTTCTTATCTCACCGTATAGAAAAGTCAAAGATGGTAAATTAACTAATCAGGTAGAGTACTTGTCGGCTATTGAAGAAGGTCAGTATAAAATTTCACCTGCAAATCTTAAAATGGATTCAAAAAATCAGATTGAAGGGGATTTGGTGACATGCCGGTATCAGCAAGAATTCACGATGACTGATCCTAAGCAACTTGATTATGTCGATGTGTCACCGAAACAGCTTGTTTCTGTGGCAGCTTCGCTTATTCCGTTTCTTGAGCATGATGATGCCAACCGCGCATTGATGGGCTCAAATATGCAGCGTCAAGCTGTTCCGGTTATTGTGCCAGAAAAACCATTTGTTGGCACAGGCATGGAAAGAGTTGTTGCTTCAGATTCAGGTATATCTACAGTAGCAAAATTCGATGGTGTGGTGATAGAAGTATCATCCATGAGAATTGTTGTGAAGCGTGACATGAAGAAAAATCAAGAAGCAGATATTGATATTTATGAACTGATCAAGTTTACGCGGTCTAACCAAAACACCTGCATCAACCAACGACCAGTAGTGAAAGAAGGTGACTATGTCATTAAAGGAACAGTGCTTGCAGATGGACCTTCGACGGATCTTGGAGAGCTCTCGTTGGGGCAAAATATGCTCGTAGCATTTATGTCGTGGAACGGATATAACTATGAAGATTCTATTATTATTTCTGAGAGGGTTGTACAGGAAGACCGCTTTACTTCAATTCATATTCACGAATTTAATTGCATTGCTCGAGATACAAAACTTGGATCTGAAGAAATTACTGCAGATATTCCAAATATAGGTGAAAATTCTTTAGCAAAGCTTGATGATTCAGGAATAGCATATGTAGGTGCTGAAGTAGGGCCAGGGGATATCCTAGTAGGGAAAGTCACCCCTAAGGGTGAGTCTCAACTGACTCCCGAGGAGAAACTTTTACGTGCAATTTTTGGGGAGAAAGCCTCTGATGTGAAAGACTCATCATTGAGAGTTCCTCCAGGAACGAAAGGGACAGTCATTGATGTTCAAGTATTTACACGAGATGGTGTCATTAAAGATGAGCGTTCAAAGTCAATTGAAAGAGAGCATATAGAACGATCACGTAAAGATATACAAGAGCGCTTGAATTTCAAAAAGTCAGCGGTGCTGGATGATCTTTCAAAAATATTGAAAAATACTGAAGTAGTTGTTGCGGGTGCGCGAAAAGCGAGAGTGCTGAGCGCAGCAGAGTGGAGTATGTTGTCAGTCGAAGATGTACTTTCTCTTGGCGTCAAAGATATTGAGTTAGAGAGGAAGCTTCATGATTATAAACAAGAGATTGAGAAGCTAGAGGAAAGATTTTCCCAAGACATGCAGAGACGATCAAACCTGATAGAATCAGGCGATGAGTTGTCACCAGGCGTGATTAAGGTTATCAAGGTGTTTATTGCAACTAAACACAAGCTTCAGCCGGGCGATAAAATGGCTGGACGCCATGGGAATAAGGGTGTTGTGTCGATTGTAGTGCCAGTTGAAGACATGCCTTATCTAGAAGATGGAACGCCTGTTGACATTATCCTAAATCCTCTTGGGGTGCCTTCACGAATGAATGTGGGGCAAATCCTTGAAACGCATCTGGGTTGGGCTGCTAAAGCTTTGGGAATGAAGATCGATAAGTTGCGTGTAGCAGGTGATGTGACTAAGGTTCGTCAGTGCATAAAGGAGATTTATGATCAAGGGTCTATTGGAGCTCAACAGTTTGAAAAACTAACTGATACACAGATTACTGAGGTGGCCGAGCATTTAAGTCATGGTGTGCCAACTGCAACGCCAGTTTTTGATGGGGCTTCTGAAAAGCAAATCAAGAAACTTCTTAAGACAGCTGGGCTACCCGAAAGTGCGCAGACTAAGCTGATAGATGGCCGAACAGGAAGGGTGTTTGATCAAACAGTGACAGTGGGTTATATGTACATGATTAAACTCAACCATCTGATCGTTGATAAGATGCATGCGCGTTCTACAGGATCGTACAGTTTGGTTACTCAACAACCACTCGGTGGTAAAGCTCAGTTCGGTGGACAAAGGTTCGGTGAAATGGAAGTGTGGGCATTGCAAGCATACGGTGCAGCATTTACTTTACAAGAAATGTTGACTGTTAAATCTGATGATGTATCAGGACGTACACAAATGTACAAGAGTATCGTCGATGGTACATACAAGCTTGATTGTGGTATTCCAGAGTCATTTAATGTGTTAACAAAAGAAATCATGGCATTGGGGATCAACGTTGAACTCAATGAATCTACAGATAGCTAGGGGGGTTAGTTTTGTCAAATCAAGATCTATTTTCAACAGAATTTAGTCGGCACGGTGGACGTCAATCATTGACTCTCCAGCAAGTGAACCAGATACGCCTCAAGGTCTTATCTTCGGATGTTATATTGTCTCAGAGCTCAGGTAAAGTTGAACGTTCAGAGACTATCAACTACAGGCATTATAAGCCAGAGAGGGGTGGACTATTTTGTGCAGAGATATTCGGCCCTATCAAAGACTTTGAGTGTTTGTGTGGGAAGTATAAGAGGCTAAAGCACAGAGGGGTGGTGTGTGAAAAATGCGGCGTTGAAGTGACTTCGTCTAAAGTACGCCGTGAACGAATAGGGCATATCGAATTAGCTGCCCCTGTCGCTCATATCTGGTTCCTTAAGTCCTTGCCATCGCGACTTGGCTTATTACTGAATATGACACTTAAACATATTGAGAGAGTTCTTTATTTTGAGAGCTATATGGTGACTGATCCGGGTCTAACAGACTTAGAGAAATGTCAGTTACTTTCTGAGGATGAGTACTATGAAATGCTCGAAAAATATGGCAATGATTTTAAGGCTGGGATAGGTGCAGAAGCTCTTAGAGCAATACTTAAAGATCTTGATCTTGAGAAAGAGATAGAGCTCATCAAAGATGAGTTAGCAGTATCACAATCAGAAGCTAAAATTGCTAAACTAAGAAAGCGGCTCAGCTTTCTTGAAGGATTTCGACAATCAGGAAACAAAGCAGAATGGTTAATTTTAACAGTCTTACCTGTTCTCCCGCCTGATTTACGTCCGCTAGTACCACTTGATGGAGGTCGTTTCGCAACCTCAGATCTCAATGATTTATACCGACGAGTGATAAATAGAAATAATCGCTTAAGTCGTTTGTTGGACCTAGGCGCACCCGATATTATTATTCGCAATGAAATGCGTATGTTGCAAGAATCTGTCGACGCGCTGTTTGACAATGGTCGTCGAGGGAGAGCAATCACTAGCCCTAATAGTAAGCGAGCATTGGAATCTCTATCAGGGCGTATCAAAGGTAAAAGTGGTCGATTTAGGCAGAATTTATTGGGTAAACGTGTTGACTATTCTGGACGTAGCGTTATTGTGGTTGGTCCCACACTAAAGCTGCATCAGTGTGGTATTCCTAAAAAAATGGCTCTAGAGCTTTTTAAGCCATTCATACTAGGTCGATTACAACGTCAAGGCCTATCTTCTACAGTCAAAGCAGCTAAAAAAATGGTTGAACGAGAAGAGCCTATTGTATGGGATATGTTGGAAGAGGTTATCTACCAATATCCCGTTATGCTTAATAGAGCGCCGACGCTTCACCGTCTTGGAATTCAGGCATTTGAGCCCGTTTTGATAGAAGGGTTAGCCATTCGGTTGCATCCGTTAGTTTGTGCTTCATTTAATGCTGATTTTGATGGTGATACCATGTCTGTTCATGTGCCACTTTCTCTTGAGGCACAGCTTGAAGCAAGATGCCTCATGATGTCTTCTAATAACATACTCTCTGCGGCCAATGGTGAGCCAGTCATTGTCCCCACTCAAGATATTGTTTTAGGTGTTTATTACTTAACCAGAGATCGTTTGAACGGACGTGGTCAAGGGATGATTTTTGCTGATGTGGCTGAGATAGACAGAGCTTTAGAAAGTGGAGTCGTTGACTTGCACTCTCATGTTAAAGTCCGAATTAGTGATTTATACGAAGCCAATGTTGATGAGTCCCGTACACGTGTAGTAGATACTACACCTGGTAGAGTACTGCTGTGGGATATTGTGCCCAAAGAGATGAACTTCGATCAAATCAATAAGGTATTGAATAAAAAAGACATTTCAAGTCTGGTCCATGACTGCTATAGCAAGCTTGGTATGAAATGTTCCGTTATATTTACCGACAAGCTGATGTATCTTGGCTTTCGCTTTGCGACGTGTTCAGGTGTTTCAGTCGGGATTAATGACTTAACAACGCCCGCTTCTAAAGAGAGGATTATTAAAGAGGCTGAAGCGCATGTTAAAGAAATACAGAGTCAATATGAGACAGGTCTTCTTACAGACGGTGAACGTTATAGTAAAGTTGTGGATCGTTGGGCACACACTAATGAGCTAGTAGCTAAAGCTATGATGAAAGATATATCTATTGATACAGTGAAAATAGATGGCAAAGAGGTTGATCAGCCATCATTTAATCCTATCTTTATGATGGCGGATTCTGGGGCTCGGGGTTCTGCAGCACAGATAAGACAATTAGCAGGTATGCGTGGTTTGATGACAAAGCCTGATGGGAGTATTATCGAGACGCCAGTGACTCATAATTTCAAAGAAGGACTGCCAGTTGATCAATATTTCATATCAACTCATGGAGCCCGTAAGGGTCTTGCAGATACGGCATTAAAAACTGCTAACTCAGGTTATTTGACTCGAAGATTAGTGGATGTAGCACAAGATGTAGTTATTACTGAGCATGATTGTGGTACTGTGAGTGGAGTGACAATGAAGCCTCATATTGAAGGCGGAGAGATTGTAGAAACTCTGAGAGAACGCATACTTGGTCGTGTTTTAGGGCAAGATATCGTTTTGTCAGATGAATCAACCTTAGCAAGTGGCACATACCTCACAGGTGAGCACGTTGATGAGATTGAAAAGAGTGGAATTGATTCAGTGTGCGTGCGTTCAGTGATTACATGTGTGTCTGAGAAAGGCGTCTGTTCATTATGCTATGGTCGTGATCTATCGCAAGGCTCATTGGTTAATCTAGGTGAAGCAGTGGGTGTTATTGCAGCACAATCAATTGGTGAGCCAGGTACACAGTTGACTATGCGTACTTTCCATATTGGTGGTGCCGCATCACGTGTATCTGCTGAAAACAATATTAAAACACGTAACGCAGGGCGTCTCAGGCTTATTAATATTAAAAGTGTTAAACACCATAAGACAGGCTACTTAATTGCTGTTTCTCGTTCAGGTTTTGCGTCTATTGTTGAAGAAGGTGGGCGTGAAGTTGAAAGATACAAGGTTCCCTATGGTGCAAGTATTCTTTTTGAGAATGATGCTTGTGTTGAGAAAGGGACGACAATTTCTGAATGGGATCCCTATACTCATCCGATCATTGCAGAAGGCGCTGGGCAAATTGAGTTCACAGACTTTATTGATGGGATAACTATATCTCATCAAACAGACGAGATTACGGGGCTATCAAGTATCACTGTCCTTAATACAGAGCAGAAATCAGGGAAAAATCGTCCTCTTATCAGGTTGCTTGATGAGAGTGGTGAGGCAGTAAACTTGCCTGGAACTAATGTTCCAGCTAACTATTTCTTGTCGCCTGGATCTGTAACGAATTTGACTGACAAATCAAATGTCGGCATAGGTGATGTCATTGCTCGTATTCCAAAAGAAAGTGGAAAGACAAGAGATATCGTAGGTGGTTTGCCACGTGTTGCCGATCTTGTTGAAGCTCGAAGGCCTAAAGATGCTGCCATTCATGCAGAAATAAGCGGAATTATTAGCTTTGGTCGTGATACGAAAGACAAACGTCGCTTGGTTATCACTGGAAGGAATGGAGACATTCACCATGAATTGATACCAAAATGGCGTACTGTCTCTGTTTTTGAAGGGGAAAGTATTGAAAAAGGTGAAATAGTTTCTGATGGAGCTACAGATCCACATAATATTCTTCGGTTACGTGGGGTCAATGAATTATCACGTTACTTTATTGATGAGATTCAAGATGTCTATCGCCTACAGGGTGTAAAGATTAATGATAAGCATATTGAATTAATTGTTAAGCAGATGCTTAGAAAGGTACGTGTGACTGACTCAGGAAGCACTGACTTCGTAGTCGGTGACTTAGTTGATCAAGCAAGAATGCGCAAGGTCAATAGGGCGATTGATGAGGCAGAAGGTCAGAGACCAGCACAGTTTGATCTTGAGCTTCAAGGAATCACTAAGTCTTCGCTTTCAACTGATTCGTGGATATCTGCTGCATCGTTCCAAGAGACGACAAGGGTCTTGACTGAATCGGCAGCTGTTGGACGTGTTGATCAATTGTGTGGTTTGAAAGAGAATGTGATTGTTGGGCGCTTAATCCCTGCAGGAACTGGTTTTCAGAAATATCAGCAAGCAGTTAATAATGTGCAGCCTGAAGATGAAATTTCTCAGTTGTTCGAAGAACAAGAACGTTTATCGAATGATAGCGTTGGATTAAGAGGAGATGGTGAAATTAGTTCTTGACAGACAATCACCTCATCAACTATCATAGTGAACGTTTTAAGATAATTAAACATAGGAATTTTATGCCTACAACAAACCAATTAATACGTCAGCCAAGGCGACGTAAGCCAAAAAAAGTAAATGTTCCTGCGCTTCAGGGATGTCCGCAAAAGCGTGGAGTGGTCTTACAGGTCAAAGTCATATCGCCAAAGAAGCCTAATTCTGCTAAACGCCCTGTGGCTCGTGTACGCACAACGGGAAGAAAGGCATATGAAATTACGGCGCATATTCCGGGAGAAGGAAATAGTTTGCAAGAGCATTCATCTGTATTGGTCAGAGGCGGACGCCGACCAGATTTGCCTGGTGTGCGCATGCAGGTAGTTAGAGGCACACTTGATACGACTGGCGTTGAAGGACGTAGGCAAGGTCGCTCAAAGTATGGTGCTAAGCGTATTAAGAAGACTGATAAGTAACCGAAGGAAATTATATCATGAGTAGAAAAGTTGTACAGAAGTCAAAGCATATACATAGAAAGCCAGATGAGAAATATAATGATCTCACTATTTCTCTTATGATTAATATGATCATGAAGTGTGGCAAAAAGTCTTTGGCAAGTAAAATTGTGTATGAAGCTATGGATCAGGCGATTAGCCGATGCCATCAGTCAGAAGATCTTAAAAAACATTTCAGAGAAAAAGAAGTCAATACAAGAGACAAGCAGGAACTTATATTGTCGACAATGCACTTTCTTATTGCTCAAGTGCAGCCAGAGTTGGAAGTCAAATCAAGACGTATTGGTGGTGCCAACTACCAAGTTCCAGTTTTTGCTGATAAGGCGAGAGGAACAACCTTAGCACTTCGCTGGATTATTTCAGCAGCAAGAGCTCGTAAAGAGAAGTCAATGGCTGAGAAGTTGGCTAATGAATTAGTGGATATCAGTTACTCACGTGGCCAAAGCTGGCAATCTAAGATACAAATGAAGCGCATGGCAGATGCTAACAAAGTATTTGCAAATATACGCAAGGCTTCATAGCGCAATATTGGGAATATAATTATGTCAGTGACTCCTCTTAATTTATACAGAAATATCGGTATATCTGCGCATGTTGACGCAGGAAAGACCACTACTACTGAACGTATACTTTATTATACGGGTAGGACCCACAAGATTGGTGAAGTTCATGATGGAACAGCTATCATGGATTCTATGCAGCAAGAGCAAGAGAGAGGAATTACTATCCAGTCTGCAGCTACTGCATGTCATTGGGCTGGTTCCCAGAAACAGTTTTCTGAACACCGCATCAATATTATTGATACGCCTGGACACGTTGATTTTACCATTGAAGTAGAAAGATCATTGCGTGTATTGGATGGGGCTCTTGTAGTCTTTTGTGCTGTAGGCGGTGTAGAGCCTCAGAGTGAGACTGTCTGGCGTCAAGCAAACAAATACAAAGTGCCGCGTATCGGTTTTGTTAACAAGATGGATCGTGCCGGTGCAGATTTTTTGAGAGTTGTGAATCAAGTCAAGGAACGGTTGGGCGCACAACCTGTTGTTATGCAGCTGCCTATTGGGCGCGAAGAAGGGTTTTCTGGAATCATTGATCTAGTAAAAATGAAGGCGATATTTTACAATGAAGCTGACATGGGAATGACTTTTGATATTCAAAATATACCGGAGTCATGTTTAGATCAAGCAAATGAATACAGAGATCAGCTTCTTGAAGCTGCTGCTGAGAACTCTATGGAGCTAATGGATAAATATCTTGAGCAAGGTGATTTGTCAGAAGAAGACATTAAATCTGCAATCAGAGATAGAACAATTGCCAATGAAATTATCCCTATGTTTTGTGGCAGTGCTTTTAAAAATAAAGGTGTTCAATCAGTATTAGATGCTGTTATTGAGTTGTTGCCATCTCCCCTTGATATACCGTCTGTAACAGGCGATGTCCATGGCAAAGAAGAAATACGTAAAGCTGATGTGAGCGAGCCTTTTTCTGCATTAGCATTTAAAATTACAACGGATCCATTTGTAGGAACCCTGACATATATTCGCGTATATTCTGGCGTACTGAAAGCAGGTTCAGGTGTATTTAATCCTGTGAAAGGAAAAAAAGAGCGTGTAGGCCGATTGGTGCAGATGCACTCAGATAAAAGAGAAGAAATCAAAGAAGTGCGTGCTGGAGATATTGCTGCTGCTGTGGGATTGAAGCTAGTGACCACAGGAGATACTCTATGCGATGAAGGCAAAGTTATTGTTCTTGAGCAAATTGACTGTCCTGATCCAGTTATTTCGGTTGCAGTTGAGCCTAAAACAAAAACAGATTACGAGAAGTTGTCAGTAAGCCTAGGCAAATTAGCCAAGGAAGATCCTTCATTCAGAGTAAGAACGGATGAAGAATCTGGTCAGACTATTATTTCTGGAATGGGTGAGCTTCACCTTGAAGTCATTGTTGATCGTTTGAAACGCGATTTTTTTGTGGATATTAGTGTCGGTAAGCCTCAAGTAGCGTATCGTGAGACTATTAAGCAGGCTACAGAGATAGAAGGAAAGTTTGTTCGTCAGTCAGGTGGTCGTGGCCAGTATGGGCATGTTTGGCTCAAGCTTGAGCCCCTCGAGCAAGGTGATGGCATACAGTTTGTTAATAAAATTGTGGGTGGGGTCATTCCAAAAGAATATATCCCAGCTATTGAAAAAGGCGTTAGAGAGCAAGCTGAAAATGGTGTGGTAGCTAATTACCCACTCGTTGATGTTAAAGTCACAGTATATGACGGTTCATTCCATGATGTTGATTCAAGTGAGTTGGCATTTAAGCTTGCAGCATCGATCGCATTTAAAGATGGGGCTAAAAAAGCAAGCGCCTTTTTACTAGAGCCAATCATGAAAGTAGAAGTTGTGACGCCTGATGAATATATGGGTGATGTGGTAGGTGATCTTAATAGACGAAGAGGCATTATGCAGGGAATGGATGAGAGCCCTACAGGCAAGGTTATTCGTGCAGAAGTGCCATTGTCTGAAATGTTTGGCTATGCAACAGATATGCGTTCAATGAGTCAAGGTCGAGCATCCTATAGTATGGAATTCTTAAAGTATGCAGAGTGTCCATCAACTATCTCCCAAGAGATAGTTGATGGTCGAACTAAATAACTAACGTGAGGTAAATAATTATGGCAGAGAAATTCGAAAGAAATAAGCCCCACATGAATGTGGGAACCATCGGTCACGTCGATCATGGTAAAACAACATTGTCATCAGCGATAGCGGGTGAAAGTTTTGACAGTATTGACAAAGCGCCAGAGGAAAAAGCACGTGGTATTACTATTAGTACATCGCATGTGGAGTACGAGAGCGGCAACAGGCACTACGCACACGTGGATTGCCCAGGACATGCGGATTATGTGAAGAACATGATTACAGGTGCAGCGCAGATGGATGGAGCTATATTGGTTGTATCAGCAGCAGACGGCCCCATGCCACAGACGCGAGAGCATATTGTATTGGCGCGTCAAGTTGGTGTGCCAAAGATGGTAGTGTTCCTGAATAAGTGCGACATGGTTGATGATGAAGAGTTATTGGATCTGGTTGAAATGGAAGTGAGAGAGCTGTTGTCACAGTATGAGTTCCCAGGAGATGATATTCCAATAGTGAGAGGATCAGCCTTGAAAGCAATGGAAGGTGAAGAAAGTGAGATGGGTCGTGGATCAATCACAAGCTTGCTGCAAGCGATGGATGATTACTTTGAAATTCCAAAGCGTGAAACAGAGAAGCCATTCTTGATGCCAGTTGAAGATGTGTTTTCAATATCCGGTCGTGGAACAGTCGCGACAGGAAGGATTGAGACAGGAATCGTGAATGTGGGTGATGAAGTGGAGATCGTCGGAATCAGAGAAAATCAAAAAACCACATGCACAGGTGTAGAGATGTTTAGAAAGCTGCTCGATCAAGGTCAAGCAGGAGATAACGTCGGAGTATTGCTGCGTGGGCTTAAGCGAACAGACATAGAAAGAGGTCAGGTTTTAGCGAAGCCAGGAAGCATTACGCCGCATACCAAGTTTAAAGCAGAAGTATATGTGATGAGTAAAGAAGAAGGAGGGCGTCATACGCCATTCTTGCAAGGTTACCGTCCACAGTTTTATTTTAGAACAACAGACGTAACAGGAGAAGTGATACTGCCAGAAGGTGTTAAGATGGTTATGCCAGGAGATAACATCACAATGACAGTAGAGCTGATTGCGCCGATTGCGATGACGGATGGCTTGCGTTTTGCAATTCGTGAAGGTGGTCGTACAGTAGGTGCCGGTGTTGTAACAGAGATTATTGAATAGAGCTTTACAATAGATAAAACAGGGGATATACTATGGCAACTGAAAATCAGCGAATACGCATAAGACTTAAGTCATATGACCATCGTTCGATCGATAGGGCTACAACAGAAATTGTAGAAACTGCAAGAAGAACAGGTGCGCGAATTCAAGGACCAGTTCCTCTTCCAACACGCATTAAGAAGTTTACGATTTTGATTTCACCTCATGTGAATAAGAAAGCTCGTGACCAGTACGAAATGAGAGTACACAGCCGCTTGGTAGACATATTGTCACCAGACCCAGCTACTGTCGATGCGCTCATGAAGTTAAATTTAGCTTCAGGTGTCAACATACAAATCAGTGTTGATGATCTGGCATAAGGTGATATTATGGCCTACTTAATTGGTGAAAAAATTGGGATGACGAGACGCTTTATTGAGAGCGGTGAGTCTATTCCTGTGACAGTTGTCTTATTTGAAGACAACCATGTCTCAGGTATTAAAACAACAGAAAACTCTGGATATAATGCTGTTCAATTAGCTACCAAGTTAGTCAAGAAAAAGATGACTAAGGCTCAATCAGGGCATCTAAAAAAGAACGGTTTGCCCCCACTGAAGTTGTTGAAAGAATTCAGACTTGAAAAAGCATATGATGGTAAGCTCGGTGATAAAAGAAATGTGGGTGTTTTTGCAGATGTCGAATATGTGGATGTTCAATCACGCACAAAGGGCTTTGGCTTCCAAGGTGTTATTAAACGTCATAATTTCAGTTCGCAAGACGCTTCTCATGGGAACTCACTGTCTCATCGTGCCCCAGGCTCAATAGGTCAATGCCAAGATCCAGGCAAAGTTTGGAAAAATACGAAGCTGCCAGGTCAGTATGGTCATGAATGGGTGACGGTGCAAAATCTCGAAATTATTCAAATAGATCAAGAAAAAAATATCGCTATGATAAGGGGTGCTATTCCTGGGCCAAATGGTTCTGTTGTATTTGTCCGCCAAGCTACGAAAAAGCCTAGCAAGAAGAAGGAGGCGTAATAATGGAGCATAAACTTATTTCATTTAATTCAAAATCAACAAAAAGTGGTCAGTGCGAGCTCAATGATCAGGTTTTTGGATGTGATTACAATGAGCCTTTAGTCCATCAAGTTATTGTTGCTTTTCAAGCAGGGCAAAGACAAGGCTCCAAGTCCAATTTGTCTCGTTCAGAGGTGTCTGGTGGTGGTAGAAAGCCATGGCGACAAAAAGGGACTGGTCGTGCGCGTGTAGGAACTATCAGAAGCCCATTATGGCGTTCTGGTGGTGTCACCTTTGCTGCAAAGCCAAGGGATTTCAGTCAGAAGGTTAATCGGAAAATGTACCGCAAAGCCATGTGTGCTATTTTATCTGAACAAACAAGACAAGGCTCTTTATTTGTGACAGAGGAAATTAAACTAGAGGATCACAAAACCAAAACAATGCTTGCAGCCCTTAAGCCACATCAATGGGATGGAGTTGTTTTTGTTGTTGATCAAATTGATGAAAATGTTTTTCTGGCATCTCGTAACATACCGAAAGTTCATGTGATAGATGTCAGAGACTTAAATCCTTTGTTGCTCTATCATGCCCCACGTGTGGTATTAACCAAAGAAGTAGTTAAGACTTTAGAGGAGCAGTTGTCATGAGAAAAGAGCATTTAACTTCTGTTATAAAAAGCCCAATTTATACTGAAAAGTCTTCAATGGTCGATAACAAGTATGCATTTAAAGTGTGCCCTGTTGCCAAGAAGAACGATATTAAAATGGCAGTTGAGTCTTTATTTCAAGTGGACGTGACTAAGGTCAATGTTATGAACTACAAACCTATTGAGAAATCCTTTGGTCGAAGGAAGGGTGTTATTAAGCGATTCAAAAAAGCTTACATCACTCTCAAAAAAGGCCAAAGTATATCATTGGCAGAGAAATAGAAGGTAATCATATGTCAGTAGTTATTAAAAAATTTAAGCCCACTTCACCAGGTGTACGTCAACGCAAAGATATTAAGTATGATTACTTAGCTAAAGGCGATCCGCTGAAGTCACTTGTTGAGCACAAAAGGCGCATCAGTGGCCGTGGCACAAGTGGTCGTATAACCGTTAGGCACAAAGGTGGTGGTCATAAGAAACAGTACAGATTAGTGGATTTTAAACGTTCACAGCATGATGGGATTGTCGGGACTGTTAAATCGATTGAATATGACCCCAACAGATCTGCCCACATCGCTTTGATTTCATATGCCAATGGTGCGTGGTCCTATATTATTGCTCCTGCTGGTTTAGCTGCAGGGCATGATGTTCTTTCAGGTTCAAGTGCAGAAGTCAAGCCTGGAAATGCTATGGAGCTTGGTCAGATACCAATCGGTACGATTATCCATTGTATTGAGCTTAAGCCAGGAGCTGGTGCTAAGTTAATCCGTTCAGCAGGTGCTTCAGCAGTACTATCAGGTATTGAAGGAAAGTATGCTATATTACGCATGCGTAGTGGTGAAACAAGAAAAGTGCTAGCGACATGCCGTGCCACAATTGGTACAGTATCTAACTCTGCACATAGTCTTAAGAACAAAGGTAAAGCAGGGCGCAGTCGATGGTGTGGCATTAGGCCGACAGTCAGAGGGGTTGCCATGAATCCAGTTGATCATCCTATGGGTGGTGGTGAAGGCCGTACATCGGGTGGTCGTCATCCATGCTCGCCTACTGGTGTTTTATCAAAGGGAAAACGTACCAGAAAGCATCGTAATCCATTGGTTGTTCGTTATTGTAATGAGAAGAAATAGAGGGGAATATGTCAAGATCATTAGTCAAAGGTCCATTTATTGACCACCACTTATTAGAGAAAGTTCGTGAAGCGGTTAAGTCAGGCTCGAATAAGCCTATACAAACGCGTTCAAGGCGTTCTGTGATTATGCCTGAAATGGTCGGTTTAATCATTTGTGTGCACAATGGGAAAGCCTATGTTCCAGTATCAATTACTGAACATATGGTGGGCTTCAAACTTGGAGAATTCTCTATGACAAGGCTATTTAAAATGCATGCAGGCGATAGAAAAGCCAAAGGAGCGCGGTAATGACTCAGGCTTATGCATGGTGCAAATACCAACGAATGTCCGCCCAGAAAGTGAGGCCAGTTGCTCGCTATATTACGGGCTTGTCTGCTGAGAAAGCTGTGAATGCACTGACTCTGGCGCCCCAATTGGCTGCTAAGCTCGTTGCTAAAGTTTTAGCGTCAGCCATTGCTAATGCTGAGAACAATCATGGCATGGATGTGGACGAGTTATATATCAAAGAAATATGTGTGGATGAGGGGCCAACTCTCAAGCGTTGGAGAGCAAGAGCAAAAGGACGTTCTAATAGAATATTAAAGCGCTCATGTCATGTGAAAATTACAGTTACAGAGAAAGAGAGTTAATTATGGGTCAAAAATGTAATCCGAATAGCATTCGTTTTAATATCAACACAAAGTCTCAATCTCGGTGGTATGCACCAAGGTCTGATTACTCTGACTTAATTATGCAGGATCATATTGTTAGAAGTTTTCTTGAGAAGAATTACAGTTCCGCTTCTCTTAGCAAGATCATTATTGATCGTTCAGGTGACTCTTTACAAGTTAATGTTGTCTGTGCAAGACCAGGCGTGATGATTGGTAAGAAAGGTGCTGATGTGGATAAGTTGAGACAACTCATATCCCGTGAAATACAGGCTAAATGTCATATTTCAATTTCAGAAGTTAAAAAGCCAGATCTCGATGCAAAAATCGTTGCAGAATCGATAGCAACACAGCTTAGTAGTCGTGGGCAGTTTAGACGTGTGATGAAGCGAGCCATGAGTAACATTATGCGTTCAGGTGCTAAAGGTGCTAAAATCATGGTTTCAGGACGTGTCGGTGGCGCAGAGATAGCGCGAAGTGAGTCGTATAAAGAAGGGCGTGTTCCTTTGCAAACATTTCGTTCTGAAATTGATTATGCTCTTGCATTATCCCATACAACGTATGGTGTTCTAGGCATAAAAGTCTGGATCTATAAGGGCGATACTTACAATAAATCTGAGAAACAAGGTAATCAAGGGAGCTAACGATGCAACAACCTCCAAAAAGTACTAAGTATAGAAAAGCACAGAAAGGCAGAAACCGTGGACGTGCGCGTACAACACGTGTGTGCTTCGGTGAATATGGCTTAGTTGCAGAAGGACGTAATAGGCTGACTGCTAGGCAAATTGAGTCTGCGCGTCGCGCAATCACACGTTGTATGAAACGTGATGGTCAGACATGGATTAGAGTATTTCCTGACAAACCAATAACTAAAAAGCCTCTTGAAGTTCGTCAAGGTAAAGGTAAAGGAAATGTAGAGTATTATGTTTTTAATGTTAAGCCCGGTACTGTGGTATTTGAAATAGCAGGAGTGGCTCAAGACATAGCTATGAGAGCTTTTGAATTGGCGTCATCAAAGATGCCATTTAAGACTAAGGTTATAAGAAAAGAGGAGGCTAGTGATGGAGTCCAAGTCGCTTAATGACATGTCAAATAAAGAATTATGCGAAAAAATCTTGAATTTACGTAAAGAAAATTTTAATATTCGCATGAAGCAATTCTCAGAAGGCAAGGCAAAGACACATTTGATGGCAAAAATGCGTCAAGAGGTTGCTCGAATCAAAACGATATTAAATAGTAGGTCTAAAGATGAGTCAAGAGATTAAACACACACGGATTGGCCGTGTTGTGAGTAACAAAATGGATAAGACTGCGGTTGTTTTATTGCAACGCCGTTCAAAACATCCCCTTATAGGAAAAGTTGTGACAAAATCAAATAAAATCAAGATACATGACCCTTCTAATGCATTGAAGATAGGTGATGTTGTTGAAATAATGGATGGTCGTCCAATTTCTAAAGATAAAAGTTGGAAACTTATCAAAGTTTTGGACCATAATTAAGAGAGAAGTAAGTATGATACAAATGGGAACAGTACTTGAAGTAGCTGATAACAGTGGTGCTCGGCAGGTCAGATGTATTAAAGTTCTAGGTGGCTCAAAACGTCGTTATGCACGTGTGGGTGATCTTGTTGTCGGTTCAGTTATTGAGCGTGATCCTCGTGGCAAAGTGACTAAAGGTCAGGTATGCCGCGCTGTTGTAGTACGCACTAAGAAAGCCATACGCAGGTCTGATGGTTCAGCGATTCGATTTGATACAAATTCGTGTGTGTTGATTAATGCTCAAAATCAGCCTATCGGCACGCGTATTTTTGGTCCAGTGACGTATGAGCTGCGTCAAAGTCAAAAAGCAGAGCAGTTTGTTCGCATATTGTCTCTTGCACCAGAAGTATTATAGGGTAGTTGATATGTCATTAAAAAATTTAAAAGTTGGCGATCTTGTTCAGGTGATTGCAGGCAAGGCAAAAGGCCAAAACGGAAAGATTATTCGGATGAAGAATGACCGAATCTTTGTGGCGGGTGTTAATATGAAGAAAAAAGCTGTTAAGCCGAATCCTGAGAAGCAAGAACAAGGTGGAATTAAGGAGATTGAAGGTTCTATCCATCGATCTAATATCATGCTGTATGATGCTGAAGCGAAAAAGGCCTTTCGATTTGGAGTGAAAACTCTCGATGATGGAAAGCGTGCTCGTTTTAACAAGTCCACAGGTAAATTAATAGATAAAGAGGTCGGATGATGGCTAATAGTCTCTATACAAAACAGGTGCAGAAATCTTTAAAAGATCATTTCAAGTACTCTAATGTCATGCAAATTCCAAAGGTGGTTAGCATCAGTATCAATATGGGTATTGGAAATGATAAAAAACAAATCGACTCTGCAAGTGAAGAATTGGCCAAGTTAGCAGGGCAAAAGCCTATTATAACCTTAGTCAGAAGATCCGAAGCTGGGTTTAAAATTCGTGAAGGTTGGCCGATTGGCACCAAAGTGACATTACGCAATGCTCAAATGCACGAATTCATTAATAAACTCGTGACTATTGTTTTGCCACGTGTACGTGATTTCAGAGGTTTGAATGCCAAATCATTCGATGGTCGTGGCAACTATAATTTTGGTATTAAGGAACAAATTGTCTTTCCTGAAATCAAGTATGAGAATGTTGATCGATTAAGAGGTATGGATATTAGTATCTGTACTACAGCTAACACCAATGAAGAGGCACTTGAGTTGTTAAGGCTTATGGGTTTTCCTTTTCAGAAATCAAGCAAATAAGGAGCTAAAAGCATGGCAACAAAGCGTATGATTGCAAGAGAAAAAAGATTGGTGGCTAAGTCAAGTAATATAAAGAACATAGCAGCCAGAACTCAGTTAAAAGAACAGATCAGAGATCCTGCATTAGGTCTTGCAGAAAAAATGGCTGCAGTTTTTAAATTACAAAAACGTCCTTTGAGTGAGTCAAAAACACACTCAGTCAAGCGATGTAAGTGCTGTGGGCGGCCTAAAGGAGTCTATAAGTTTTTTGGTTTATGCAGAATTTGCTTGCGCCAATTTTTTCATAAGGGAATGCTCCCGGGTTTAATCAAGTCAAGCTGGTAAGAGGTAAAAATTTATGAGTAATCAAGATAATATATCAGATTTATTAACAAGAATTAGAAACGCGACTATGGTCAATCATTCAAATGTGAAAATTCCATTTTTCAAGTTTGGCTATGAACTGTGTCTTCTTCTAAAAGAGCAGGGTTACGTTTCTGACGTAGCATTTGCAGGCGAGGGCGTGGAAAAAGTCATTCATGTGGCACTTAAATATGATAAAAACTCTCACAAGTCTGTCATTGGGAAAATCAAACGCATGAGTCGACCAGGGCTCCGTCGTTTTGAAGGGGTCAGTGATATCCCGCGTGTTCAAGGTGGATTAGGTATTATGGTGGTGTCAACTAATCTAGGTAAGTTATTAACAGATCATCAGGCGCGTCAACACGGTGTTGGCGGTGAGTTGATTTGCAGTATAGAAACAGGTTGAGGTAGATATGTCACGTATAGCGAGGGTCCCTATTTCTTTAGGGAATGTTAAATGCCAAATCCATGGCCAGGATGTTGAATTAACTTCTGGGTCTAAAAAGGCTCAATACAAAGTTCATACTGCTATTGAAGTGTCGTGTGATGAGCATGGTATTCATTGTGTATTGCGCCCAAATAACATGAAAGAAAAAGCACAGTTAGGAACGGCTCACCGCAATTTGATGAATGCAGTCATAGGTCTGACTAAAGGCTTTTCTGAAACATTGATACTAAAAGGCGTGGGTTATAAAGTAGCTCAACAAGGTCAAAATTTGACATTGCATTTAGGGTACTCTCAGCCAGTAGAATTCCCTGTTGAAACAGATCTGACTGTTGAGTGTCCAGATAAGACCACTATTGTGATTTCTGGAATCAGCAAACAAAAAGTCGGACAAGTCTGTGCTAACATTATTAAGCTCCGCAAACCTGATTCATACCACTCTAAAGGTGTGCAAATGAAGGGTCGCGAGTACAAACAGAAAGAGGTTAAGAAATCATGAGTGTTCGTGTCAAGCGTCTTGTTAAAGCAAGAATCGGTTATAAACATCGCATTACTGTCCGTGTCAGTAATAATAATACCTATGCTATGCTGGTTGATCCAGATGGTCGTACTTTAACTGAAGTGTCAACGCTTACACCTAAAGTGAAGGCTAAAATAAAGCATGGTGCTAATATTGATGCAGCACGTATTGTGGGTCAAGAAATCGGTGCTATGGTTAAAGCACTCAAATTAACTGATATAGCTTTTGATCGTTCAGGTCAGCTGTATCATGGTCGGGTGGCGGCTATCGCTGATGGTGCACGTGAATCTGGTACAAAATTCTAAGGGTCTTTTATGTCTAAGTCTGCAAATAATCAAAAAAGTGAAACTCAAAAATACGATCTTAAGAGTAAGCTTATTCGTATCAACCGAACAACTAAGGTTGTTAAGGGTGGTCGGGTTTTCAATATATCAGCAACAGTCGTTGTCGGTGATGGTCAATCAAAAGTAGGAATTGCTCATGCTAAGGCAAAAGAAGTTCCTGCTGCTATTCAAAAAGCAACAAAAATGGCTGAGAAGAACATGATACATGTGACATTGAAAGGTGCAACGATACAATATTCTTTGTATGCGCGTCACGGTGCTACAAAAGTCTTTATGCAACCAGCCTCTGAGGGTACTGGAGTCATTGCTGGAGGTGCTATGCGAGCCATATTCGAATGCCTGGGTGTGCACGACGTTCTTGCAAAATGTATTGGGTCATCGAATCCAAACAATGTTGCACAAGCAACACTTAAGGGTCTGATGTCAATGAAAGATCCGCTGCAAGTAGCTCGAGCACGTGGAATTGATGTGAAACAAGTTTTAGGAATTAATGATGAGTCAGAAAAATCAAAAACAGCTTAGTGTTAAGATTAAGCTTGTGAAAAGTACCATAGGAAAAACACCAGTACAAAGAGCTTGTGTTCGTGGGTTGGGTTTAAAAAAACTGCATCAGACAGTCATTGTAAAAGATGATGCAGAGCATAGAGGTATGATCAGCAAGGTTCGATTTATGTTACAAATTGAGGGGGAGTCATGAATCTAAATGAATTAAGGCCACATCCAGGTGCACATAAAAATTCGTATCAGCGTCGAGGATATAGCAAAGGGAAGACTACAGGACGTGGCCATAAAGGCCAGAAATCACGTTCTGGAGGCTCTGTTAATGCCTACCGAGAAGGTGGGCAAATGCCATTGTACCGTCGATTGCCCAAGTTTGGTTTTACATCACGTGTCGGACAGATCTCTGTTGATTTGCCTATAGGTGTGCTTAACAAGCTAACTAAAGAGCAATCCAAGTCAGTCACTATGGCTGTTTTACAGGGTGCTAATATTGTCAATCACCGTATTAAACGCGTTAAATTTTATTTAAGTGGTGAGATTAAACAAGCCATTCATCTGAAAGGATTGGCTGTTACTTGTGGTGCTAAAGCTGCCATTGAAAAGGCTAAGGGCACAGTGGAAACGACATGATAGATCAAATGAAATCAGGCTTAAATGAAGTCAAATCAAGACTGATATTCGTCGTTCTTGGTTTGGTTATATTTCGAGTTGGTGCTCATATCCCCATCCCTGGCGTAGATCTTTTTGCACTAAATAAGCTGTTTTCACAGTATCAACAGGGACTATTTGGTCTGATGAATATGTTTTCAGGCGGTTCATTATCTCGATTGTCTTTATTTGCTATGGGACTCATGCCCTACATCACTACATCAATTGTTTTGCAGATTCTTACATATACTGTACCTGCGCTTATTCAGCTGAAGAAAGAGGGTGTGTCTGGTCGCCGAAAAATAAATCAGTACACACGGTATGCCACAGTGTTTTTAGCGTCTTTTCAATCTATGGCGTATGCCAAAGTTGCAGTGAGTCAAAATATTGTCCCACATCCAACTGCGATGTTCTACTTTACTGCGATGATCACTCTGACAACAGGAACGCTCTTTCTGATGTGGTTAGGTGAACAAATTACCGAGCGTGGCATAGGCAATGGCATATCTCTTCTTATTTTTGCTGGAATTGTTTCAGGTCTTCCTAGTTCATTTAGTCAGTTAATGGACCAAGTGAGGGAAGGACAGATACACGCAATTACATTTATATTAATCACTCTTTTAGTTATAGCTGTGGTGTATTTTATTGTTTTTATAGAGCGTTCTCAAAGACAAATACCAATAAACTATCCCAAGCAAACGCAAGGCCGTGGTATGTCACCTGCACGTTCATCAATACTTCCATTGAAAATCAATATGGCTGGTGTAATCCCAGCTATATTTGCTAACTCTATTATCTTTTTCCCAAATACATTGGCATCAGCCTTAGGAAAGATAACGTGGCTTAGTTGGTTGAATATGCTTTCATATGTGATGGCACCAGGCATGCCACTGTATGTTATTGCCATTTCAGCTGCGATTATATTCTTTAGCTATTTTTATACATCGATTACATTTAATTCCACGGAAATGGCTGATAATTTAAAAAAATCATCAGCACTCATCCCTGGAATAAGACCAGGAGCACAAACTGCGACCTATTTAGAGTCAATAATGTCTCGACTAACGCTACTAGGTAGTCTATACTTAGTCCTTGTATCACTGCTTCCAGAGCTTATGCGAGCAGTGTGGCATGTGCCGTTTTACTTCGGTGGTACGTCTCTGTTAATTGTCATTGTGGTTGTGATTGATTTCATCAGTCAGTTGCAAGCCCATATGATACCTGCACAGTACGCGTCGTTGGCGAAGAAGAAAGGCAAAGATTTATCGATATTAAGATCGTGAGGTAATAAAATGAAAGTAAGAGCATCAGTTAAACGCATATGTCGGTTCTGTAAAGTCGTCAAAAGACGCGGAGTTATTCGTGTTATTTGTAAAGAAAAAAGACATAAGCAACGTCAAGGTTAGAAGGAGAAGAGTTTATGGCAATTGTCGCAGGTCAAGTATTAAGTGATCAAAAACACGTTCTAATTGCATTGAGAAAAATATACGGTGTAGGCGAAACACGCAGTAAACAGATATGTGACCGATCAGGTATTGAACCATCTACTAAGGTAGGAAGATTAACAGAAGTTCAGTTGGATAAGATTAGAACTATCCTGACAGAATTTGTTATTGAAGGTGATTTACGGCGTGAAGTACAAATGCGTATTAAGTCTTTAAAAGATCTTGGGACCAGACGCGGTATTCGTCATAGAAAGGGGCTCCCTGTTCGTGGGCAGAGAACAAAAACCAATGGCAAGACCTGCAAAGGTCGTGGCCGACGTTCTAGTTGAGGTATAGATTATGTCAAAAAATAAAACTACAAAGCGGGCACCAGCTGCCAACAAAAAGAAAAAAGCACCAAGTACTGGCCGTGTGGTAGTCAATGCTACTTTTTCGAATACTATTATTACAGTGACATCATTGGCTGGCGATACTGTTGCCTGGTCAAGTGGGGGCTGTTCACAGAAAAATTCACGCAAACGCTTAGCGTATACAGCAGAAGAAGCCGCTACCTCTGTCGGTGAGAAAGTTTTAGCCATGGGAATGAGCTCTGTGCATGTTGTATTCAGGGGCCCTGGGCAAGGTCGTGACGCTTCTGTGAAAGGTCTGGCTTCTGCAGGATTGCATATATTAACACTTACTGAAGATACAGGCGTACCATTTAATGGTTGCCGTGCTCGAAAAGAAAAACGTAATTAGGAGAAAGTATTATGGCTCGTTATTTAGGTGCACGATCAAGACCATCACGTATGACTGGGATAGATCTAGGTCATTTCAGCAGGCCAGCTTCTGCGAAGTGTAAGTCACAGACTCGTCCAGGTCATCACGATAAGCGTCGTGTTCGTTCATCTGATTATGGTGTGCAACTTGAGATGAAGCAGGCTATTAAGCATTTCTATGGTGTTTTGGAAAAACAATTTAAAAATTATTACCATGAATCTGATAGGCAAAAAGGTTCTACTGCTGAGAATTTAATCAAAATTCTTGAGTCACGTCTTGATAATACAGTTTTTCGTATGGGATTTGCTGTAACGCGTAGAGAGTCTCGTCAAATGGTTTCTCATGGACACATCCTTGTTAATGGGAAGCGCTGCAATATCCCAGCACGCTTACTCAGAGAAGGAGATGAAGTCGAAATAGTTGAAAAAGTCCGTCAGCAGCAACGAATTCAGACGTCATGCGCTTTAGGAAAAGAGCAAACTATAGTGGAATGGTTGACCGTCGATCATGATCAGTTTAAAGGTGCAGTTGTCAAAGAAGTTGATAGCAGCATTGTCGCTGACATGTTCAAGGTTCCATTAGTAATTGAATTATATTCTAAGTAATCGTGGGTGAAGGTAGGTACTATGTCAAATTTACAAGAAATTTATTCCTCTGAGTGTTTTATTATTCCAAGTGAATTAAAAGTGAAGAGTTTAGGTCAACATGCAAGCAAGGTTGTTCTTGAGCCGTTTAATAGAGGCTTTGGTTATACATTAGGGACAGCACTGCGCCGTATATTGTTATCATCTATGCCTGGTGCGGCTATTACTGAAGTAGAGATTTCAGGAGTCAATCATGAATTTGCAGCTGTTGAAGGTGTTGAGGAAGATGTTGTTGATATTCTTCTTAATTTAAAAACAGTGGTTGTTGAGCTGACAGATTGTCAGCGATCAGAAATGTCCTTGACTGTGAAAGGGCCCAAAGCCATCACTGCGGGTGATTTTTCTCATGATAGTCATGTGAAGATCATAAATCCAAATCAGGTTATTGCGCATTTAAATTCAAGCAAAGAGCTTACTATTACGGTGACTGTTGAAGCGGGTATTGGTTATGAAACAGCTAATGAACGTACTGCTGATCTAGAAAATAAACAACTTGGCCGATTGTATGTGGATGCTTCATTTAGTCCGATTAAACGCTGTGTCTATTCCGTTGATAATGCACGTGTAAAAAATCGTACTGACTTGGACTGCTTAAGTCTCGAGATAGAAACAAATGGAACAATTTCACCAGAAGAAGCTATTAGACGCTCAGCTACAATTCTTCAACATCAGCTCTCTGCTTTTTCAGAAGTCAGAGAAGAAACTGCAGATAGCGAAAAGAGCAGTCAAAGGCGTTTAAATCCTATGTTATTTAAATTAGTGGATGATCTGGAGTTAACAGTAAGAGCTGCGAATTGTCTCAAGGCTGAAAATATACATTATATCGGTGATTTGGTTCAAAGGGCCGAGAGTGATTTGCTTAAAACCCCAAATCTAGGTCGTAAGTCATTAGCTGAGATTAAGAGTATTTTAGCTGAAAGAGGACTGACTTTGGGCATGCAAATTGAAAATTGGCAATCCCCTGACATGACTCATGTCGACGAATAATAAGAGGTTTTATTATGCAACATCGTAAATCTGGTCGTAAATTTAGTCGTGATTCTTCTCATAGAAAACTCATGATGCGTAATTTAGTTATTTCATTATTAGAACACAACTCTATTAAAACGACTGAACCTAAGGCAAAAGAACTTAGAGGTTTTGTCGAGCCACTCATTACTAAAGCAAAAGAGAACACGCTTTCGATCAGGCGTTATCTTATCAGTAAGCTAAGAAATAAGGATGCTGTAGAGACTTTACTTAAGTCTGTCGGCCCTTTTTATAAAGAGCGTCCAGGTGGTTATACACGCGTACTGAAATGTGGTGCGAGACAGGACTCAGCTCCAATGGCGTATATTCAGTTAGTTGATTATAAATCTTAAGTTAAATTTTTAATTATTAGGCCTAGTATTCTTCAATGATTGCTGGGCTTACTTTTATTTCTGATTTTAGCCTTTTGGCGAAACTAGTCAGGGTTGGCTTTGGGCCTAGCTCACAATAATTGTAATCAAAGTCTCGATTAGCTGCATCAATACAATCAATAAATCGAACTGGCGCAGTAATCTGCTGGCTCCAATAGTTGGCATCAAGATGGTTTTCCACTTGCCCAGATACATTGGCATAGATAGGCTGCTGGGACAATTTGTAGTTGATTTGGCTAGCGTAGTTGTGAAATTCATCGACTATACTGTTCATACAACGGCTGTGAAAGCCATGTGATACATTTAATGGGATACAACGTGCTAACTTGCATTCTCTTTTCAATACTTCAAGACATAGAAGTGGGCCAGAGACAATTGTTTGTTTGCCGTGGTTGAGACCAGCTATGTCGATGTCAGGGTAGCTTTTGATGCTTAAAAGAGCAGTTTGCTCATTGCACGTCATAGCCATCATGCCACTTCCTTCAGGGCAAGACTGCATGAGTCTTGCTCGATGATGCAGCAGCCAAAGACCTTGTTCAAGGCTCATAACTTTTGCGTAAATAGCTGCTGCTAACTCGCCAATACTATGACCGACATGAGCATGGATGCTGCAACCAATGTCCTGCATCGTGTAAGCATGCGCTAGCTCAAAAATAACAAGAGCAGGCTGTGTATACAGCGTTTGGTCTAATTCGTTAGTCCCCTGAGTAATAACCCTCAGGATATCTTTTTTTGAGATCTTCTGGTACAGACTATGAAGAGAGTGCCAATGATGCGAAAACACAGGACTTCTTTTTGCAATAGATAGGCCCATTAAAGGGACTTGTGAGCCTTGTCCAGTCCATAGTCCCAGGGTTTTTACGTCTTTATTCGTCATACTCATACTTTATTGATTGGGGTAATTTCTCTGATACTCAATACTACGCATGTATGCCTGACAAAGCAAATCTGTGCCATGCAGCCAACCATTCAGTATTAGCTGGTTTGAGGTGTATGCGCAGTTACGCCAGTGCCTCTCCTTCGCTCTGTTGGAACTATGCCAGGATTTGGCCTGCCAGCAAGGAGTCTTGCGATATTTTTGGGTAGAAAGACATGAGGGATACGCCTATATTGACTTATATAGTCAAAGATGGAAGATGATTTTTGCTTGGAATACCGGTAGGCCTGTTTTGCTGCGCTAGAAACTTCTTGGTATATATACATAGCGACAGTGATCAATCGCGGTATAAGAAGAATGTCTTGTAGAGTAAGAAGATAGGAATGAAGACTGTGTGGTCTGTCTGGATTATTTTCTGATTCATGAAATACGATGTCCAAAGTTAACAGTGATAGCATAATAATAACTTGAGGAAAAAGTTTAGAGGTTCCTTTAGCCGCCATAGTGAGCAAAGTATCTAGGGTAGCTATAAAACAGACTGTTTGTAGAATATTCATTGCGATGATAAAGAAGGTTTTGAGAATACCTCGGCTGAGGTCGAAGAATGGTTCAGCGATGACTGCCGCACAGTAAATTCCATAAACCCCCGCACATAACATACAAAAGTACATAGAAATCAATAGTACAAGTACGGCAAGAACAAGTGGCAAAATAGGCAAAATAGGGAAAAGAGCATAGATGGCTAACAAGAGAAAAATACTAAACACTTTGCACCAGGCGATGATTAGTCCTCGTCTGACGTGTTTAGTGCGGTGAAAATCATTGTGTAAGTATGCCCAATGGGAGTCAAAGTAACGAAAAATAGCATGTATGAGTTTGCCAATAGTGTGAAGAATGGGACAGAAAATGTATTCAGTGAGATAAAATGTGACAGTGTTTATTCTTTTTACACAATATTTTAAGAAACTTGTGATGAAGCAATATATGTGAGAGAGGTATGTGGGGTTCTGTGGGGAAGGTGGTGGACGCTTTTTTCGCTCTGAAGGAAGTAACTCATCTATATATTGCTGCATATGTGGGTAACTTGTTAATAGGAATGTACTCAATTTCTCTGGGATTTCAAGGCCTTTTAAAATCTTAGTGAAGCCAGATTTATCATTTTCATCATTTTTTTTGTTGATAAGCCATTTGAAATTGCCACAGAGGAACATTGTATAAATAAAGCAAGTTTTTTGGTAGGTGTTTAAAGGAACACCCGTGTATTTTCCACATATGCTGTTAAGAACTCCTTCTTGCATAGATTCGATCGTTGCAGATGCCATTTGAGATGGGTGATTTTTAGCATGTACATCAATTTCAGATACAATAACCCAGCGTGGACGCGGTTTATCATCTTGTGCAATTTCTGTATAGACATAACTCGCTCGGTGAGCTTTAGCCATCAATGAAGCACGATGAATCGGTTGGCAGTAATTTTCACTGTACTCTATAGTGTATTTGTCAGAAAAATCAAGGACTCGATAGATTGTAAGACTGGTTAATGGGGGATTAGGCTGAGCAGTAAAAGGAGCCTCACGTGCCTTTTCATGTTTTTTTTCATATTGTTGAGTTTGTTGATGAACACACTCGGTCTTATCTGAAAAAGAAGTGCTTGTAGAACTGACAATTAGAGTCGGCTGAATCAACTTACAGCAGGATTGAAAAAGAGCCAGGGCTTGTGCCTTAATACTATTAAATGAGAATAAAAAGCACTTTTTATACGCTATGCTTAGGTTAGTAATGGCTTCAAGAAATACTGTTTCACGATCTTTTTCTACTGGATAACTCAACAGCCTGTCAATTACTCCAGCGCTTTTTGACTTAAAGAACTCTCGCATAGGATTGTTCATATAGCTTTGTGGTAGCGTAAGTTGCCAAATACTGTTTTTGAAAAGAGCTGCGATATGATCGAGAGTGTACCGAGTCATTTGTTCATTTATGTCGCTGATATCACGTTTTAGAATATTTTGCCACCATAGGTTAAAATCCATAGGTGTCTGACTGCATTCTAAATTTTTTGTGAACACTATATGAACAGTTTGTTCTTGTCCAAATTTTCTAAGTCGCATGATGCCTTGAAGAATACTAGTCAACGAGTTTTCATCACGTATGTAGACCAAAGCATGGGCATTGCTCTGCAGTGCTATGTCTGTTCCAATACAAAAAGGGGCAGAAAAGATCATAAAGCGTTCTTCAATAGGGCTGTGTATAGACCTGTTGATGTCATCTTTATCAAAAGAAGGCAAATGAATAGGATGGGTATTGCCACGTCTTTGTGCATAAAAGGAATGACCTTGGAAATACATGATTGTGGTGCAACCTGTGTGTGTGTGAATGTCGTTGATATGCTCGGCGACATAGGAATGCATGTCTTCAGGGCAGAAGCAGGCGCTTATATCAATTATAGCACGTGTGTTTTTGTTGTTTTTGCAGTACTCAACAAGTTGGATATCTTTGTCTGAAGAAAACTTTACGCGCATATCTTCTAAAGTAGATAGAATACGGCCAGCGATTAATTGAGAGCCAGATGCTTGATGATGGGGGAATAGGCTCAGATTAAAATTGGTGCCACTGATTCCAGCATTTTTTGGTGCTTCAGCCCATGTATGTGAGAGCCTTGACCCACAAAATGTGAGTTTGGGGATAGTGTCGCGCCAAAGAATATACTCTACAATCTTTATGTAATACTCTGGCCAGGGCTTGGTTTGTGTGGCTATTTCATTTTTGTAGAGCTTGCTGAGAAATGATTTGACGTCTTTTTCAAGGAACGAAGAATCAAGAACTGTTCTATAAAACTCAGGAAATTTGTCTTCAGGGAGGAGTATGTTAATTTGCTTTTTTGTGTCACCCCTCTTGAAACTAGGTTCAAGTCTGTATTTTTCACGCAAAGAGCTCAACACCAAAACAAATTTTTGCTCAGTGATAGCATGCCTGTATGATTCAAATATCGTTAGGATGAGTGTTTGATAGGGGTTGCTAAATCGAGAACCAGTGCATTCTCTGCCGCGGTGGTATGGGACAGCAACAAAGACCTCACTGGTGGAACTTTGCCCATAACTTAATTTAGGCGCCAGGCTTAAACCCAAGGGAATGATTTGATCGATAAGATAGTATAGCAATAGATAGCCTTCCCGTGCCTCTTTCATTTGGGAGGGGCTGTTGTCTACAATGGCCTTTATGTCAGAGGTTCTTTTGGGCTCACTGAGATAAGATGAAAGAAGCTGAGAATTCTCTGGAGTGATATGGAGTTCATCATTCATATTAGCGATAAATGGGCCCACAGCATTGAGGAGACTGGGCATAAGTTGCATTCTGTACTCATGTTCAGAGATGCAGGAAACAGGGTTATCCTCTAGATAAGTCCTGAAAAGTTCAGAGAAAATCGTTTGCATCATCGGATAATGGCACTGTATGTCAGTGAAATCTTGATGCGCATCTATTGAGTAAATAACTGGATTGTCTCCAAAAACTGTATCAAATTCATCCGTTAGGATATGACTATGGCGTATGATTTGTAAGATTGTGCCCGCATCGTGAATATTGGGGTGTAAGCGGTAATTTTCTATGAATGACAGATGAAGGCAGGAAATTGTTTCTGGGGTGGTGATTACAGGAACCTGGTGTTGTATAGAAGTCGTTAAGTTATTAAGCAGTAAGCGCCATTCTTCTGGCTTCAAGTGATTAATAGTGTCGCGATCAAATATGAGGGGCATTGGTTGAATGCCATAAACTTTACTCAGTTGTGTGGTAATACATGAGTATTGCTGAGAGAAAGTGTTTTCGGGCAACTCGAGAATGCTTAATTGTCCTTGAGCTATCTTAGCTCTTATTAAAGTGAGTGGTCCTGCGATGAAGGTTTTCCCGTCGCCCATGATTGCCTCTTCGACCCTGTTATCAAAATGACCATTAGTGTATTGAGTGAGTTGGTTAATAATATGTGTCTGAGTGGGTCGCAGTCTGACGTTTTCGAAATATTCAAGTAATAGAAGTTCATAGGAGAAGGGGTGAGTAAAGCTAAAATTACGGTGTTGTTGAGCTAATTGATAAATGAGCGCTATATCATCTTGCTGACACGCTGCATCAATACGCTTAATATGCATTAAACTTGTTTTATACCATAGCCATTGGTGAGTGATTTTTCGAAGTGCTTGATAGGCCTCTTGGGAGATGCAGAGATTAGCTTGGCCGGAAGCTGCTGGCTGAGAGAATGTTTGTAGAAACGAATCAAAATCAAGGGGCGAGGTCAATGTCTGCGCATGCATGTGTACTTGACCAAAGGGTGCGTTCTCATATGCTCTCATGATATAATTAAATAAGTTATCCACTTTTGTTTGAGTTTCAGATCTATAGTTCAATAGTTGAGCCTGATAGTCTGGTATAGAAAAGGTGCGTTTGAAATCAGTGAATTTGCTCCTTTCTTGTTCTTTATTCTTCCTAGCTAGGGACATGTGAAATTTAATTTTTTCGCATATGCTATCAGTAGAACATGTCACAGATTCAGCTGGAGTTTGGTCCAAAAGAGGCTCTGGGTCAATGCTAAAAGTAGGTGGGGGTTCTAGAGACACGTTTATGTGGGGCTTTTCTTTTAAAGAACAGTTCTGATAAACAGGCAGTTGGGCAGTTAGTCTTTGAACGCGGTAACTATTGGTGGTTTTCAAGATAGTTCCGTCAGTTTCATGCATTAAAAACGTAGTTGTATTTAGAGCTGCACGCATATTTCCGATAAGTGTGTATTGTCTACCTTTCAGAATCTCTTTAAACTGATCATGAATCTGTGCATCGGTGTGTAAGCTGACGTACCACTTGCCGTTAACTTTTACTTTATCAGGGCGGCTGGAATGAAGCAGTGCACATAGACATGCATCTATGCCAAGCTCAGATAAATGAGCACTATATTGAAAGCTTTCACCAATTTCAGGTCTCGAATAGATTATATATTCACTGTAGGTTAAAGAGTCATTACGACTTGTCTGGGGTGTTGTGGGAGTATGGTGTGCCCGCAATAACTTCCTAAATTCGATGCATTGTGCCTTGTAGGGAGGCATGAGACATTGACTGTCGGTATTTGCTATTTGGTCAGCGTAGTCAAACATGAACTGTTTGGTATCTTCATGCTCTACGATCAGAGCCAACTCAAATTTGAGTCTTAGCATATCAGGAGACTGTATCTCGCTCTCCAAAAGAGTCTCAATGTAGTGAGTTGATAATTTATTAGGCTTTTTTGACATGTCATGAGACTGCAAGCATATAAGAGCTTGACGTATGCCTGCTCCAGTTTTGTCAAACATGACGTATACATAGATCAGTAGCAATAGGGCATTGACATCTGTATGGGAAAGAGGGTTTTGAGAGTCTTGTTCATTCCAACTGAATACATAAAAATTATCTGCGAGCCAGTCAGGGTCTAGATAGGTGGTTCTATAACGCCATTTTTGTGTTTCATAATAACGCCCCGAGGTGGATAGGCGAGTTTTAAAAGTAGGTATTAGGATTAAAGGCGGATGATGAGGTGATGTTAATAGGAGATAATGTTTGAAATATAGAAGGTTGTCCATAAATCTAGAAATACATGGATCATGTGTTGTGACAACATGATGCGGATACAGGGTGCACGACCATTGATTCAACGGATGGGGTTTTTTAGTGAAATAGAGATTTAAGTGATGCAATGCTATCTGATCGTTGATATTAGGGTCTCTAGACTGCATGTAAACACCATGAGCAGATGCAATACGGGCTAATGGAGAGTTTTTATTGGGTGTTATCATGAATGTTCTATATTGTTGATTTACCCAAGCACCTTGATCGAAGGTTAATATCTCAAATCGCTTAGCAGAATTAATGGGGTGATCAAGGAGGATAGTGCCCCCTGTCCTATGAGACCAGACACTCTTATATCCACTAAAAAATTCATGCGCTGTTCTGTAGTTGTTGTAACTAAAATAAACTCCGTTGTGATCTAAAAACAAATCCGAGGACCTGTGCAAAAGAAGTTTTTGCGAGAAATATTCAAATGTGTGGCCACCCTCAGTGGGAGTGATATTAGCAATCAGGTGTGGGAACTTAAATATTTGGCTGAATTGAGATGAGTAAAGCTTGTCTAGAGGGAATGGTGTGGGTAGAGTAAGAGTTGATTTAACTCCTCCCATATAATTAATAAAGATGGTCTCATGAGGTTTTTCTGTGGTTGTGAGATCAAAAGAATCAGCCGTAAACTGATAGCAGAGGGTGCTTGAGGATAATGAGGGGAATTTCTCTTTTACCAATGATTTTAAGAAAGAATCAGGGAGTTCTGTGGGCTGTGTTGGGTGAATATGCCCCAGAATTTCGCTCATTTTTTTTGAGCTCCACTGCCTAAGAGCTTCCAGGTCTGTCGCATATTCCAGTGTGAATTCTGTGGGTAAGAACTCAATTAATATCTGAAAGGAGGCAAAATAAAAGAAATCCGGGTGTTTTAGTTCATCAAAGGGGATAAGGTCTGAGGGGAGACTTGATGAGTGATCAGGGCATGTATGTGTTGTACTGGTTATGATGACAGATAGGTGTGATAGCAATATAAGAAGCTCATATTCATGCTGTGTAGGGTCAATTTCTTGTGCCATTTTCCGTGCAGCAGGTAAAACTGCATGAGGATGTTCAGTATGATTGAGAAGAAGGGACATGCCTAGTACAAGATGATGTGTTGCAGGTTGCTTTTTCTCATGATGCAGCTGAGTGTACTTATCTAGAATAGCCCTAGATAAGTCGGCCGTCTCCTCTTCTTTGAGGCCACGGAGGAAACCCTGGTTCAGTATTTTAATCCAGAAGTATCTTTGGAGCAAAATCAGTGAAGGCTTTGTAGTTTTTTTTGCAGTACCTGTTGGCCAACTATGGATGTCTTCAAGAATAACGTTGTGGCGGAGGAAACTGCATAGACGAGAGATAGGTGGCGAGCCGTCAAAAGAAGGAGCTAGAGTGAAGAGTAGTTCTTGTATGGCTTTGCGACTTGGTTCACTGAGGTATGTGGAAGAGATGGTTGCAAGCGCAGCATGTGGATTTGAATCAGGGGTGTATGGTTCTTCCCAAATTGTTACTGTTTTTTTGTAGCTATCCAGTAGATTATGAATCTTTTTACTCTGTCGCGCGCGGATTCGGTCAGTCGGAAGATACATGGTGGCAATGCTATCATTCATCCATTGAAACGTGGGGCGTTCACCGCTCTCTGTTGCAAATAATTGACTGATTGCAACTAAGTGATCGATCAGCAATTGAGATGCCCAGTCAACGTGGTGGATGGAGGATTCGCTATTCTCCGCGGCATGAATATCATCATAGATTCTGACTTGTCTGTACGGCGAAGAAGATACTGTAGGAAAGGTTATTCCAGCTTCAGGGAAGAAAAGATCATTATCGAAATTGTGTGAGGGGTTTTCTTTTGGTGGTTCAAGCAAGTCATTCATCAATGCCTGAAGTTGCTGAGTGAGAGGGTGGAACCATGATGTCTGTTCTGGCTTTGGCTTATTAGGAAAGGAAGAGTTCCAATAACGGAAAGCAGAACGAAAGAATATGTGCCTCATCTGGAATTTCTTATCACTGATTGTTGTCTCTTCGCAAGAAACATAAAAGAAGTAGAGCATAACAGAAAAACGGTACAGCATATGCTTATCAAATGTACCATTTGAGAAGTTAGGTGGCTCGTTCTTTATCACTGCTACAGTGAGAATCTTTTCGTGGTCTATACTTTTTTCACAATAGATATTATTAAGCATGTATTTAGAAATGTATATGGCGTCTTCTAATTGCTGAGGTACATCGTGGTCTGTTGGACGCCTGTTCATGTTTCTAAATCTTGCTACAGCTAGATATATATACATATTGGATTTCCAACAAAGTGAGTTCCATGAAACTATGCCCCGCTGACCTCTGTCGCAATCTTCAAGATCTTGAGTACTCGTCGCAATTTCATGTGTAGTTGGTTCTTCCCACTTTGTAGTTTCGACTTGTGGAAGAGTATCTTCAGGCGGAGCACTTGGTGGGCTGCTATTAGTGAGATTTTCTTTTATTTCTGTGAGTTTATCAGACCAAAAATTTATTTTTAGGTGATTTGGATCTTGAGTGATTTTTTTCTGTACCCGCTTATTCAACGATATAAATGCCCGGTCTAGTAGTGTTCTGCTGAGTGAGTCTGGATGTTCTTCTATAGAGCTGAACTCTAATAATGACCCTAGTTTAATATCAGTTATTAAGTCTGTATGATTCTGATGGGATAAAGAGGGGGTGTCCTTTGTTTCACATAAATAGTATAAGGCAGCAGTATAACTTTTCCATGTGCATGAGCCTGATCTTTGTGTTGAGGTGACACGTTTTAAATCTTTTGCTGAAGGGGGTTGTAGCGTTATTTTATGGGGTGGAGGTGAGTAAAGAGTGATGATGGTTTCGTAATAAGTGTAGAATTTTTTTTTATCTACACTGCTTTTAAATGAATCCTGAGTTGGAGCAATGAGCTTGCTTATGAACTCTTTGAGTATCAAT
>CAZMRQ010000007.1:0-43383 GCA_964568795.1 uncultured Gammaproteobacteria bacterium | reverse complement strand
GCTCAAATATCTACATCTACTAAATGAGAAGTATCCTGATCTACTGGACAAGTATCTACTTACATATGACCAAGATCCTACGGGGGTAAAGAACCAGAGAGAAACTTTTAAAGGCATTGTCAATGAAGACACGAAAGCTAATCAAAGACGCGAATTGTCGAAAGATGAAGAAAGTTCAATACAGGCATATAGAAACACGTATTTAACTTTATTAATCGATCAACTTTATTTGAACAATGTGCCGCATAGCACATTACTAGACACACTTTCAAAGATACAGAGCAATTTATATAAAGATCTGCTAGGTAAAGAAATTGATCCAAATGCATTCAAAGAAATGAAAGAATTAGCTGATAATGCCCTTGACCCACTTATTCGACTACAAGCATGTATCAAAGTTGTTGATGTTCTCACGCGTGGGAAGGGGAACACGGGGGTGAAGGACACGGAAAAACAAAGTGTCATAGAGCAATACTCCACTATCATTCGTGATTATCGATTAAACAACACGCCTACATACAACGAATATCAGAGAAATTTATATAGTGAACTGCTAACATATCAATATCGTGATGAAGAAAAATATGAAAAAATGAAAGAATTAGCTGATAATGCCCTTCACCCACTTACTAAACTACGCGCATGTCTCAAAGTTGCTAGTTTTCTCAAACACACGAAGGGTTGCGCGAGCTTGAGTCAAGCTCAAAGAGAAGAAGACAAAAAGAAATACTACGATATCATTAAAAATTATGAAATAAAAGAGACGGGGGTCGTAGAAATTGACTTAGAGGCTATAAAGCTAGTGGCAGCATATAACCGCGAGGACAAGGGTACAGAACAGAGAACACAGGCCTACGAAGCTTTATCGAATTACTACGATGAACATGTCGATGAACTTGACACAGATCTGAAGGTGGAAATTGGTCGTGTAGTGGGATATAAAGAAAAAAAACTCAAAGAACATAAAGATCAATTTGTTAAGTTAATGAAACAAAGTGAAAATGACCCTAGGAAAAATTTAGGAGGAATTGTAGGATTGATTATAAAAAGTCGTCTTTTTCAAAAAATTATCGACATTAAACATGGCATAAAATTTAAACATATACATCGAAAGTTCGGGCGGCAATTCAGGCAGAAATCTGAAGGAGACAAATCATTTCATGAAAAACTTATGACACATTTAAGAAAAGGAAATAACAAATCACAAAATGTAAGTGAGATTGTCAAAAACGTAGGTGAGCTGATGCAAACGAAAAAAAAACAATAACCATAATCCTCTCATTAAAATATCACTAATTTGGTAACTTATTGTCTATTATTAAATTGTCTATTGTTTGAGTCAGGGTTTTTTCAAATTTCTTATAATGGGCATGAAAGCTCTAACGGAAGAAACAATGCCCGATAAAAAAACTTTTAGATTTACAGCAAGTCCTTAACAGGACGCCCATCTCAAAAGACCAACCAACTATAATCTATTTGGAAATATGAAAATACAGCCGATAGTTTAAACCTGCCTGACTTCATGCTAGATGCCCCGAGAATAAAAGTATTTATCGAATATCGAGGTACAACAAAACAAATCTTGATTCCGAAAAATAATCATACACTCTCTATTGAGGAACTCAGTTAGAAAGTTGATGAATGCTGAAAAAGTTACACCAACAAGTTCTGGACATGCCCAAATCTATGGAAGAGTTTATGATGAAACTTAAAGCCCCTCAGAAGCTCGGGTTTACTTCACTAAAAATGCATACAGGAGGAGAATCACGGATATCGGATCATGTTTTTTCTGGATCTAGGTTCATCTATAAAGTGCTAACTTTCTTGGACAAACTTCCATCAAGCATAAGCGAGGTGATGGATCATGGCGCAAAAGCCGTTGGTTACTCAAGCATGACTGGTGGTTTCACTGAACGTATCGATAATAAGATGAGTGTTAAAGTAAAGATTGGGATAGACGACCCCTCCCTTAACTGTGATATTTCCCCTATAATGGAGTACTCTAATCATCTAATTGAGGTAATTATCACTGTAAGAAAGGAAAATGCCGACACGATGGATCCCTACTATGCATATGTTTTAATATAATAACTGCATTGTGCGCTCTAATATCAGAGTCAATCTGGGCCTACTCACTGTAAAGAATACTTTTCATCCCTTCAGGACCATTTGGATACTCAGCTCTACAAATACAACATTCGTCATACATTATTTTCTCACCGACCTTTTTTATCGGGAATATAATGACCTAAAATTTATCACACTTTTTGTCCATGCCTTTATCCACACGTCAAAATAATTTAGCAAATTAGAGTACTTCTCAATAAATAAACTGTTATCTTATATGTTTTACTGAAAAGGACCCTTCTCAATTATACACACTGCGTTATTTCTAATCTCAAAATCCATATGAACTATTTCTTTCACTGTGTCATCACGATTATCAAAATGCGATGAACTGTAGTACAACTTTACATGCATTGGATTTGATACTAACATAAATCTCAGAGACACTTATCAAGTATATGTTTAATTTTTTCAAGAATAACGTCATCAGACGTACATCCGATCACACAATTGATTTGGACAAGATCAATATCACACGGTCCAGAACTATTAAAGCAGATCTCATCCCCTTATTCGTTATACCTATGATTCTGCTCTGCACTTCTTTCCTAATGATGTACAGCTCTGGCGGAAAAAACCTTGTCATAACACATGGACAGAAGGTCATTATTGCACTCATCCTATTTATTATATGCACCCATATCAACACCCATATGATACGTTGGATCAGTTGGCCCATTTACTTTGCCACACTCATTCTTCTCATCTATGTTTCTGTGTTTGGCCATATAGGCAAAGGGGCTCAAAGGTGGATCTCTTTAGCTGGATTTCATTTTGAACCATCTGAAATAATGAAATTATTCCTTCCTATTGTGCTTATCAACATGATTGACTCTCACCAGAGCTTTGATTTGAAGTTACTGGCAAAGGTATGTTTAGCTATCTTTCCCCCTGCGATTCTTATTCTCAAACAACCCGATCTAGGCACTGCCACAGTAGTTTTATTGATAGGTGCAACTACATTATTCTTTGCAGGCATACCCAGACGCTGGATGACTGTCACATTCGCCCTATTGCTTTTATCACTCCCTGTGTTTTGGAGCCTCATGCATGATTATCAAAAAATGCGCATTCTCAACCTTTTCAACTCACATTTCGATCCCCAAAATACTGGCTACCATATCCATCAATCTATAATTGCTATTGGTTCAGGAGGGTTCTGGGGAAAGGGCTTTGCTCATGGCAGCCAGGTGCAATTGTCTTTTTTGCCTGAACACACCACTGACTTTATATTTGCCCACATTGCAGAAGAATTTGGTTTAATAGGATGTTGCTTCATTATCTCTTGCTATATCTACTTAACAATACATCTATTTCTTGTTGCCCATAGATGCAAAGATTTCTGGTCTAAATGCATTGTGCAAGCTGTTGCCGTATACCTCTCGCTTGCTGCTATTATTAATATGGGCATGGTGAGCGGATTACTTCCTGTGGTTGGGGTCCCATTGCCCTTTATCAGTCGAGGTGGCTCACACTTATTGCTGTCGTTATGTGCCCTCGCATTCACCATTGTTTGCATAAAACACAATAAACAAATCAGGATATTCAAGCATAATATCATCGATAGTTAACTGATATCTACTGATATAGCTATTTACTGATAAAGGGTTCTTCACACCCTTTCCCCCTTGTGTTATTTTATGGCAAAGTCACGGAGAACAGACAAATGCATTATCTTTTGATTATTTCAATGCTATTTCATACTCTTCTGTCTGCTTCTGAGGTAAAACAATACACAGCAAGCACTAACCCAAATGTAGCTAAATTTATCAACTATGCAGTGACTCAACATAAATTGGAACAACAAGATGTTATCGATGTTCTTGCTCATTCTAAATACGACTCTCGAATCATCAAAAAGATCTCTTCGCCTTACGAAGATCTTTCCTGGCTAAAATACCGAAGATTACTCCTGACTCAAAAACGCATAGACATGGGGATGAAATTTCATAAAAAATATGCCAAAACACTCCAATTAGCTGAAGACAGATCCGGCGTACCAGCCAGTATCATCGCATCAATTATAGGAATTGAATCCAACTTCTCACAAGTAAAAATGCCATTTCGTGTTATTGATGCGCTAGCCACTCTTTCATTTGACTACCCCAAAAGGGCCTCTTTTTTTCAGTCTGAGTTAATTGCATTTATTAAACTAGTCAAAAAACTGCATTTGCATACACCTGCAGTTTATGGATCATATGCTGGAGCGATAGGCATACCTCAATTCATGCCTTCAAATTACCTCCTCTATGCTCAAAGCTCAAATCGTCTTCAATCACCCAATCTCATCTCGTCTACGCCAGATAGCATACTCAGTGTTGGCAACTACCTGAAGCTACGTGGCAAGTGGACACCGAATGCACCTGTCATCAAAAAGTACAATACAGCAGGTCAGATCCTTGAGATTAAGCCAGGGACACTCATCCGTCTGACGCCAAAGCAAAAAGACATTCTGGGTACTCAAGACATAGACAACGTTGTCGGAGCATGGTGCAGTGAAGACAACACGTGTTGGCTCCTTTATAACAATTTCTTCAGCATCTATAGCTATAACCCTTCGCCCAAATATGCAATGGCAGTCATAGAGCTTTCCAAGGCAATACAATGAACCCCTATGCCGATATTATAAAAATCCATCAAGATGACGGCCCCCAAGAAGCATTGCCACGCTACCTTGAATACCATCAAAAAAAACCAGATGATGATTTAGCACACCTCATTGGCATATGCTATGCACAACTTGGCCAAGCACAGAAAGCACTCGATTTCTTTAATACAGTTACGCAGCAGAACCACACAGTTCTCGCTGCTAAAGCCAATACATATCTCACATTAGGTGATCTGGAACAAGCAGAGAAGTTCTATACAAAGAGTCTACAGATGCATCCACACCACCCAAATGCACACAATTCTATAGGGCGATTATACATTAAGAAAAAACAGTATGACCGAGCCATTGGGCATCTGACTCAAGCGACATTACAAGCTCCTAAAGTAGCTGACTACCATTATAATCTAGCCATAGCATTTCTCGGCCAGTACAGCATTCCGGATGCGATCAGATCTTTCCGTCACTCATTATCTCTGGATAACTCACATGCAACAGCCTGGAGCCAACTGGGTTTGTGTTATGAAACTCAAAACAACCATAAAAAGTCCCTCAATGCATACAAAAAAGCATGGTCATTGAACGAAACTGCAGATGCAGCACATGGCTTGGGACGCTGTTATACAGCTCTTGGCGATAATGGGGATGCACTGCTCTTTCTCAATAAAGCGATAGCTATGGGTGATGAATCCATCGAATGCCACCATAATCTTGCGAGTGTTCATCAGCAGCAAGGGCATCATCAAAAAGCATTACTGCATTGGCACTATTGTCTGGAACGGCAAAAGAGTGAAGAATGCTATTACAATATAGCTTGCGCCTACCAAAACAGTCACAATTATGAACAGGCCACAGCGTATTTCACAATGCTACTTAAAATAAATCCCAAGCACCTCGATAGTTATCTTAACTTAGCTGCAATAGCCTTAGATCAACATCAATCAAAAAAAGCTATCTACTACTACAAAGAGGCTATTAAAATTAATCCAGAGTGTGAGGATGCACTCTTTGTATTATCTGCCTTAACCCAAGACCAAAAATTCGATCAAGTGCCTGACAAATATGTTAAATCACTCTTTGATCAATACGCTAGCCACTATGACAGGCATTTGTCAGGCATCCTGCGCTACCAACTTCCAAAAGCCATCGAAGAATTATGCCATCGCTATAACCTATCGAATATTTCACGCTGTTGTGATCTAGGGTGTGGAACCGGACTTGTTGGCGCTGTGTGTCGAGAATTCACTGAGGAACTTATTGGAGTTGATATCTCTGGCGATATGCTACAGCAAGCATCTGCAAAAGGAATCTACGATACTCTCATTCAAGGAAATATCCTTTCCCTTAATGAAACAATAGCACCTGTAGATCTCGTTGTAGCAGCAGATCTCATCCCTTATTTCGGCGACCTTGCTGATTTATTTCTCTTCATAAACCGCATCACTCATAAATCAAGCAGAATTATATTTTCATTTGAACAGAGCATGTGTGCACGTTATAAGCTTCATCGGCATGTCAGATTTGCTCACGGAAAAAAATATGTCGAGGAAAAAGTGGCTGAGGCTGGCTGGGGTGTTCTTGAAATCAGTCATGTCAATTTAAGAGAGCAACAGAAAAAACCTGTTAGTGGCTATCTTGCTGTTTGCACCAAAGAGCCTTCTTCTCTTGGTTGAGCCAATACCTCAGACATCTCTCTACATGCATGAGCTTCCATAACTGCATTTGAGGACGGTGAATTACGAACTATGTAATCAGCAGCAACTGGGTCCAGTTGGCCATTGCTTCTGACATTACAAAATGCTTTTTGATGGCAAAAGTGCTGATACACGCTAACAGCTGCTAATCCAACCAGTAAACAGCCGATTACAATGCTACAAGCTGCCTGTACACCCACAACACTCGTTAATGGAATAAATACAGCCATAGTTGCAAGTGCAGCATATATATATTGAAATAATTTAGATGAAAAATTCGTTGACGCATTATAATTTTCAAGCACTTCCTTGATTTTCAAATTGTCTGGAGGATGTGGCATTTCAGGCTCATCACCTAATGTTTGCATCAAAGTACGTATAAGCGTGTCTTTAGTACTGTAAAAACCAGTTGCGACTTTTTCACGCATAAACTCAGCGACACTCGTGACTAGTGAATTCCGATACTCAGCTAAGTTAGTAACTAGTTGGGTGTAATGTTGTTTAAGTGCAAAAACATCATTGATATGGGATTCCAGCATCCGTTTATGCCCCTCTGGCGAATTCAGATAGCCCTTGCTCTTAATAAATTCTTGCCAATCTTTTGGCACGTGACGTGTCATTAATCTTTTTAGTGGCCCTGCAAACTGACCTTGGAACGTTTTTCTTTGATCTATATTACACACATGATTCAATTTCTCTCCTATCTCATGAGCGAGCTTAAGTCTTTCAGTTAGAGAAGCTAGTTTGGCATTTCTAGTATTAACATCTTGTTCAAGACCATATATAACTTCATCGAGGCAATCTTCCGGCCTAATGAGCTCATTCTGAGACAATGTACAAATCTGCATTATATCATATGGCAACGTCTCAAGTCTTAATTCAATAGGACTGAGCTCTCTTTGCCAGACATATTCTTGTACCATCATTTCATAATAATTAAATGCAACACTGAATTCTTCATACAGTTCGACCTGATGAGCATTTGTCCCACGAGCACTGTATTCCTGAAAAAAATCTACAAGAACGAGGGTGACAGTCTTCACATTATTTTGCAATACCGGTATATCCCCATTAACTAGTGCTTGTTTTGCTTCAGACATTAAAGCCATAACATCGATCTGTCGATTCGATGCAAAAGTAATAAATCCTGCATTTTTCAGCTTTTCAAAGGCATCTGCATAGCCATCGCCCACTCTTACAAGCACACGATTAAAAGCCCCTAATCTCTTTATATAATCATTTAATTTCAAGGTATCCATATGTCTATCCTATCTTTGACTATCATATTATAGATTAAGAAAATATTAAGTAGGACTTTTTTTGATATTGTCGTTTCATATCATATAGTTAAATCGATGCAATGGGTGGCGAAATCGACATGAATTATCTTCACATCTAGCTCATCATTGGCTTTGAACACACGCCCATTTTTTTTCCCTTGCAATATCATTTGTTGCTGGCTAAATTCATAAAAATCACCTGGTAATCGGGATACATGTAGCAAACCATCTATGCACAGCTTATTTATTCTGACAAAACACCCAAATGATGTCACTGTCATAATTTTACCTGAAAATGTCTGCCCCACATATCTTTGAGCAATTTGAGCTTTATACCAATCCATTGCATCATAACTTGCGTGATCAGCTACTCTTTCCAACTTTGAGGCACGAAGAGCCTGTCGTTCCAGTGTTATCTGACTCGGATTGTATGATTTATCAATGCCTGTGCAATAAAGCAAGAGCCTGTGAATTATTAAATCAGGGTACCGCCTAATAGGCGATGTAAAATGAGTGTAATGCTCAAGACCCAGCCCATAATGACTGCTATTGTGGGCATCGTATACAGCTTGAGGAAGCAAACGTATCAATGATGTTTGCTTGCTATCTGAGTCATCCTGACTGCGAACATACTCCAGATACTTTTGAAAGGTGAACTCATCCTGTAGACCACTGCTCTTGGCCATTTGTTGAATCGTCTCAACAGACTCAGCAGACATCTCCGGATGATGTCTAAACATCCCATATTCCATAGTTTCAAAGAGATATTTTGCAGTGGCATGATTGGCAAGAACCATCAAACGCTCAATAATGACATGCGACTGATACCGGGGTGTAGAAATCATGCCGAGTGCATGACCTTCCGCATTGATATTCACTATGGTTTCAGGACTATCAAAATTCAACCCGCCTCGCTCATTATGTGCTTTATGAAGCATGTGCGCACATTCAGATAGATCTTTTAATGGCCATTGAAACCATTCTGGGACGTCTCTTTCATTTTTGAGTGACTCTTCGATTTCTTTATAAGTAAAACGGCCATGCGACTTAATCACAGCTCTTGTCACTTTTGTTTTTATGATCTGTCCAGCTGAATCAACATGCAAACAGCAACCCAAGACTAAGCGGTCTACATTGGGTTTTAAAGAACACAAATCATTCGACAATTTCTCTGGCAACATAGGATAGACTGTTGTAGGCAAATAGACTGAAGTTGACCGTTGATGCGCATACTGGTCAAGTGCTGATCCAGGTCTAACATAATAGCTTACATCTGCAATTGCTACATAAACCAACCACCCATCTGTCTTATGCTTGCACACACAGACTGCATCATCAAAATCCTTTGAATTAACACCATCAATTGTGATAAAAGGCAATAATCGCCAATCATCACGTCGAATATATTCCACATCTGGTATTTTGCCATCAATTTTGGCGAGTTCTTCCTTAACAGCCTTAGGCAAATGATTACTAAGACAGTAACTGTTTTCGGCCATCATCTCTGGCAGATACGGCGTTTGATCATCACCAACTACTGTATCAATCAGCACATCTAGGTGACGCTGTAAATCAGATTGAATAAGTTGACAACTAAGCCACGTCCCCTCAGCTATATCAGCAGGACAATTTTTGATGTACAGTGGCAGCTGGATACGCCTATTGACTGGAAGCAGCTTTGGTTTCCCGCTCTGATACTCCAGAACACCGAGTACTGTTTGAGTCCCTCTTTTCTCTAAATCAATCAACACTGCGCTTACTTTGCCATTCTGATGAACACACCTTGCCTTAACACGATCATAAGGCATAAATAAGGATAAGCCTCTAGGACTGCACTCAAACTCAAGGCCTTCATCTGTCAAGAGAATAGCTTGGTCTTTGACGAAAAACAATGTGCCCTGCACAACTTCCATCAAAGAGTTAGCACTATAACGACCAGATTTATTCAATTCTATCTGACCGTCTCTAACCATCGCTCTAAGACGTGATTCAAGCGCAACCTTTTGACTCTGTGCCTTTATTTGTAAAAATTTAAGGATTTGATTCAATGAACACGGTTTTTTTTGCTTCAGCAATAGTTTTACTATAAATTCTCGCGAAGCAATTGGTGACTTGTATCTCAGTCTTTCTCTATGGTAGTACGGATCGTGCGTCATGCAAATATTCCTTCCCTTGGTAAAAAATCATCGTTATTTTTCATTTATATTATACTCATATTTTGTAATTTAATCAAATAGTGTTTATGACAGGCATACTACACCACTAAAAAAAAATTAACAACATTTAATTTATAATAATCATTTATTTACAATTACAACAAATTATCATATAATGAAATAAGATAAATATGAGCAAGGAAGACCCATGACTATTCACTTTCAGTTCATGAAAGAACCAGAAAAATCAAAAACGATTATTATGACACATGCTGCAGCTCCCATCTATGTAGGTCAATACAAACGGCATCTCAACACTCTCTGCTCTTTTAACAAATCGCCCGTTAGCGAAGCACATTCAAAGAAACTAGGTCACGTGACCTTTGTTCCTATAAATGAATCAAAGACTGATCTTGATTGGCAGAATATTGGCCTGTCAACAGGCCATAAGATACGCAGCCAAGAGACCTCTCACTGGCAGATTTTGCTTTACAAAGTATCCGCATCACACGTCAATTTGCTCGCTGTTGGCATTGCACATGCACTTGCACAATTTGATACCTATAAAACTTCGCGAGAGCCAAAGAATATCGAAATCAACTTTATCTGTGATGATCCTGAGGCTTATGCCAACCAATTCCAACACACACAGCACCTTATAGATGGGCAACAAATCGTAAAAGACCTAGCTAATGCCCCAGGAAACAAACTCACTCCTGAAATATTTACCCAAAAAGTAAAAGATCTTTTTCAAGGACTCGACTGCAAAATCCAATCCTTTGATATGGCGGCTATGAAAAAGCTAAAGATGAATGCACTCATTGGCGTTGGAAAAGGCAGCGAAAACGACCCATTCTTTGTCACTTTGGAGTGGCAAGGGAATCCAAAGAGCCAAACACAATATGCACTTGCAGGAAAAGGAGTCACATTCGATTCTGGTGGTATATCTCTTAAACCACCCCTACGCATGCATGAAATGAAATACGACATGACAGGTGCAGCAACTGTTGTTGGGCTTATCTATGTTGCCTGCAAAAATAAATTGCCTATCAATATTGTCGTTGGCATTGGACTTGCTGAAAACATGCCCAGCAGCAAAGCCGAAAAACCTGGCGATGTCATCGAAACCATGTCTGGAAAAACTGTTGAAATACTCAACACAGATGCTGAGGGACGACTTGTTCTTGCTGATGTTCTCTACTACCTTGCTGACACATATAAACCAACTGCCCTGATAGACGTAGCTACTCTCACTGGCGCTTGCATTGTTGCACTTGGTCATTACTATGCTGCTGTATTTTCTAATAACAGTGAGTTAAGTCATGAATTACAAAGCACAGGTGAGCTTGTCGGAGAAAAACTCTGGACCTTGCCACTTCATCCTGGCTATGATCATGATATTAAATCAAAGATAGCCGATCTGAGTAACATCGGATACAATGGCGGTGGTTCATGTACAGGCGCACAGTTTTTAGCGCATTTCACAAAAGAAATACCGTGGGCACACATTGACATAGCTGGTACAGCCTGGGTTAAAAGCAGTTATATTAATAAACCAACTGGACCAAGTTCGTTTGGTGTCCACTTGCTTTATCAGTGGTTGTTAAATAAAGTATAAAGATCTTGATCTATTTTTTTGCTGAGCTAATCTATACTCATGGATATACAGTTCGAACTTTTCTCATCTCTCAGCCTATTAGTCAATCTCCTTCTAGCAAGCTTACTTATTCTATTATACCGAAAGCTGAATCAGTGGCGTCATAATAACCAAGCTCAATCTCACCGTGTTGATGCTTTTCTTGAAATACAACAAAATCAGAGCAGCCAATTAGGCAGCCTTTCCACAACTATCGATCAAAAATTATCTACAGGACTTGGCGAAACAAAATCACTTTATGTATCTGTTATCAAAAGACTTGCACTCATTGAGCAAACACAGCAAACCCTGCAACAAATCAGCCACCACATCTTGGACCTTGAAAAAGTCCTCAAGCACCCCCAGCGCCGGGGCGCCTACGGTGAGGTACAGCTGCAGCAGCTTGTTGAAAACTGCATCCCTGAAAAACACCGTCAATATCAGAAGACACTGAGTAATGGTCGTCGTGCAGACTGCGTCATACTTCTTGCCTGCAATCCAGGTCAATTAATAATCGATGCAAAATTCCCTCTTGCAAACTTCAACGGTGAGAAAAAAGAAAATAACAGACTATTCAAGCAAGACATCAAAGGTCATGTAGATGATATAGCTGATAAGTATATTATTCCTGGAGAAACTCTCGACCACGCTATCATGTTCATCCCGGCTGAGGGAGTTTTTCACCATATTTGTGACAATTACCCCGAGTTAGTTGACTATGCTCAAAGAAAACGAATTTGGCTTGCCTCACCCACAACACTGCTCTCACATCTACATATCAGCATGAGTACAATAAGAGATCAACAGCTTCAAGAGCACATTGGCCTCATGAAAAAGCAGCTTCAAGTTCTCGATGAAGAGTTTGATCGCTTTGATAAGCGAATAGACCAAACCAGTCGTCATATTTCGATGTGCCACAAAGACGTCAGTGACCTGCATTGCACAGCAAAGAAAATAAGCAGGTCATTCAAGGTTATACGAGAATTTGATGAAACACTTGTCACTTAATCCCACTGATTACATCTTGCATTTCAATACTATTTATGAGAGTATGTAACACTAATCTCTGGAGAAAAAAATGCACCCACACACGCCATCAAGAGCACAACATAGACAACCCAGCCCGGATGCTAAATTAAAGTCATGGGTAACTAGCCAATACAACTGGTACTTTAAGAAAAGCCCAGCCTTTATCGCACATAGCATACCTGCCTCTCTATTACGCAGCATTATTTCCTTCATACCATTCATAAATGCTCAATTAGTCACAATGATGTTAGTCCACTATGGGATTATTAGTCTAGCTATCCCCGAAAACGGAGAAACTACTATCAAAGAACCTCAGGTTAATATAAGGAGATTCCTTAATTCACTTCCACATAATATTGTAGATAGTCAAGAGGATGAACTGATAAAAGAAGTCAAAAAACTGTTAAATCTTGATGCTGGCACAACAGCAAAAGTCTCAAGTTACACTGAAAAAAGGAATGCAATACAGGGAATACTAGGCTATGAGATAGAACTCGAGTTGAATGGTGAAGTCAATACTACCAGAAGAATTTACCTCCCTATTGACAGTCTGAACGAAAACAATCCTGCTATAATTCATGATCAAGAAAAAGCAAAAAACATCTTCCCTCCCTTATGGCGCTTTAATCAGAATGAAGATCCAGGAAGCAAAAAAGTACTATTAATGGCCGTCATTCTTGGAGTCATTCTCTCTCTATCAAAAACACTCTCATTCGCAATATTTAGAATTCAGTTATTGCCTCTTTTTGCAAGCATGATGATGATTTACTATTCAGTACTTCTAACTCTTTCTTTCAAACAGTTTCATGACTTGCCGATCTATAATACAATAGATAAGAAATGGCTTAAACACTTGCTGACACACTCTCTGGCACTCACACTCATACACACTTTGCAAATGATGATAGCCATAAACGTGATTTCACCGGTCTCGCTCATAGCTAGTACAATATGGTACGCTAATTACATAAATTATGTAGCCTTATACCCCTTGTTTGGACAAGCATTATCGTTTTCAACAACACAGCTATATAAAAGACTTGTATCATATTTAGGTGACAGTAAAATTGGTCAACATCTCCTGCCGTTCATAAACGAATTACCTGAAACTAATGAAGATACTGAGACTAATTCAACGGAGCAAAGTCAAAGTAGGGAGCCTGCTAGTGTATTTTCATCCCTAAAACATCTTACAAGTTATTTATACAACTTTCTTCCGAAGAATTCTCATAGCTATGAAGGACCACCCGCCGCTGCCCCAGTGCAAGGAATAAACCACGATGCTGAAGCTGATGGTGCCGGGGTAAATAGGCACCGTCACCAAAAAAATACGTAGCATACTAAATGACGCATAATGATTGTATTGGACTGGGTCAACGTGTCTAAGTCAGAGCTGATATTATTTAAAATCTCTCGGCAAACATGCCCTGATGGCTTGGGCTGCTAAGACCCGTTGCTAATTTCCACCACTCTACTTCATGACCTTTGGCCATGGACTCTGAAATAGATGAGATACATAAGTGGTTGTTGCGATGAAACAAACCAGAAGGATGAAAGAAGTCTCTGACTCTTCCAGTGACAGGCGTGTGTTCTGTGCCTGTTGCTCGGATCATTTGTTTTCCGTTGAATAATATCGACATGTAGCGCTCTGAAAGACAAGCTCTAGGTGCTTGCACATGACACATCCATGTTTGTGGCGCCATTGTGTCTGGGTTTATGGCAAGACCTTCCTCATTGAACATGAGAGGCAGATAGCACATCTCAGGTTCAACAGGTTGACTGACCACATATTCATAGCTGTAGCTGCTCAAACCAATAGATGCGCTATGCAAAGGTGGGCTCTGCAAGGGCCTCACCATAGGTCCAGAACTTTTATACATGGACTCGGGTGAAGAGAAGTGCCAATCGTTGCTTTTCAATAAAGTCCTATGCTCACGGTGAGGTCGCAGGGATGATATGGTGGGCCCCGGGTATTTGTCGTCTATTATTTTTTGCCACATTCTGTTGAGTAAATGAGCTCCCCAGTCCTGTCGTGGGATCAGCTCATCTACTAATATTATGTGATGCGGTTGATGCTCTTCCCAGGCAAGTATCGCTGCGATATTATCATCATATGTCATAGCCAGTACAACAGTCTTTCTCTTCATCGCGGGCGATAATTGTTTGACGTAAAAAGACAAAGTGCACTGTCCTTTGCTTGCAACAGCGCGCAGAGGACACTTCTTTTCATCAGTTATCCAATTGAGAATATGTGATTCGGTTAAAGCTGTTTCATCAAGAAATAAAAGTTTATAATCCATCAATATATCTTATTCAGTTGTTATACTACTATAAAACACATAAATGAATGTGTCTGTCAAGTTAAAAAATACATGGCACATTTAATTCTGTAGAATACGTTTTGCTGGCGCTTCTTGACAATGCATGTGGTGTTGTGGCAGTGATTGGCTTGTAATGTTTCATGCAAATAACACGCACAAGCTAGCAGATATTGCTTTCAACCATGAAAAATAGAGCTCACCAGTGAGATGTCAAAACATCTTAAGAAAAATAAAAGATAGTCGTTCCTAGTAAATATAAAATATAATTTATTGTATGACTGGACATGCGCTTTTAGGAAATTCAATGAGACAGTAATACTATCGGACTCAAGGTCCGGGTACATGCGTTGGACTGGAGATGCTGCTCCACAAATACCCCTCATTAACTATTGACGTGCTTCTCTAGTGATACGATAGGCAATAGAACACAGCAGCGTACAGAATTTCTTCTCATTAGATTCAGCTTGAATTTCTTATATGTTTTGATTAGAGTATCGGCCTTAACAAGCGAGAGAATATCTCCCTTCTTTATAATCAACTCTATATGCATCGGGGTCTTTGATATGATTCATTTTATCTTCACTCTTTTCGAACATTGTCTTAAGTCCTTCAGGGCCAGTTGCACCATCGAGAATAGGCTCAATAAATGTGTTAAAGCGTTTAGAGAGTATCATGCTTTCAAAAAGTTCGTCTTTATCTTGCAGAGTTAAGCAGTCAATATATTCACAATTTGAATAAAAAATTGGTTCAGATGTCTCATATTTCAGTATTCGTTGAAAACATTTGCGCGCCCGGAGAGATTCGAACTCCCGACCGCCTGGTTCGTAGCCAGGTACTCTATCCAGCTGAGCTACGGGCGCATGCAAGGATTATAGCAGCACTACCCTCTTGATTCAAGCTCAAATGCATATAACCCCATCACTAACAGAGCACAGTACGCTCAGAAGAATAAATCCACAGTATCAATGAATAATCACTGCAACAGTCTATTGCAGGACTTATGATTTTTCTAGGCGATATCACTCACACCCTATCGTCTTAATAAGACAAAACCATTAAAAAACAATACACGCAAAACTTAAATGATAGCAAAAACATATGCTTGAAGAGCGATAGACTCTCTGCATGAAAACAAGCATAATGATCCGTAGCGGCAGGGTCAGCGTAAGAAAAATCAAACTGTAAAAAGAAAGCCCTAGACGAGTTTAACCGCTTTATAACAGCTAGACGTTACAAGCTTTTAAAACAAATAAACATAGGAGTTTATGAATGAGTCACACGCCGAATAAATGACTTCATTTCTTGCCATACAGCTTTGTATTCATATACATTTGCATGCGTTCCTTCTTTGAGAAATAGCTTCTTCACAGGACCTTTCCAAGACTCAATTAAGCTCTCTGCATGTTCGGTTGGTGTCACAGTATCATTCTCAGCCTCAACAACTAAAACTGGCATAGCAAGAGAAGGAGCAACTGCTTTACTGTCGAACGGATGCTTCAACAAAATATTAAGTGGTAAAAATGGATAACGTCTATGCCCTACTTCATAAATGCTATCAAAGGGTGTAATCAAAATAACGCCTGCTGGCTTTAATGGTTTTGCCAGCTGAGTCGCTACTGAACTTCCCAAGCTATGTCCTACAAAAACTGATTTAGAAGAAGCAATATTATTCTCAGCCATAAACTTTTGGATAGCAAATTTTTGGTATTCCAGAAAAGATTTCTCTGTTGGCTTGCCTGAACTCTTTCCATAGCCGGGATACTCAAAAGTCACAAAATTGACATGCGAACCATAATGCCTTTTATAATCAACAAAGGCTTCATTAACTCTTTCACCGTTACCGCCGAAATAGAATATTGTTGGCAGATTCTTATTGTATATAACACGCCATCCATTTATCTTAGCGCCATTATATTCATAGGTAATATTATACCGCAGCAATTCTTTATACTCTTTTGCTGGCACATGCCGTGATAGAAATATGAGGCTATCTTGATAAAAATAATAGTATACGCAAATACCTGTATATGCTAAAAAGAATAGGACAATGAGTGATTTTGCTAATTTCTTAGCAATTGATTGACTGGCTTTATACATAAGATTCTCTCGTAACTTTTAATTCATTAGATCAGATAGTTAAGATGATTGCAAATAGCAGATAGCTTTTTTTACAAACATAGGAAAAACAAGTGACTAAAAGCTCTGAACTAATGTCAAAGATGTAGCAGAAGATGAATATTTTTCAGTTGCTGCCACACCTGCACTGTCAGTAAAGACCTTATCACCCATTTGTATATGGGAATAAGATAAACCAATCGATGTCGTATCAGTAATGGGCGTCACCACACCTAGTTCAGCTCCAAAACCATGATTATTAAGTTTCACTGGGCTCATATCTTGTATATCCACATTGATCTTACCTAAAGCATACTTGGGTGAAATGTAAATTTCAGCACCATTAAATAATCCAAAACCTAACAAAATCCCCGCATGATAGCTATTGAGAAACTTGACAGTTTGTGCACGATCAACTCGATATCCAGAGAAGCTATAGGAAACATTTCTAAGATGAGTACGTGTATTATGATTAGCAGCACCTACATAAAACCCAATAAAACCAGAACGATCAAACGTCGATATAAGACCAATCGACGCGCCACCGGACATATTCTCTCCCGTTAGCTTATCAACACCTGAACCGAATGCATTTCCAAGTTTAATTTTAGTATTAAAAGTACTGTATCCAAGATCCACCTTAACAAATGGGGCAACAGCATAAGAATTGACACACACGATGGCAAACAAACCTAGCACATACTTAATCATAAATAAACTCCCTTTTATTCCAAACAAACTGCTACACTCATGTTACCTGATTAGATGGCAAAGATCAATTAAACTGTACTGTCCTGAACTAGCGGCTCTTTAACTGGCAACACTATTGACACTTTTGTCCCTTTGCCCGGATTGCTTTGAAGGTTTAAGTCTCCATCAAGATCTTCTATAAATTGCTTGACTATCTTTAGCCCAAACCCTCTGCCCTTAAAAAGCCCTTTATTTGCTGGTGAGACCCTCGTCAATTTTTCAAATATTTGATCTTGTTGTGTTGTAGGAATCCCCATTCCCGTATCTTCTACAGAGATTTTAATAAGTATATTTCTATGTTGCCTAATCTTCTTAAGCTTACTGATGGTGAATTTCACAGATCCCGTCGATGTAAATTTAATGCCATTACTCACCAAGTTAATGAGTATGCGCTGTATTCTAAAAGGATCCCCTACAATCTGATCTACCAAGCTGTCATCGTAATCATATTGAAGCCGAATACCCTTACTTTGAGCTGCTGGGACCTCCAGTTGAAAAACTGACTCCCCCAATGTTCTGCAATTAAATATACGGTCGACTATAGCCACCTGACCATTCTCGATATTGGCATAGTCGATAATATCATTGCAATAAGCCAACAACTCATCTGCACTGTTATGAATGATGCTCAACAAGGCCTTCTTATGATCACATGATTCTTTTTCCATCAAGATGTTTGCCGTTCCGATGATGCCAGTAAACGGCGTGCGAATATCATGCTGCATGTTGCGAATAAAATCCATTTTAACTCTATTTTGTTTAACTGCAGCTTCCTTTTCTGCTAATAGATCGTACTCTTTTTGCTTAAGCGCTGTTATATCTATGAGGTTGCCCATAATGCCGACCACACGCTCTGCTCTATCAAAGATTGGCATTTTATGCCCAGCATAATAGAGGACTTGACCATTTGTTCTGGTGAATTTCTCTATAAAGAAGTGACAGGTCCTTTTTTCGATCACCTCCTGATCATTACGAATAATTCTTTGAGCGCTGTCTGGCCATAGATCAATATCATTGCGGCCAATTAACTGATTGCGATGACTGAAGTCACTACGCTCAAGCATAGCTAAATTAATGGCCATATAAATGCCATCAACATTTTTCACAAATGTATTTCCCGGGAGAAGATCAACAATAGCCATAAATGGATGAAGACTCTCGAGAATATTCTCCTTAGTTGGCACGCTGTAATGGCAATACAATAAAGCAGAATTCTCGCTGTATTTAATAACCCAATCACCCAATGATTTCCCATTCAAGTCACAGATCTGTCCATTATATGGCTCACTATTCCAGGAGAAGTCACGTAAGCAGAGCCCTCTTTTTTGAAGTTCTACAACGACATTATTACCCTGATCATCTTGAAATGGGGTCTTAGACTCATAAACAATACAACCCTCAAGACTAAGCAAGAAGATACTATCATTGCCATTTGATATTTGAGAATCAATGGAATCTTTTAAAAAATGACTAAGCACTTGAATTACTGCATAACAATATTAATATTATTTTAAATTATTCTCATTTTTTTTCAAGTCTTTTTTAATGTTACATCAAATTTTTTTGAATATACGGATATCCTAGACAACCAAGGCCATGATTTTTCTACATTATCATTCGATAAAGTTGCAATCATGCTATCTGAACACAAAAGCATCACCTCCACTCCTGACTTGGAATAACTGATAATAAGATCTTCATCTCTAAATTCATACTGAAATAAAGTGTATAACGCTGATTTAACCTTGTGTCTATCAGGCCAGTCCTCGACATTCAGTGCTAGATCATTATCGATCGAGTCAACATGCAATACTATGTCACAAACCTCGGGACACTCTTTTTTAATCTGCATCTCAACTAGATGAGCGATATAATCAGCCTCAGATATAGTGCAATAGTTTCCTACAGCAATATGACAGTCTAATACAACATACCCACCTAACTTACGTGTTCGTAAATTATGAATATCAATCACATAAGGCGATGATAAAAACACTTTGCGGTAATGCTCTATCTTTTCCTTATCAACACCAATATCCAAGATTTCTTGGATAGACAAAAATAAAAGCTGATAACTGCATTTTAGTATATAAAAGACAATGATCACAATAACCATTGTCGTGACATAAGGAACTCCAAAATAATCCAAAATAACAGAAACAAATACCATAAATGTAGTCAATGAATCTGAGAGCTGATGTGTGGCACAACCTGCCACAATAGGAATCTTATGCACACGGTTAACAAATGATATATATGAAAAACAAGAGAAATTAACACACATAGCAAACAACGCTGCTACTAGAACAGGCCTATTTAGTTTGCCACTGACACTTATACTCACATTATCTAGAACACCGATCTCCACAATCTCATAAGCAGCTAATACAAGCACAAGAGCAATGACTATTGATGCCAATGTTTCCAGTCGTCTGTATCCATACTGAAACTTTTCATTTGGCGCCATCTGGCTAAAGCGAACAGCGAGAAAAGCTGTTATATCTGCAAATACATCAGTAAATGAATGGACCCCATCCGCTATCAACAGCGGTGACTGAACCAAAATCCCTATACAGAGCTTAAACACAGACAAGCTAACATTGACTATAGCTGAGAGAATAGTAACGAACTTTGTAACTGTATAACGATCCTTATTCATAACGACTAAACCTCGCCATAATAAATGGGACAGCAACAGAACTCATAATCAATGCAATAATAAAATAGCCATGGGAACTCTGGGACAATGACTCAAAAAAAGCGAAAAATATAAATATGATTGAAGCAATCATCCCAAGGATAGATAGCATGAGCACAACCTTATTCGGTACTATAGAAAAATAGTTAGACCAAGCTAATTTGATTGCTGAATAAAACATGAGCACATAAGCGAATAGATATACTACAGCAAGCGACTCACTGAATAAAATAATAACATCCGTCATGTTTTCAGAATACAAATAACTCAGTGAGAGCAATGTCACAAGTACAGCTTGGATAAGAACAAGTTTTTTTGGATTTGCATGCACATCATTTCCTACAACTTTTGGCAATATGCCATGATCAACAAATGTAACTTGCAAAGACCTGACAGGACTAATGACCCAAGTAATTAATGTCGATATTGGCCCCACTAGTAATAAAAAGGCCATTAACGGTATATATTTCTCTGTCCCCCACAATGAGAATATATGTCGAAATGTAAAAGCTAATCCACTATTGATCTGTGCTTGACCCTGAGTTTGAAAGCTTAATACCACCAATGAAGAAACCAGTATAATAACTACTGTCACAAATGCACTAATAAGTATTCCCAGCGGCAACATAACATGAGGCTTTTTGAAATTATAGGAATGAACACATGCAATCTCAATGCCCATAAAGGAGGTCAAAGCTACTGAAGTCATAGCAATAAAATCAGAGGCGGAATTATCATGCACACCTACTGTCCATGTCTGGCCATGAAATAGCTCTGGATTCATCAAACCATACACAACCATCACCAATGCAGGAATGATCAAACCAAGCGTGGCTGTGAAAGACACTAACCTTGAACTTAGATTAAGGCCACGCATCGTAATTAATGAGCAAAACCAAAAAATTATATTCACCATAAAAAAATGGATGATTGGGTTTTCAGCATCCAGATCTAGAAAGGCCATTGCTGTTGCAGCGATAAAACTAGAGAGGATAGGGTAATAAAAAATATTTTCAAGCCACTGAAACCATGCAGCAGCAAGAGCTAATTTAGGGCCCAAGCCCTCTTTGACCCAACCATATAAGCCTACATCGTCATGACTGTTAGATGAAAAAACAACAGATACTAGAACACATGGGATAAAGAAAAACACCACAGCCACAACAAGATAAAATAGTATCTTATCATTCATGATAGTCATATAACCTGCATTACGCAGATTACAAACAGCTGAGATACTCATGAGAGTAAAAGCCATTAAACCCAATTTTTTTTGCATCATTTATTCACACTCAATATATTGTAAAACATCATCGCAGTGATCTTTTGGGTTAACATTTCGCCATTCTTTTATAATAAGCCCTTCTTTTCCAATCAAAAAAGTAGATCTTTGAATACCAAGATATTTTTTGCCATACATGCTTTTTTCAACCAAACAACCAAATTGATCACATACTTTTTTTTCAACATCCGCAAGTAAATCAAAATTAAGATTGTACTTTTCAATAAATCGTAAATGTGTAGAAGGGCTATCTTTTGATACACCCACAATACGAATACCATGCGCAGCAAGATGATCTTTCATATCCCGAAACCCTATAGCCTGCACTGTGCAACCAGATGTCATATCTTTTGGATAAAAATAAAGAAGAAGATGACTATCTAACAAAGCATCGAACAAACGAAAATCTTCTCCGTCTTGCATTTTACAACAAAAATCATTCACTCTATTTTTCACGTCTCACCTTAAATCTCATTGCCACATAGGCAAAAATAGCTGAAAGAGCACTGGCACTTAGTACGGCCAGTCTCATGATATTCGCGTAAACACGTGGATCATCATCAAATGCTAATATCCCTATAAATAAACTCATCGTAAAACCAATTCCACACAAACACCCTAAAGTGAAGGTCTCTCTAGTAGACAAGAAATTCTGCTTAAGCAAATAATACTGAAATAAAAAAAAGACGGCACATATACCCAGCGGCTTGCCTACGACTAAACCCAAAAAAACTCCTTGAAAAAGAGAATCATTCACAATATTTATCGTTAAACCTGTCATTGTAAAACCAGCATTACAGAAAGCAAAAACAGGCATGATAATATACAGAGTTAGTTTTTCAAGTGAAGAGATAGATTGATTGGCAATATTCGAGGGAACTAATAGTGCCATAATAACACCCGATAAAGTGGCATGCACGCCAGACTTGAGAACGAGTAACCACAACACAAAGGCACAAGCAGTATAATACCAGACATACTTGTTTTTAAACATTCTTAGAAGACCCATCACACAGATAGGTATTAACGCCAACAAAAGCAATTGAGTTGATATTGATTGACTGTAGAAAAAAGCAATCACAACAATAGCAATGAGATCATCAATGACAGCAATCGCTAGCAAGGTCATTCGTAAATTTGCAGAAAAGTTCTTGCCTAATAGATACAATACGGCTAATGAAAAAGCAATATCAGTCGCTGTTGGAATCGCCCAACCATCCATGTAAGGTCCTGCTTCACTATTAAATAAATAAAATATACAAGCAGGAAATACAACGCCTGCCAATGCCGCAGAAACAGGCAACACCGTGAAATTTCTTTTTGCAAAAAGCCCATCAGTAAATGAGCCCCTGATCTCACATGTCACTGCATAAAAAAACACAGCCATAAGCCCTTCATTGACCCAGCTAAGCAACGGTTTTTCAAAAACAAAGCCTTGCCAGCTCACTCCCAATTCCCCATAAAGCAGCAAATGATAAAAGGAGCTTAGAGGCCCATTTGCAGCCCAAATGGCAAGCAATGACACAAGGATAATGATCACACCTGATCGCATGTAAATATTTTTTTCCATGGCGACAATGTAGCATGCATCCATAAATAATGCAAAAACACCTTGCTTTCCTTTTTGAATAACGCACTATATATACACTAGTCACTTCCTCATGCCTTATGACAGCTAAAAACCCTGTCCTCGATCATCCAGACTACCAATACATCAAAGAAATCTCACCAAACACAGAGGAGATTATTCAGACCGCCATCAAGTATTCAATAACTAAAACCAAACTAACTATGCATACCGCGATTGAGCAACTTCAGTTCTACAACTGGCTTATTCACACAAAATCAATCAAGCGTATCCTCGAAATAGGTACATTCACGGGCATTGGAACTCTAAGCATGGCCTTGTCTCTTCCTGAAGAAGGAACCATTACAACACTCGATCACAGTTATGAATTCACCACTATTGCCCAAGAAATATGGGGCGAATCAGATTGCAAAAATAAAATCGATCTTATTGTCGCTAATGCAAGTCAAACACTTGAGCAACTGATACGAGACGAAAGAACGTTTGACCTTGTTATTATTGACGCTAATAAAAGAAGCATTCAAGAATACTATGAATACGCACTTCAACTCAGCAACAGCACAGGAATCATTGTCATTGACAATACACTGTTCAATGGCCTAGCTCGCCAAGCATCAGCCTATTCACTCCCAGAGCCGCAAAATTCACACCAAAGAAATCTGCATAAATACGCTAAATCAATTAATCAATTTAATCAAAAACTTAAGCTAGATAAACGTGTTAAAATTAGCTGCATCCCACTGGGTGACGGCTGCACGGTTGCCACAAAATGCAGTCCTAAGTAATCAATGACACTACTTGTCAAAATCATTCAGAAAGATTACAATGAAAATGTTACAACACGGACTTTGTTTATGATTTATATAATAGGAGCTATCCTGACTCTATTGCTTCACGGTTGTGGGCCTTACTATAATACAACCTATTCATACTCTCCGCCAACGTCTGCTGAAGGAAAAAGATGCGTCAATAACTGCCTAAGAGTCCTTCAAGGCTGCAGTTTACAATCAGAAGCTGAACTACAAAACTGTGAGGATCGTAAGCGTCAGCAAGCTAACACACAATATGCCTTATACCTTGCAGCACAAGCAGCTGAGAAAAATCACAATAAATCAATCAAAACATACGATGAGTTCGTTGGCTATCAAGTCAATACATGCCGAGATCTGAAAACAATGTGCATGAACTCTTACCGAGAATGCTATACCAACTGTGGTGGTCAAGTAGACTCAGAATCACAAGAAGTCACTCTATTTGGAAAACCTGTGAAACATAAATAAAATTTATATTCTAAAAAAAAATACATCAAATCATAAAATGAACTATAACTGTATTAAGTGAAACAACTGAGGAATATTATGTCTAAATCATCAATGGCCATATCATTCATTTTTGGAAGCATTGCTGGCATAGCTTTTTACCATTATGGCTCAGGCCATGGCGGCCTATCTACAAGCATGGCAAAGGAACTTAAAACGATTGATTTTGTCTACGCAGCAGCAAGTCATGCACAAGAAGCAGGCCTCAATCATGCTCTAAAGAGCTTTAATACACTCGGATCTCGTTTTGATAAAGACGGCAACTACGTCTATGCCTATGTTTTTAAAGGCAAGAGCAAGGGAGTGCTTATTGCACATGGCTCAAGTGGCTTTTGCGATGGCAGTGATGTCACCTGTCATGCTGACTCAAAAAGGCTCATTGGGACCAATTTATTGAACAAAACCTTTGGCGCTGATGGCGATTTAGTTAAAACAAATATTGCTATTGCCAACAATGGTGGCGGATGGGTACCTAAATATTGCTGGAAGAATCCTAAAACAAACAAAAAGGTTATGAAAAAAGCTTTTGTACTCCCTGTTCCTAATAGTGATGTTTTTATCGGATCTGGTTTCTACACAGATGAACCCTGTTAATAGAGCACTATGAATGATAAGGGGCTTAGCTATCCCCTTTTTGCCGTAGCGTACTATTTTTAAGAACTCGAGATACTCACCAAAGTTCCACCTGCATTCTTAATAAGACCCACCATCTCGATAAGAATCTGACGTTTGAAATCCATAAAAGACTCTGTGGATGAGCAGGTGGTTAGAGCATATACCTCAATAACATGACCCTCACTTGATGCTTGTGTGCAATCTACCCAATGAGTCCTTTTATTGTCAACCAGTTTATTCCGAGACAACACATCATGCACATCACTGACTATGCGCCCTATTTCCACATAATCCATATGACTAACAACAATAGACTCAGAAAATACTCTTCGTTTTCTATCGGAAATGTTGTTAATGATAATGGATGAAATAAGTGAATTGGGGACTATAAGCTTTGTCATATCACTTTTTCTAATGATTGTCTCCGTCCATGTGAATAACTCGACAGTTCCCTCTATTTTCTTATCTGGCGAACCAATATAGTCCCCTTTCTGGAATGGCCTGGCTGTGAGAATATACAATCCTCCAAAAAAATTGGCAAGCAGGTTTTTAGATGCAAAAGCAAGCGCTGCTGCACCAAAACCGCTGACTGCTATCAATGCTGTGAAACTGACTTGATAGACTTGCATCAATGACATAGCAAATACGATGACAATAATTAATTCTAAAACTTGAAGACCTGTTTCAATAAGCCTTATTTTTTGTGCCACATGACTATCTGTGACTTTCATTTCACTAAAATAAGCCCTTGTGACTTTCAGCATACGCAATGAAACGACCATCAACCATAATGACAGTATAGTCTTCATAGTTATGAGCTGGTATTTTACCAAAAAATCATCGTGACCATAATTCATTACCAAATAATAGATGATATAAACACACGGATAGAACAACAATGACAAATAACAGTGTTTGGAATGAAATAACAAATAGCCTTTCAAATCTTTAGATTTTGCTCTTGCTTCAGCTCGACTGAGTAAATAAGATGAGACCTTGAACAACACAACAAAACAGACGAATACACCCGACACTGCTAATATAATGTATAAGTTAGTATAGATGACTTCCACACAGTTACCACAAATCTCTTAGTCTAAGTATACACAATATTGTTCACAAAAAACCAAAATAGTTTAAATAACAAGCAATGTCATACACTTAAAAGACCACTGAGCGTTAACAAAAATGAACTCCCCCACATGAACTATCTTTTCCCGGACCTGATTGGCCAACAATACAGATTCTTTTCGCTTTGCTCATACACGCCTGTACAATTTTTCACATCAATTCAGTTGAAATGATACTAAATTTCCTACGGAACTAACATTTCAAACGACAAAATCATGCTAATCATGAGGCTAAAACAGGTGAAAGTATAACATATCCTATTAGTAACGATATTTGCTACTTTTAGGATACATCATGCAATTATGCTTGACTGAAGTCATTTTTTGAGATACCATGACCTATAAGTGGCATTTTTTAACACTTTTAGGACATACCGTGTTTTCAGAATATATTCAGCAACTAAGGGCTAGCGGCAGACGGCATTTCACCTCTGAGGAAATACGTGCGGAATTACAGCTATCTGATAGTTCTGCTAGATCTGGTTTGTATCGATTAAAAAGAGATAAGAAGGTTATAAGCCCCGTCAATGGATTATATGTCATTGTGCCGCCTGAATATCAATCTTACGGTTCAATCCCTGCAGAAGAGCTGGTGCCTATCATAATGCAACATCTACAAGCTGATTATTATGTTGGGTTGCTCAGCGCTGGATTATTCTATGGCGCAACTCATCAAAAGCCAGCGCGCTTCCAGGTCATTACTAACAAGCGAATCAAGCACTCCCTTGAATTTGGTGATGTGGTTATTGAGCTCGTTTATAAAGATTCTCTACAGGCCTTGCCAACTCAAGATTTTGTAGTTAGCACTGGCTATTTAAAAGTATCTACTCCAGAACTGCTTGCGATAGATTTATTTAAATACAGCAAAAGAGCTGGTGGCATTAGCCACATTGCTACTGTTTTATCTGAACTTGCGCCTAGCATTGATGAAAATAAACTCATTGCCCTTGCTGAAGAATTAGAAGAAATCTGCCAGATACAAAGGCTGGGCTTTATGCTAGAAAGAATTGATGTTCTAGAGGATGAAGAGAAAAAAGAGCAGATAATCGCAAAATTAGCAGAGTATATAGAAAATATTGATCGTCCCTATGTTTCTCTTGTTCCGTACATATCAAGAACCGGACATCCTAAATGTGAAAAATGGAAAATTATTGAAAATACTGATTTTGAGAGTGATTTATGATACCAGAAAATTTTATAGAACAATGGCGGCAGAATGTTAAATGGCAGACCCCTGCTCAAGTTGAGCAGGACTTGCTAATAAGCAGAGCATTAGTGGATTTATATAATGATCCGCATGTAAGTGAAGCTTTAGTTTTTAGAGGCGGTACGGCACTGAACAAATTATTTCTGAAGCCTCCTTCTAGGTATAGTGAGGATTTAGATTTTGTCCAAAAAAATGCTGATCCCATAGGCCAGATAATAGATGCAATAAGAGCAGTTCTAAAACCTTGGCTTGGTGATCCAAAATGGAAAATCACCAAGCGCAATGCCAAATTGATTTATAAATACGAAGCGATCAATAAACTGCCAGCAAAACTCAAGATTGAAATCAACACCACTGAGCATTTCCATGTGCTCCCATTACGCACTGAAGCGTTTAATGTCGATTCTGATTGGTGGAGTGGCAATGCCAAAATTGCAACTTATGAGATTGATGAATTAATGGCAACAAAACTCAGAGCTCTTTATCAAAGACGCAAAGGAAGGGATCTATTTGATTTGTGGCATGTTACCAAAAATGAATTGATCCAGTTGGATCGCGTATTTGAAATATTTACCAAATATTGTGCTAATGATGATTCTCATTTCACTAAAGATGAATTTATCAAAAATCTAGAGCTTAAACGTGATCACCAAGATTTCCAGTCAGATATGCATGCATTGCTACCAACAGGATTAAAGTGGGATTTTGATGAAGCATACCAGTTTGTTGTAGATAATGTTATCAGCAGGCTGCCATGAAATTAGTTTGGGTTACTGATCTTCGTTTGAATTTTCTAGAGTCTGCTGACAGAAAAAGATTCTATCAGGATGTTGTCGCTACAGGCTCTAATGCGGTTTTAGTTAGTGGCGACATTGCTGAGACGCGGACTGTTTTAGATTGTTCATTTAGAGAATTAAAGATACCAGAGATCGTATCATTCACTGCTGCTGGCAATGCTAAATCCATTAGGGTAATGCAGAAAATTGGTCTGCAACATAATGACGCCGATGATTTTGACCATCCAAAGCTAGGCGATACTAGCCCATTAAAGCGTCATGTGTTGTATCGGATAAGCCAAGAAAAATACATGCAAGGATCGTCAATATGACTGTAATGTTAGAGAAATTAGGTTATGTACAGGATTTTAAGCAAGCTGGGTATGTCAATGGTAGTCATTGTATTTTTATGAGGAAACCACTGTGAACTTTAAAGCCAATTGGGAGACAACTAGCAAAAGAGTCAATTTGTCAGAAGATCTGATTCTAAAAATGCTAGGCACTTATTACAATGGTGATAATGATATTAAATCTGTATCTATTATCTCCGGCGGCTGTGCCAACATTAATGTGCTTACTGAGCTTAATATCTCTGATACCCCAGTTATTTTAAGGGTTTATCTGCGTGATAAAGACAGTATTTACAAAGAGCACACGGTATCATCACTTTTGCATAAAAAATTACCAGTGCCACAATTTTACCATGTGGGTGAATATGATGGTTATACGTTCGCTATCATAGAATATTTGCCCGGTCAAACCTTGCGTGATTTACTGCTAAAAGGTAAGTCCCCTGATATTAACGATATTATGTTTAAAGTTGGTAGGATTCTTGGAGAACTTGCCAACATTAAATTTCCAAGCAGCGGTTTCTTTAATGAGAACCTTGAGGTTAAAAAAGGCATACAGCCAAAGGGTTTTGTAAGTTTCTGTTATGAATGTTTAGAAAATAATAAAGTCAAAGCAACATTGCCACAGCAACAAAGAGATAAAATTAAAAGTATATTTAGGGTTTATAAAAATTTGTTACCAGATGAAGCAGCAAGCAATCTAGTCCATGGTGATTTTGATCCTGCAAATATCTTGGTGACAGAAGTTAAAGGACAAATAGAAATATCAGGAATTTTAGATTGGGAATTTTCATTTTCTGGCTCAACTCTGTGTGATGTTGCCAATATGCTTAGATATGCGCACCAGATGCCTAATGAATATCAGGATTCATTTTTAAAAGGATTGCGCGGAAGCAGTTATGAACTACCCAGTTGTTGGCAAATTACAGTGAACTTATTGAATATTGTATCGATGTTAGATTGTCTGGCTCGTTCTGACTCTGAAAACAGACCTAATCAAATTAAAGATATACAAGAATTGATTGCTAATATCTTGGGTGTTTTCAGCAAGGTTGAAGTTGTCCCATATGATCCCAGCTGGCCTAATATATTTGATATTGAAGCAAAAAAAATTAAAGCAGCTTTAGGCAATAGTTTTGCGTCCATTCACCACGTTGGATCAACATCTGTACAAGGTCTGGCTGCTAAACCCATAATAGATATTATTGCGTGCGCCCGCAATCTTAATTTTGACCATCAAGGGCTTGCTGATTTACATTACCAATACAGAGGTGGTTTTAATCTCCCCTTACGAAAAAGCTTTACTTATCGTTCTACTGATTTAAATGTAAATCTGCATATTTTTGAAGAAAATGATCCGGAAGTTGAGTTAAACTTACTATTTCGTGATTATTTGTGCAAAAACTCTGAAGTAAGAGATCAATATGAGGCATTAAAGTATAAGCTGTTAGAAGATGATGCTTCTCATAAAAAAGATGGGGCAATGTATCGAGGCTATACATTAGGCAAGCATGATTTAATTCAAGATATCCTGAATAAATCTGGTTTCAAGCGTTTACGTTTTGTTATTTGTGCTCACTATACAGAATGGAAAGCAGCTAAACACTTCCGCAACAAATATTTCTTTGAGCCAAACAAAAGAGAAGACCCTTATACCTGGACTTTTGATCATAGAAACCATAAGCATTTTATTTTATACAAAGGCGTGAATATTGTTGGCTATGCTCACGTTGAGCTGTGGCCAGAAAATAGAGCTGCGCTTCGTATTATCGTTATAGACGAGAAAGAACAAGGCGAGAGATATGGTAAAGAATTTATGTCTCTTATTGAAAAATGGCTACGATTAGAAGGCTATAAGAGCATTCATACAGAAAGTTCTTCAGCAGCGCTAAGATTCTATCAGGATATTAATTACATAGAAATGTCATTTAATGATCCTGATGGCTATGAAGGCAGTCCTGATGATATTGAAATGGGGAAGCTGCTATGAATATTAGACTTCTAGAAAAACAGATATAGCAGTTATTGTGGATGGCTTTAAAGAATCAGGTTGGCAAATTAAACCCGCAAGTGTTTTTGAACAATATTTAGATGACGATCAGCAAGATAAACGGATCTGTTTGGTAGCATTTATTGACAGTGAATTTGTTGGTTACGTCACCCTTAAATGGCAATCTGACTACAAAATTTTTGCAGATGATAATATCCCAGAAATATCTGATTTCAATGTATTGCCAAGTTTTAGGAACAAAGGGGTTGGTTCAGCATTAATAGAAAAATGCGAAAAGCATGCAGCAAAAAGATCAAATATCGTTGGCATTGGCGTTGGTCTTTACCCAGATTATAGATCTACTCAAAGGCTCTATATTAAGCGTGGTTACCTACCTGATGGGCATGGCGCTACTTACAATTATGAATATGTAACTTCGGGTAAAGCGTATCCATTGCATGATGATCCGGCTTATGGTTTACAAAGAAACTGAATTGAGAGCAATATGTTAAAAGCGTTAGAGATAGTAAAAAATGCACAAAGCACTATGTATTCTATATGTAAATTGGAAATTGAAAAATTTTTTCCAGAGGATGAAAGTTCAGAGTATTATGCACATACTTTTACCATTAAAGGCAAGAAGGGGTTATTTAGGATAGCCAAAAAAACTCCTAGAACAATAAGGTTGGTTTGTAACGATATGGAAAAGAGGTGCTGACAGCATTATTGCCCCCTATGAAGAGGCTGACGCTATTTATTTCGTTGCAGTCGCTGTTTCTGATGGTAACAATGTAGGAGAGTTTATATTTCCTAAAACTGTTTTAACAAAAAAAAATATATTTAGTGCAAGTGGTAAAGAAGGTAAGCGAGCAATAAGAGTTTACGCACCATGGGATAAAACCACAAGTGCCCAAGCTGCCAAAACTCAAAAGTGGCAAGACCAATTTTTTGTTGATCTGAACTCCTCGTGTTCGGAATCTACTCTTAAAATAAATACTTTGTATTCTATGTGAGATCCTATGAATAAAAAATTCCACTATAAACTTATCGATCTTACACATACATTATCTGAGAAAACACCTTCATGGGATGGTGGGTGCGGCTTTAATCATGACATCAAGCTTGATTATGATGAATGTGATTCTGACGTAAAGTTTAGAGTCGGCCAAATAAAAATGCATGCTGGAATCGGCAGAGATATTGACGCACCAAGCCATTGCATGCCAGGTACCGCTACAGTAGAACAAGTGTCATTAGATGCCTCGATTGCGCCTCTTATTGTAATTGATGTTCATGAAAAAATGAGAGCAAACTGTAAAATCACAGACGACGACATTATTATCTTTGAAAATATATATGGCTGCCTATATTAAATGTTGATTATGACACTTATTATATATGCAATCTTACTAATGTCGGATATTAAATAAAGAGATTTCTCTCACTATGAGTATTCCGACACCCACTTTTCAAAAACGAACCTCAAAATGCCTAAAGCGCAAAACCCAGAAAATAAATGACTTGATAGATGAGTGCCCTCGTCACCGACGTTCGCATGTCACGGAGAATTGGAGAACAAAAAAGGGGGATTTTGGGGTGTTTTGGGTGATTTTGCAATTCTCTAGGTAGGCATGTGACCGGTGACTTAAACTCGCTAAAGCCTATGAATACTGAGTTTTTGAGATGATGATAGCAAACCTGAAATTTTAAAAAAAACTTTTAGAGAAGGAAAAACGGGCGGAGAGACAGGGATTCGAACCCTCGATGGGGGAATGCCCCATACTCCCTTAGCAGCGGAGCGCCTTCAGCCACTCGGCCATCTCTCCAAAATTTTAGTCATATTAACACTAACTCTCATACGATACAAGAATTTACAATAACCAATCAGAGCCTACCAACAAACCACCTCATCAAGATTTTGATATCTTTGCTCAGTTGAAGCCAATACGCCATCTACAGCCCCAAATAAAGAGCCCCCTAAGGAACGTTTAAAACAGTTGATTGGCAGCTGCTCAACTGGCGTATTAAAATCACCTAATATCGTAGCACCCTTTTTCAGCCAATTTTCAAATATATCAATATACTCACTGGTTTTCTGCTCGATTTTCCTATAGTGACAGTGCACGTGCCCTAATCTTTGCCCACCATTTAATTGATACAACGACAGTCTCATATCATGTCTCGCATATTCAATATGACACTCCCCAGTATAAATAAGGCCAGTTGGCAGTGGATTTGAAATCACATGAAATCGCCAAATCTTATTTTTCTGCAATAATTTTAAAAGAGGGGAAATCAACAAGTGCTGATCAGACGGCAACTCTTGCAAAGCAATATATTCGATATCATATTGAGTCACTAGCATAGCTATCGTCTGAGCTATCCTCCCTAGTCTCGACACATACTCATTCATATCTTCATCAATATTAAACGCATTGTTGCTATTTCTACTGCTACTAGCGGCTCGGCATTGAGTCAGAATATTCCATGACAATGTTTTCCCAACAACATAAGGACGATGATCTGACAACATAGTCTACCTCAAGATCATTATTCATACATAGTGTACAAAACCTATAACCATCAAGCAACTAGGATGAATGCTATTGAATGAACGACAGTATTGTAAAAAGTAATATAGACAAAGATATAATACCCATGACTAACACTATCATTATTAACTTTTTATTTTTCAATGAATTGATTACCTCAACCTATAGCAAGTCTCTATTAACCTTATTCAAGAAAATCGCTTATGATTTGTGGCCATGCTATGGATCACAGCAATTTTTTAAAGTTGATCGAATATTTTTTCAATTCGAGTAAACGTCTAACCCGAGTATTGTAATAGATTCTGAACACATCTTCTATTCAAGTGCACATGAGCCGACGTATATAATAAGCTAAAAATGACTCTTTTTTGGCTCATAAACACTGTTTGACACCCCACGCGCCTATCAGTATTTATATCTTATGTTGAAGAATTATACTGATTATTGACGAACTCGTCGTTGAGAGTCATTTTCGGCTACAAGAGATTGATCTACTTGTGGTGGATGGGCATGGCCAAGAGTCTGGCCTTTCCCCCAAGATCCAGTTGACATAGCTTTATACACCCCTATACATCGTTTATTTAAAAAGGACTTAAAGTATAGATACAATGCTTTAGGTGAAATAAATAGTAAACGAAGTTGAGCCATAAAGCTCAGGGCCAGATCCTTCTGCTCAAAAGTATCTTTGAGATTCTTATTAGACTTAACGTGAAGATCACACAGCAGCTTCATCTGCCCATCATCACTGATCTTTTGCACAAGCTGATTCCATTCAGGACTTGAGATGCCAAGGGTGAGTGTCTGACTTGTAAACAAATAACACCCAAATAACTCAGGACCGAAATCAGTGTATATTTTATTTAATCTATCATCTTCATCATCTTTGAGTAAACACTCAAAAACCTCATGGATCTTTTGGCGAACTAGAATAGGACATCTTTCTTCTAAAATAGCGATATTATGCATTAAAACCCTATGCTCATCACATTTTTTTACCTGACGCATGAAAACCTTGAGGATATTGATAGATTTGTTTACTTCATCACTCACATTACTAGCTCGTAGCAATACATTGATGATCCCTCTCGTATGGTTGATTGTTAGCGGAGGAATTTCATTTAAATGATTTAACAAGCCAATAAGCAGCAACACATTTTTATTGGACATAAACAAATTAAAACAAAGAGCCGAAATTTCTTCTTTAGTAGATCGATTTTTAAATGCTTCTCTGAAGATTATCTCTCTATTATCATATAATTGTTGTTCACTTTTATTCTTTAGTAAAGTGAAAAATCCGCCAAAGTCAATAAACAGCATTAAATGAGTTGATTCCCACTCTCGCAATTGATGTATCAATTGATTACCACATAGGACAGATGAACTTTCGTTCACAACATCAGTAGTTTTTATACCATAATCTAACTCTATACCTCCAACATTTTGTAGCATAAGGCTTCTCCTTTTAATTTCATATAAACTCAGCTGCGTATAATTTCTATCTATAGCAGAGGATGATAATTAGACTACACTAATAAAATCAGGTGTTCACCGTGATTGTATGTCAATCCTCAAATGAATTCAACAATAACATTAGCGCCCCCACAGATACAATCCGCGTAATTTATATTTCATTAAAAACTGAGTTGATATTATATTATTTATTTTCAAAGTCTACTCATGAACGAAGTAGACCCAATGATTCAATATTAATATGACATGAAAACTGCCCATGAGCATTCCATTTTTTTTCATGTGGATGATTTAGCTGTCACTTAATCATCATCTATGAATACATCATTGTCATTATCACCATCGCTATTCTTTTCATTTTGAATACGGTGATAGACTTCTTCACGGTGAACAGATACATCACGAGGAGCATCTACCCCAATTCTAACTTGGTGACCTCTCACCCCTAATACAGTGACTCTCGTTTTATTATCGCCGATGATTAATGTCTCACCCACCCTTCTTGTTAGTATTAACATTGTTCCTCTCCATTACCTCATTATTACTATGCATGCTGCTACACATGATTATATTATATACACAATTGCATAAATTGATAGAGTTTTTTTGAAAAAAGTTATTATTTCTTGATGCTTAGAGCTACTCCAATATTTTCAAGCGTGCTGTATTATGCAATCAGATAGTATTTTAACAGTTTGGCAACATTGCACTTGTGGAAGCCACATTGTCATGCTAATCTCAGCCAAGATATGCTCTTGTACCCTGATGCCTTGGCTCATCAACAATTGCAAATATTCATTCACTAAACATGGCGAAGAACGCAAGTTCCAACCAACCACCGATACAGCTACCAGGCCAGAGCGAACTTCAGTATGACCTTGACCGGTAAAATCAGGCAGTTTGGATTTCATTTGACAAGCAATCAGCCAACTATACTTATTGTCTTCTAAGCGGTATTGCAAAAGTCTCGGAGAGGCACAGCATTCAGTAAGCTTCTGTAGGTAATTTTTACCTGCATCAAGGTCCTCACTAACAATCATAATGAGATGCTGATGTTCTGAATGCGCAATACATTGGATCCCCATCTGACGTGATTTTTCTCTTAACATTGTTCCATCTCCCTCAATGAATGCATGTTTAATATGAATAGCTATAAGGTGACGCATAGCATACAATACTGCCTGTCTTTCGATAATTTTTGCCCCCAGTGCTGCTGCCTCTAACATTTCATGGTAGGACACTTCTGGCTGCACAGCTGGACAGGGGAGTAAATTAGGATCAGCCAAGTACAATCCATGAACATCTTTGTAAAAAGTGCATGAACGCACACCTAACTGAGCAGCAATAAAGACAGCTGTAGTATCTGAGCCGCCCCGACCTAATGTAGCATATGAATCATTGTCAATAGCTTGAAATCCCGTTACAACTGGAATAATGTTTTTTTTAAGCAGTGATTTTAATTTATCAACATGAAGCGATTCAGGCACAGCATTCAAGAAATGGCCTGATGCTTTTAGACCACATTGCCATGCAGATAATGATTGAGCTTCACGACCATGTTCAATCAAGGCCATAGCCATTAAAGCTGCCGTTTGCTGCTCACCAGTGACGGTAAGTGCCGCCATCTCGCGTGCGTGTACATTCTTTGTCAGTTGATTAGCTTGAGATGTCATTGCATCTGTTTGCCCCTTCATTGCTGAAACAACTACAATGACAGGTTGACTCATCTCAACTATTCTCTTTGCATGGTGATTAATATCACTCAATGATGTAAGGGTGCTACCACCAAACTTGCATATGTGTATGTGATCTGTGATCATCTGACTTGATCTTCTATTTGCTTAACCAGTTGCTCTGCTGATAAGCCTTCTTTTACCACGCCCTGAACACGCTGATCTCTGCCACCACCTGAGATAGCCATCTGCTTTGATAGCTTGCTAAGTAGCTGCTTAGCTGTCATAACTGCATTTTCATCAGATGCAGCAACATATTGAAATGACCCAGCCTTACCAGTAAGCAAGCAAACAAGCCGAATATCACCCTGCAACAAACGATCACATAATTGCATTAAACCTTTGGAGTTTTGCCCTTCAACATATGCCACGACGTATGGCTTATTTGCCAACAGTTGACCTGCAAGCCATTTCTCATGTGCATTGATCTGTGCTTGAGAGTGCTTTTCTTTAAGCATTTTCACTTCTGCTTTGAGGTCCCGATAATGTTGTTCAATTTGACTCAGAGGCAACTTGAGAGATTTCTCGATGCTTTGTAACTGTTGTTGCTGTGACTGCCACCAAGAAACACAAGCCGCACCCGTGACTGCCTCAATACGTCGAACACCTGCTGCTACAGCAGTTTCAGTAACAATTTTGAAGCAGCCAATGTCGCCCGTTGCAGGGACATGGGTGCCCCCACACAGCTCAACAGATACATCTGCAAACTTGACAACACGTACCGGATCAGAATACTTTTCACCAAACAATGCTATAGCGTTAGTTTCCATAGCCTTAGCAAGAGGCATGCTATCAATCTGTGCAGGTATATTAGTACGTATTATTTCATTAACATACTGCTCAACAGCAAAGATTTCTTCTTGAGTTAATGGCTGGTGATGAGCAAAATCGAAACGCAGTCGTTTCGGCTCAACAAGTGAGCCTTTTTGCAGTACATGCATACCAACAATAGCTCTAAGTGCTGCATGAAGCAGATGAGTAGCTGAATGATTAAGAACAGTCTGATGACGTTGCTGATCTACTAGAACGCTTACAGCATCGCCTTCATGCAATTGCCCTTGCGTGACATGACCTATATGACAAATAGCACCCTGCATAGCCACTGTATTAACAACATCAAATTGTGACCCATCTAGCAGGATTAAACCTTGATCACCCACCTGTCCACCACTTTCGGCATAACATGTGGTTTGATCTAAAATAACAATGCCTTTCTGACCATTATTTAGAACCTGGACACGTTTTGACTCATCAATAGACACATTGTCAGCTGAGCAAGCCCATAGCTGTTGGACAACTGCTGGCATTTCAAGAAATTCATAACCTCGAAAGTCTGTTACTGCACCACCATGATCAATCCGAGCATTTTTCATTTTAAAGCCCTGCGAGGACTTTGATCGCTGACGCTGCTGCATCATATGTTTTTCAAAGCCTTGTTGGTCAATCTTGAGATTATGTTCGCGTGCATAGTCCATTGTGATATCAATTGGAAAACCAAAAGTATCATATAATTTGAATGCTAAAGCACCATCAATAAGGTTGCTGCTATTGCTTTCTCGGTGTTGATCTAAAAAAGACAACCCCTGAGACAGTGTGCGCACAAATTGTTCTTCTTCCCGCTGTACCCGCTGTTTGATAATCTGGCTATATTGATGTAGTGGACCGCTCTTACTCTCTAAAATTAGACAAAAATCTGGAATAATTTGGTGCAAACCAGGCAATTTCATCCCAGCCTGATACGCAAGTCGGCATGCGCGCCTTAGCAAGCGACGAAGAACGTAGCCACGTCCTTCATTTGAAGGAACGACTTGATCAGCAATCAACCAAATAACTGCACGCAAATGATCCACAAGTATTTTTAATGCATGTTTTGGCAGAACAACCTGACTGGATGATCTGATGACTGCCATTAGTTTTTTAAATAAATCGATATCATACGTATCAGTAACGCCTTGCATAACAGCTGCTAATCTCTCCAAACCCATGCCCGTATCGACTGATGGGTGCGGCAAATCTATGACAGTGCCGTCAGCCTGTTTTTCATACTGCATGAAAACCAAGTTCCATATTTCCATATACCGGTCACCCTCTTGCTCATCGCTCCCTGGCAGTCCACCCTGGCATTGAGGACCATGATCATAAAATATTTCAGAGCAGGGACCGCATGGACCAATCTCCCCCATCATCCAAAAATTATCAGCATCACCACAACGAATCACACGACTTGCAGGCAAACCAATGACCTTTAGCCAGATTTCTTCCGCTTCGTCATCACTTTCATGCACTGTCACATAGAGCTTATCAACTGGAATCATTAGCTCTTTGGTGATAAATTGCCAAGCCAATAAGATAGCCCGTTCCTTAAAGTAATCACCAAAACTAAAATTGCCAAGCATTTCAAAAAGCGTGTGATGGCGGGAAGTAAAACCAACTTGTTCTAAATCATTGTGCTTCCCTCCGACACGTAAACAGCGTTGGGAACTACATGCTTGCTTGAAGGAAGGCTGCTCCTGCCCTAAAAAATAGTGCTTAAAAGGAACCATTCCTGCATTCACAAAGAGCAAAGAAGGATCGTCCTGTGGGATCAGTGATGCACTTGGCACATGAATATGTTTATTGGCGATAAAATAGTCAAGAAATGTTTGTCTAAGTCGGTCATATGTCCACATGGGTATTGTCCTGCTCTTGTATCCACTGTTTAATGCTATGCAATGAGAACCCCCTCTGGTGCCAATAACGCAACCAAGCTGGGCTTCCTGTTGCTGCAGAGCACTTTGTTAAGTGCTGCTGCCACACATCCTTCCAAGGATAATCTGCTATCAACTGACTCACCCTCTCTTTGTCGATTTGGTGTTGCAATAGCTCCACCTCACATTTGAACGGCCCGTAACCCTGACTTGCACGGTGACGCAACCGTGACAAAGCAAAGCGTTCATCTGATTGATAACCAAGTTTAATCATGCTATCTGCCACAATCTCGCATTGGTCGATATCTGCAAAACGAGAAAGTTTTTGAATAATCTCATAGCGACTATGCTCCCTTCGAGCAAGGTAGCCAAGCGCTTTTCTATTCAACAGATCACTCATTTTGCCTGCATTTTCTCTCTCACCTGAGTTTCAACTTCTTGAGCAATCTCGGGGTTTGATTTAAGGAATGCGCGCACGTTATCCTTTCCTTGACCTAGACGTTTTCCCTTGTATCCATACCAAGCACCTGATTTATCCATAACACCGTGCTTTACTCCCAGATCAATCATTTCACCAAATTTGCATATCCCTTTGCTATAAAGGATATCAAATTCGGCCTGACGAAATGGAGGGGCCATTTTATTTTTAACAACCTTAACACGTGTTTCATTCCCATAAACTTCATCACCACGTTTTAAGGCACCAATTCTTCTTATATCTAATCTAACTGACGCATAGAACTTAAGAGCATTCCCGCCAGTTGTGGTTTCCGGATTACCAAACATAACACCTATCTTCATGCGAATTTGGTTGATAAATATGACCAATGTGTTGGAACGCTTGATATTCGACGTAAGCTTACGCAGAGCTTGTGACATTAACCTGGCTTGCAAACCTACATGAGTGTCTCCCATTTCACCTTCTATTTCATTTTTAGGTGTTAGTGCAGCTACTGAATCAATAACAACAATATCCACAGCACCTGATCGAACAAGCATGTCTGTTATTTCTAACGCCTGCTCACCATTGTCTGGCTGAGAAACAAGCAGATCATCAATATTCACACCTATCTTTTCAGCATACTTGGGATCAAGAGCATGTTCAGCGTCAATAAAAGCTGCAACACCACCTTGTCTTTGACATTCTGCCACAGCATGGAGAGTAAGGGTTGTCTTACCTGAGGACTCTGGGCCATATATTTCGACGACACGTCCTTTGGGATAGCCCCCAATACCTAATGCAGAATCCAATGCAATAGACCCACTTGAAATACTGGTGATATCTTGATCAACGCCTGAGTCACCCAGTTTCATCAAGGACCCCTTGCCAAACTGAGTCTCAATTTGTTTCATTGCCACATCAAGCGCTTTTTGCTTATTGGCATCGATAGTTACATCACTCATAGCCTTACCATAATCTTGAACATGTACATACTACTGCTTTCTGGACAAAAAATCCATGCCTAGTCACACATAATACCCAAATCCTTGGATAAAAAAAATGCGAAGCTCAAATACGCCTATTTTATGCTCAATCTCTCAAAATCGGTAGTGCAGTTTCTTTAGCCCGACCAAAAAAGAAAACTTTCAATAATCCCCTAATAATAATGAACTTTTAGTTTCTCCTGAGTGTAATTTAGGCTCAATTTTCTCGATAACTGTCTGGAAAGTTAAATTCCAGTCCTAGGAGCAAAATGTTCAGACTGCAACACCTGCGAGAGTATCATGATAAAATACATCTGGGTGCACGGCTAAGCGTCTCTCTTAGCTCTTTGTATTGCTCTTGGCGCGTTTGACTTAGAGATTCCATTGCAGCCATGTCATCCGCTACTCCCCATGTTGTCGCGAACATTTTTTATTCATCTGCATGTCGGAACGCCCCTTTCATCCGCTTAATTTCACGCGATGGAATACAAAGTTTTTTTGACAGAGCTGTCCAACTTTGAACAGCAGATTTGACCTCATCTATGATTATATCGGCGTGTTCTTCCTCAACACGGAAGTAAAGCGCTACGCTCTTTGCAAGCCCTAAGTCTTGCCTATTATCTTCCTTTGAAATGTTAAGAGACAGACCACCCGCTGTAGCGACAGGATTCATGTCGTAAGCAGGAGAAAGAATCCAGCCCCTGTCTGTCAGCATAAAACCCTGATTACGTAGGTGATCATCTGTATTAGACACACAGATATAAAAAACAATACGACGCCAGAGCTGCTCCAAGTCTTGGTTGACTTGTGCACCGTGTTTAACAAGGAAGTCAACCAAATCAAGATAACTGACACCCGTGTCGCCACCATCACCATCTTTTTTGCCCAACAAAGTCATGGCTGAGGCAAAGTGGAGGCGTTCGCCAGCATCGCTGCGGTCAAATCGTTTGGTAAGGAAAGTGTCATACTCCCCTGAGAAGTGAAGTTTACAGCCTAACATGAACAAATACAAACTTAAAAAGTGTGGCGTTCTACTCTTACCTTCTCATACATTCAAAGATAGTTGTATATCTTATCATACAATCAGTCTCGATTTTACTGACATGGGTGTACACTTTTGATCTGTCTTTAGGGTGATATTACTAAATTGTTATGACAGCCCTGCCCAGGCACAGTGAAGCATATGTAATGCAACATCACCCAGTTTGCGCATATTACAAAGAACCAGCTAAGCTTCTCATTAAATATACGATAAAAGGCCAGAAGTTCTCTTGCTTTAGTGTTTCTTTGATTTGTTCTAAAGATAGAAAACGGTGCATCTCTTTTTTAAACTCTACTTCAAGGCGATCATCATGAGAGAGTAACATGAGGCGATGCTCAAATAGATTAGAAAAATACTCCTTTGTAAGCGAGCGTTCTCCAAGTTTTTTGATTACCAGCCCAAAGTTTGGCTTTAATCCCTGTTGATGCAACCATACAATGTCCCACAAATCTCGATATTTTATCTTATTTGGACGTAACGCAAATGCAAGTAATTTATCAGTATATATTTCCTCACGGCTTTGCGCTTGAATGATGAGACCACTTGTTCCCATATCAATGGCATACGGATTAATCAACATCATGGGTTGCTTTTCGTAAGAAGATACTGCACAAATATCTATATTAATTCTTTGAGCAGGCAAATGTCTTTGTTTAGGCCTGGTCAATATTTTTATTTTCCAAGTATCCACATTTTTGCTGTCTTTTTCAGGCTCACTCACAGTTACCTGGAGACCGTATTTATCATTTAAGCTTTCTATTAAACAGCCACCCATTGTTGACAGACTATGACGCGAAAAGTCACTACCACCTGTAAAGTCTAAATCTTCACTGAGCCTGACACCGCCATAACAGGCCCTCAGACAAGTTCCACCTATGAAAGTAAGATTGGTCAACAACTTATTTTTACTTAATGCTCTCAATATATCATGATGTAGTATTTCTTTCTCAACAACAACCCTTAGAGAAGACAAATGCGGTTGATTTATCAGCGCCTCATCAACTAATTGATCAAATAAGTTCATTCACAATGCTCCAATCTATTAAGTCACAGTTTCTACGAGTAGCCTTCATATCTCTAATTGCCAGATTTACATTTGCACGCCATAAACCACAACTGTGATCATAAGTCAAGTGCGGCATTAAAAGATTCGGCTCTTGCCTAGTATGAATAAACTCTATAGTCCCAAATTCCCCACAAGAAATCATGTTGCTTCTACCGGAGGACATAATAGATATCGAGTTCAAAGGGACTTGTGATATAACTCCGAGATCGCTTAAAACAGTTTCTAAACTAATATAGTTGAACCTATGAGCTCTAAGCAGTGCAGCAGCGTGATATAAAAGTAAGCCATCTTTAGGTAAAGCTGGCTTATAAAGGTAGACTCCTCGACAAAGCCGAACCAGTAATTCTGTACGTACAGCACGACTCATCAAGGTCTTAAAAGCAGCGTCAGTCATTTGAGGGAAAAGCGGGCGCATATCAAATAGCGTGAATAAGTAATGCTGGTGGTTTGCATTATGCAATAGCCACTTTGTAAGTGTTTTTATTGACTGCATAACACAGTAACTCCACAGAAAGTTACATAAATTGTAACCTTTTGTGTATAGAGAGTCAAGTTGATTGTGCGGGTTCAGGGGTTTTGAGACAACAGAGTCCTCCACGGTATTTCATATACTCAAATCTCTCTTGCTCGACCTTTCTCCCAAAAAATCCTATATGGATCCTAAGCTACTGGGCTAAGAGGCTCTGCTACCCTGACTGTCAAAAGGTATCTAGTGCTCTGGGCTAGCGTGGTGGTCA
>CAZMRQ010000006.1:0-47814 GCA_964568795.1 uncultured Gammaproteobacteria bacterium | reverse complement strand
TATAATCTTTAACTAGTCATATTGCAATCAATTAAAAGCTAACCACTGCTTCCAGGAAGACCAGGAATATTGACTCCCGTAAAACCACCCACATTGCTTTTATCCGACACTTCTGCATCTCCAAAAATACTTTTTCCAGTAGGCGTGAATATTCCAGGCAAAAAAACCAACATGGCAGAAACACCTAATAAAGCGAATGGTGTACTGATAGGGATCTGAGTTGGATTATCTTTCACTTGTTTAAATTTGAATATAGCAGCTATACCAAAACCAATGCCTGTAATATATGCTGTTGCAATAATAAGTTTCCCGAGTGAATTAAAACTTTTGGTGACATTCAGGCCTATTTGACCTAACGTCAAAGAATTGGTGTCAATAGAAAAAACCACCGATGGGATTAGTAATAAGACTAATACAACCATTTTTATGACATCCCAAACGTATTCATTATCACTGTTATTGTTCTTGTGATATTAAGAGCAAGCACTCCGCCAACTATATGAACAATACCCTTTGACATGGACCCTGGTTGGGCTCCCTGGTTAGTAGCTTTTGTAAGAATGATCCAACCTCTAAGAAATGCAACAGCACCTACTAACTGAATAATGCCAACAATAGGCTTAATAATATCTAGATAATGACTATTTGGTGCATTTGTCTGCCAATTAAGTACATTCTGAAAATTAGGTGTCTGCCAAAAGGTATTATTAATAGCCTTAAAAAGTGCAGGCGAATAAACGAGAGCAACTCCAACAAACAGCTGAACTGCAGGGCCAAGAAGTCCAGCTTCAACATGCATAAAGGACGTACGTTGTCCAAATTTCTTTAGCTTCAAAACTGCACCAAAAGCTAAGCTTATACCAACAATATAAAAAAGAGCAGTAATAAACTGAGATATTCCATGCAAGTTATTATCAATGTTTTGGAATATAGAACGAGCAGATACAGATGTATCGGAACCTGATACAGCTGACATGGGGTCAGCAAATATTATTTGTGAAAAAGAGAGGAAAAGGACAGCATATGCTATCCTCTCTCTGATAATAAACGCATTTTTACTCATTAGAGAAAACAATAGTACGATCAGAAGTAGTCGTGATGACGCCCTCATTAGGGTAAATACCTTTGACTTTACCGTACGTAGGCACTTCATCACCCAGTTTAATAGTCATGTTATCAGATAACCCACTTCGTATCCAAGCGCGTCCATCTATAATCGCCCTAATATAATATGTCTTAAGCACCACTTTTTTATGTTCAACTGCTATTTTAGCTGGTTTTTTCTTTGGCTTAAGTTCTTCTATATCTTTAGCAATACGTTGCAACTGACGTGTCATTTCATAATTTGACGCATTAAGCTGCTGTACACTCACTGAGATCGTATTAATTTGATGGTCGTAACCATCTAACCTGCGACCTAATTGATCGATATCACTTTCTAACTTAGGTGATGTATGCACAACAGGAATTTCTGGAGCTACGGGTTGCTCAATTACTGGTGGACTTGGGACCACAGGCTCCGGAGCTTCAATCTTAGGTATTGACGTATCAGACACATCATCATCAGATGACTCTTCGCGATTCACTACCCAAAGGGCAATGGCAACAACCACAACACCTAATAAGATAAGCACTCTTCTGTTAGTCAAAATTGATTTAACATTTTCAGTGCCTCCACTTACTGAGGACTTTCCATATTCCTCATTAGAACCTTGACCAGGAAACTGATACTGTCCAGTTGGTTTTTCATCTGCCATATGAATACTCCCTGTTAATTTTGAACTGTGCTAGGTATTGCGAAGTCACTCATAAATAATACAGCAAACGACGCACCTTTTCTAACTTTAATAGTTGGGTTGATATGACCCGACTTCTCGATTGACGTAGCGAGGCTAGTACCTACTTTTCCTAAGCCGGCTGCAACAAGCTTGGTATCTGTCAAAGCTTCATTTGTAACTGTTAATAAGCTGCCATTAGATTCGATCTTAGATGAACCACTTTTTTCGATAGCACCACTAAATCCTGATAAGAATGAGGCTGCAAAAAGAGCACCATACTTTAATAGGTAGTGATTGTCGACAGTCACATTTCTTGCAGTATCAAGATCTATAGCATACAAACTGATCGAGCTACTTCTTGGAACATCTGGAATACTGGCTGTACTAAACTGCAATATAATGTTATCGCCGTTTTGCTGAAACTGTCCCACTAGCTTTGTTTGAGATAACTTACCAGAGACAATTGTAGCGAGCACTGGTGAAGTAATATCCGAATCAATCCCGACATCAAGTGTCGCATACATCACTGTGCCAGCTTTAATAACATCACCAGACAAGTTCATGTCATCAGAAAGTCCGGATGCCATTGAATTATCAGCAACAGTCGTAGTGACAGTTGGGCCAACAACTAACTGCTGCACTGCTGAATTTGGCTCCCAAGAAGACATGAGCGTATTTGCTTGAGCTTGCATGCCTGCTGCCATCTCTGCTATCTTTGCCTGCTGTTGCTGAATGACCATTTGTTGCTGTTGTTGCTTCTGTAACTTTTCGATCTGTGACTGATTGTTACTTGATCCTGTCAGCATATCTTTGGTAGCATCGCTTTTAGCTGCATCTTCAATGGCAGCAATTTCATTTGGTGTGTATCCCGCATCTGCAAGTTGCTTAGCAGATAAACCTGCTGATGTCATTTCAGCAGCGGTTACGCCACATTTTTTAAGATCTGAGATGCTGTATCCAGCTTCCATAAGTTCCTTGACAGACTCACCTGAGGACACTAATTCACACGCAGAAACACCTGCTTCATGCAATTGCTTGAGAGTAAAACCAGCTGCCTTTAACTGCGATGGACTAAATCCAGCTTGTGCTAATTGTCTTGCAGTCAACCCTGCATTGCGCAACTCTGCAGCTGTATAGCCTGCATTTTTTAGTGCTTCGGGACTAAATCCAGCTGCAAGCAATGAAGATGCAGAGCAACCTTCTTTACGAAATGCACTTGCGGATTTTCCTTTCTGCATTTCTTCCTTAATTTTATCGACAGAGCACTTAACGACAGAACCACTTATCTCCGAAGGTGTAAACCCTGCATTGAGTAATTGATTTCTACTATAGCCTGCATCCTTAAGATCAGCTGCAGTACACCCCTTGTTTTTGAGTGAACTAGCAGACACACCCTCGTTCAGATCTTTTGTCAAAGAAGCCTGCGAGCAACGCGCATGTAACTCATCTGGCTCACTTATTCCAGCTCGAACCATTGCCCCTTTTGAGTATCCTAAACCTTTAATTTCGGTTGGAGGGAACCCTGCTGCGGCTAGCTGTGCTGGAGTCAATCCTAATTTCTTCAACTCAGCAGCTGTATAACCCAGTTTTCTAAGTTCACTGGGTGTGATCCCGGCTGCAAGCATTTGACCTGCTGAAAAACCTGCTTTTTTAAGCTCACTTGGCGTCAGACCTGCAGCAAGCAATTGTTTAGCTGTAAATCCTGCTTTTCTCAATTGCTCAGGCGTAAAACCAGCTTGGAGTAGCTGTGAAGGAGTAAACCCTGCAGCTTTCAGTTGAGCAGCACTAAAGCCTGCCTTTTTTAACTCTTTGGCTGAAAATCCTGCAGCTTTAAGCTCTGCCGCAGTAAAGCCAGCTTTTTTAAGTTGAGCTGCGGTAAAGCCAGCTTTTGCTAACTGTTCTGCATCAAATCCTGCTTTCTTGAGCTGTGCAGCTGTAAACCCTGCATCTTTGAGTTCAGCAGCAGTATACCCTGCAGCTTTTAGTGCTGCGACACTACACCCTAAGCGTTTTAAAGTCTCTGCACTGACACCTTGCTCGCGCTGTGATTTAGCAAAAGCTGCAGAGCAATGTCCACCCGGCATTTCAGCTGCTGCTTTTGTAATAGCATCGATCACATTTGGTGATATCCCATCAGCAATTAATGCTTTCTTACTCACCCCTGCTTTTAACAGTGCTCCAATAGGGGCTCCAGCCTGAAGCAGTTGCTTTGGGGTAACTCCTGCAGCAAGAAGCGCTTTAATAGGAACTCCCGCATCATATAGCTCTTTAGGTGTTAATCCTGCATCCAGTAATTCTTTAGGGGTAAATCCTGCATCAACTAGCTCACTTGGAGTATAACCTGCTGCCACTAACTGCTTAGCACTAAACCCTGCTTCTTTCAATTGTTTTGCCGTAAAGCCTGCATCCTTAAGTTGCTTTGCCGTAAAGCCCGCATCCTTAAGCTCTTTTGCACTAAAGCCTGCATCTTTAAGCTCCTGCGCTGTAAAGCCTGCATCCTTAAGCTGTTTAGCACTAAATCCCGCAGCTTTCAGTTGCGCTGCTGTAAACCCTGCCTCTTTCAGTTGAGCAGCTGTAAAACCTGCATCTTTCAGTTCTTTGGCACTAAATCCTGCATCTTTAAGCTCAGCAGCGGTGTACCCTGCCGCCTTAAGATCTGCAGCAGTGCAACCATCGCATTTAAGTTCACTTGCAGTGACTCCAGCTTCATGAGCACGAACCAACGCAGCATAGGAACATTTATCAGGGTTTCGCGCTGCTTTGACCTGATCCTGTGCATCTTTAAGCTGATTTTCGAATCCTTCTGTATTAAAACTGTATTGCGGCTTAATAATCGTCGGCAATGCAGAACTCCCTTGTTCAACAGCCTTCTCTACGTTCGCTCTATTTTGTTTTTCGACTAACTGAGAGTATGCTTTACTTGGAGTGCCTATACCTGGTATTGACTGAACCATTGGTGCTCCAGCAACCGAATCCTTAACATCGCCACTACTAAACCAATTAAACTTTGTCCCTATTTCATACAGCCCAAAAAGCAGTGCTGCAATACCTACTGCAAGTACAACAAGTTTAAAAGGCCTCGACCTTTGTTGCGCACTGATACTAGCAAATTTATTTTCATCAGCCATGATTACTTCCCTCCTAGATTAAGACGCACAAGCCGGCCATTGTCCATTGCCAAAATCACCGATGCTTCAGGTAACTCGTATGCATGCATGTTGCCATCAGCCCCCACCATTTTCGATACCCATGCAGGTGATATCACTGTCATCGGGGTTCGCACATAAAGCATTTTACCAAAACCCCAAACCTTTGCATCACCGCCTTTAACTGATTTCTTAACAGCTTTAGCTGGAGCCATATTATTAAGTATATCGACTAGCAATGGATTAGCAGGAGAAGGCAATGTCGAAATGGTATTTCTACTCGCATTGGGCCCTAGCCTGGGAACCTGTACATCCACACGGTAATCAACCACTTCTTGACCTGGAACCAGAGTGAAAATGACAGGGGTATTCATGCCTCTGAGCATAACAGCCAAATTGCCATCTTTGTATTGTGTGAGCGATTGAATCATCAGTGTATTAAGCATCGTATCACCCGCATCACCTGCTGTACTCTGATTCCATGCAATATTGAAGTTGTTTGGATTGCCTATATCATAAGCTTTGATTGGCCATGGCTCTCCACTTGAATCAACAAATACTACAGTCGTTACATACCCTGCTGACAAGCGTATAACTGGAGGCGTAGATCCTGTAGCTAAATCAACGACAACGGACGAGGTTAGAGGTGTGGGGGGGGTACCACCGGTATATGTACTAGCACGATTGACTTCATTAAATACTTTTCGAATGTCTTTTATTTGATCAGTAGACAACGGTGAAATACTTTGAACAACCTTCTTGTATGCCTCAGCATCAATCATTTTCTTAGTCATGTCCTCATCAGCGTGCAAAACATCTGTGATCAAAACTGCAATCACCAACAAGATCGTATTAAAAAGTCTCTTCCCTAACATATATCTCATCTCACTCTCCATATAACTCATCTTAACCTGTAGACACAAAAGAATCAACAGCAATACCACGCATTCCATTTTCTTTGCTTACTGGAACCCTTTTAATCACTACTGTCACAATTTGTCTCTGCTTCACAGTTTCACTTAAACTTTCATAGCTAATCAATACTGGCATTTGAAACTGCCAGGAATAGCTTCCGTTATACATCCCTACCATAAGGGGCACAGGAACCCCAATCAACACAGCTGTCGATGATAGTTTTTTCTTAATAATAACTTCCAAGGTCGGATCTATGGCTGTCCTAAAGGCGTTCCACCCTTTTTCTGTAAAATAGGGCTTTAATTTATCGAGTTGCTCTCCGAGTTGGAAAAAATTAAGTGTTGCTGCATTCATGACGATACTTCCAGCCCATTCCCCCATATCGCTTCCTGACTTAACTGGGGTAAGAAGAGACTCAACCTCCTGTACAGATTGTTTTTTAATATCAACAAAATGTGGCTCAGATTTACTAAAAGTATACTCATCATTGATAGTGTAATTAGACGGAATTGGCTGGAATAAAAACATGTACATCATGAAGACAAAAAGTACTGCAGCAGAAAAAATCAACAATATGATCATCTTATATACTAAATAATTCTTTTTCACAAAAAAACCTTACTCTGAAGCAATATAGTTAGCAATTGCAATACCTTTAGGATTGTTAGCCAAGCTAACTCGTTGAACTTGCATAATAACCTCAACTGGTTGGCTAATTGGGTTAGAGCCTTGCAGCTTGACCAACATTGGAATCTTCACAATCCAAGTATACCGATCATTGACTATTCCTTGGTTGCTAATCACCGGTGCTCCGGTAGGTTGAGCACTCATCACCAACTGCTGATTAATGACTGACTTAAGCATCAAAGAGCTTTGCAGTGCATTCAAAAAGCTATTCCATCCTTGAGCTGAAAAATATTTCTGTGCTGAAGAAATCTGCTGACGGTAATTGACATAATCATAACTATAGACATTCATGGCTGCTTCTGTCGCCCAACTGAGTATCTGCGCAGTTGAAAATACAGGCTGATTTGTAGGGTGAATAGCAACAATTTGACCATCTGATGAAGTGGCAAAGAACTGTGGCACAGGCTTCGTTCGTATAAGATGTATAATGCCCCATATTATTGATATATTCAGTAAAATAAGCACGAATATAATCATGATAAGCTTTCGATAACCGTCTCGATAAAACTCATGCCTCAGTTTGACTGCCACCATTGCACTGTTATTATCAGCCATAATTTATCTCCTTATGAATTTTCTTTGAAGTAAGACAACGCCATCACAGCAGAGAACGAAGACTGCCAATACGGCAATTCACTTGTATCATCCAAAAGCACATATTCTGGAACTATTATGATTGACTGCGGAGATTCTCTTGTCAACTGATTCTGCAACAACTGTACTACCTGCTGTATATCGGTTTGTGATTTCTTAGGCAACTCACTTCTCTGATAAACAGTAAGCTGAAATTCTTGATGCACGTGTTTTTTTAAATAAGTTGCAATCTTGGAGATCACCTCTTTAGCAGGACTTATGCCTTGACCTATTTTCACATTAAATAAAATGGTGTCTTTTAAACCTGCTGACTGAACAGTGAAACCACCAAGATCTTCTGATGAAGACACCTCAATTTGACTGCCTGTCTGGAGCTCTGAATCGACTATTTTTGCGCCCCATTCTTCTGCAGGAAGAGCCGCTTCCAGCTTTGAATCATCCGTTGCAGAATACTGAGCGAATCCTGCAAAAGTTTGCGCCTGCAAACATAGTAAAACAAACAAAAAAATCATAACATTACCTCCATTTATGTTTCCTTCTCTTCTTTCTTAAAAGCTTCAATGACTTGATTAAAACACGTCAACCACTCTTTAGATGAAGCAACCTCATCAGACTTTGGTGCTAAATAAGTTGTACTTATAGTTAAACTTTGCAGGACTTCTGCAGAAGAAGACTGAGCTTGCTTCTGTGACATCCCAAAACACCGTAGAACATAGATAACTTTTTGGTCAAAGCTATTTCTCGTAACAAGGGGATAATCCAGCTTTTTAAGTGCATCTTGAAACCAGCTTGGCATGTGAGTTGCTTTTGGCACAATAAAAATATTGACACTTGTCGATGCGCCCTCTTCAGCACTTCTTTCGTCATCATGCTCAATAGCCATTTCCCCTGTTGATGCTGCAGGACTGTCGCACATCTCAATAAAGCCATTGATTGACTTTTCAATAAGGTGCTCATTTGACTGATCAAACAACTGAAATATAGCATCTAATGCCGGATCTTTCTCAGTGCTGATCTTCGGCAGCTCTTTTTTGCAGAGAACTTCAAAATCCTCTATGCCTTTCACCAACGCGTACATGTCTTGATCTTTAGGCAGATCAACTTTGATCATCTGATTAAGCTGCATTTTCTTGCAAGGCTTCGGGTTGGCGAAAAATAATTTAGCACGAACAATCTGCGAGCGAAAAAGCAACGTTGCCTCACCCAATCCCTGGTCTTTTAGATCGAGCAAATCAATACGTGCACGTTTCTCGGTTTTAGCCGACTTTGAGTCCTGGTAAGTTGTTGTCATACCGCTGGCACCACTTGAGTAACTGTCTACAGCAGTCACATAAGATTCCCCTGCACTCTTCATGAAGAATTCCCATGTCTCAACAGGATCCTCTAGCTTCATACATATTTTAATATTCGTGTTTGCACCAATAGATGCAGCCTCTTCTTTAGAAGCTTTCTGGAATGCAGGTAAATCTTGCCCGGCAAAGATAACGGAGAAACCAAGTGAACGTGCCTGCGCAGGAACAACCGCAAAGCCTTTCACAGCATAATATCCATATTCATCAAGAATGCACAGGTATGGTGTTGGCGCATTAGTCGGTTTTTTCAAAACCAGATCATGATAATCACCTTCAACCTGATCACCTAAACCTGATGCCATCATAGATTTCAACGAAGCAATAATCACTTTGCCAAGATTAGCTAACTCATCAGGAGATTTTTCTAATGCTGGCAGCAATACATTCAGTATTCTACGATTCAGCACAACATCCTTAAGGTCGACCTCAGCAAGCTTTGTTCTCATGATATGGCCATAAGTGTCTGCAAGAGAAGTAAATACACGGGTCAACTGCATAGTAATGTAACCATGCTGTTCAAAGACTTGTGACACTTGCTTTCCTTTCCGTTCTGGTTGATAGCCCGGGAGGGTTGCTAAATAGTTCTTAATAGGCTCGACTACTAAATCAGGCATATTCTCCATACTAATGGCGTATTGCCCATCACGTATAAAAGTTTTGTCTTCAGCCATAGCCTCAATTCGATCAAGAGCGAAGTAGTTCCGTATTGTATTAGCATCTAGCAAAATGTAGCCTGCATCACGCATCGCAACTAACACCTTCATCAACGCCTCAACAAAAGCAATAGCACGGCCTTTCCACATGTCCCCATCACCGCCACCACTAGCACTGGAGTCCATCATCCCTGTGACTAAGTTAGACAGCATGCCAGAAGAACCCGTTGCAAAAGGATTCAAGGTGTTGGATAGTCTAAATTCTTGTGGCCCAATGATATCGCGTGCCCCAGTCATAAAGTTAATCAATAAAAGGTCATCTTCCCGACCCATATAACGCACCATTGAAAACAATGACGCATACAAAGAGTTATCACCCTTGCCATCCACATAAATAAACCCACTTCCTTGAACAAGTGAATTAAAGGCAACGGAGATCATCGAAACAGTTTTACCACTACCAGTTGAGCCAAAAATAAGGCAGTGTGTGCGCATATCATCATTGGAAAACCACAATTCTTTATTGGTCTTTTTCTCATTCCCAAAAAAATAAATGCCCTCAGCTTTTTTTGGCTCACGTGTCCCAGGCTTTAAATCATTATAGTCTTTCATGCCTGAAGTCATTGGCATTCTAAAAGGCAGACGCTCATGCTTGAGAACAGCAAGCAACACTACAAATCCCAACATCCATATGCATAAATCACTGAATGCGGGTGCAATTAGAGGCAGTGCACCAATCGACAACAGAATCAGTGCAACTTTTTTAGGGTCAACAAACGCATCCCCTATCTTTTGCCCCATGGTCCTTGTGTCACGAATTAACTGTGCACCACGTATTTCCTGTCCTGACGATATGCCGCGCATTTAACTGCCCTCAGGTTGATAAACGATCTGAGTCAATGCATCCTCGAGCGCATTGACAGCTTCCTCCACCATTGGCTTCTTCAGCGGACGGCGAAGTCTATTTTCAATTTTCCAGTGTGCAAAAGGCCCTGCAACTTCCACAAAAGGCGTTTGCCGTCCTACGCTTGATAGCATAAACCACAAACGTCGATCTACGGGCTTAAGCCACAAGAGCTCAGATGATGCTAACACCCCATCAGTTCTAGCTGTAACAAGCATTTCTGACAAAACAGTATAAAGGTAAGCATGCGGCCCAACTGCCCGGCCTACTTTTTCCGACCGAACATGTGAAATTAATAATTCTCGCGTACCACCAAAATCAAGTTTACCCGAGCGGCTTGATCGCGATATTTGATTCATCAACTTCCTAGCACCCTTATCATTGTTATCTGCCTTAGCAGCAAAAATAGCAAACAATGCTAAAGCATACGGAGGCAATCCCTCTAAACCAGTCCACAATGGGCCCATCTGCAAACAAAAGATGCGGTAAGCGCCCCCACGTTTGAGCCTTGCTATCGTTTTTCCTTCTGCACTTTTTTCAGGGAAGATAAGGTCGTATTTTTTTGCTAAAGACATCGGCCTTAAAGCCATCGCCCATGGGCCAGAATCAATGTCTTCGTCCACCAAATTCTTGCCTATTATAGGCGTTGACTGTACCCACAGAGCGCCTTGTGATTTAGAAAACAGCCCCATAGTGTAGGTTTCTGAATAACGAGCAATAGCATGAAAGAAACCCATATAGATAGCTAAAAAGACTCCTATCACAAACGCTGGAATAACAAAATATTGACCAAAGGCAATTGAGGTTTGAGAAAAATCACTCCAACTCACTGTCTCTGGATTAATCTCATTCATAAAATCCAATAAAGCTTGCAATTCTGCAACATCGGGTATTTTATATCCGAAAAATTCGACTACATCACTTGACATCTCCAACACCCACAGTGCTACCTGACCTTCATAATATCTTATTTTATACACCCCGTAGACTATCCATTGATGCTGGAAATACCAGATTCCAAACAAAACAGCAAACCAGAACAATATAACTAGATAAAAATCGAGTGACTGGTTAGGTGTTTGTTGTTGACCTCTCATCTTCCAACCCCAGGGTGCGTTTGCCTATAAAGGCATGTGATTGTATTATAAGTATATTCTATCATCTTCACCCTTTTTTTTCAGACTTTCTTTTCAAGTCAATATCTGCAGACTTATGCCGTAATACTAATTTTTTATACACATCATCTGATATAATGCCCGACTTATGTGCTGCTGTGGCACTGTCATACATGGTGTTTTTTTGCTCAACTACAATCTTTCGAGTTTCAGCGGTCACATTATCCGGATCAACATCCAATAAACGATTGCGAACTTCATCATCAAAAACCAAGTACTCTCTAAGTGCTGTTAATTTTCCATCTACAGTTGGAACAAGCTTTTGCCATATGATAAGCCGCATGGTATCGATGATATCAATGGTCTTCCCATTAATTTCATCTACATCAAAGGACCCTACTAAGCGACGAATCGTCTCTGCCACACCATTACTATGCACTGTGGTATAAACTGGGTGACCTGTTAATGCAGCTTCAAGTACAGCGTTGATTGTTTTATAATCACGGGCTTCCCCCACCATTATAAGTCGTGGTTTACGTCTTAAAGCATTACGTACCCCATCTGAGAATGATGGCAAATGCCTGGGTATTTCTGACTGTGAAACCACAGAGGTTGGCATTGAAACATTGTCGTAAACAAATTCAATAGGTGCTTCGTATGTTAAAACCTTTCTATTGGCATTCTCTTTCTCAACAATATAACGAATGGTGGATGACAGCAGCGTACTTTTACCTGAGCCTGTAGCACCTGTTATATACACACATCCATCTTGAGGAGTCAGTGACTTAATTATGTTGTCTGGAATTTGCAAACTTTCCAGTTCTGGTGGGTCTGTTTGTATTGTCCTTAAGGTGATTTGTATTGCATCATGCCCATCTACCTGGCATGCAGTTCCATTAACCCTATATCGGTAACGCTCCATACGGTTTGGGCGAAAATCATAACTTGTATCAATATCTTTACCACTAAGCAAACGTGCTGTACCATTTTGCCCATAGATGTAATTCAAGACATCCCCAACTTCAGTATTCGTCATAGCTCTTTTTGTGACATGGTACAAATGCCCATATATTTCAGCAATAATTGGAGAGGCGGTTTGGAGTGTAATATCAGATGTGGCTGACTTGGCTAAAAACTCTAGCAAATCATCAAAATAATCAGAAGACATACGTGTTGGTTCACCAGGCCAATAATGCTGATCAGGGGACGTATTGCTTTGATCAACCATGCGCAGAACCATTGATTTCAATTACCGGCTGCCATTGCTCAACTCTCTTAGCATTGAGCTCTGCTTGTGCTGTTATACGCGTGACTTTATCATTGATGCGCATCATGCTCTCATCGCCTGTCACCCCCATACTTGCCGTTGAAGAAAATGGTGAAGAAACCATGTTTTGTAGAAGCAGTCTGTGATAGAGAATCATTCCTTTAAAGTCCCGATTAAGAACCCCCAATGATTCCTCAAACATATCTTGCGCTTGCTCTACACCTTGAACCCAACCTTGCAAAAGACCATCTTCCCAAACTTTACGCTCATCCACCGTAGTGGGGTAAAGGCTTGGATTTAATTTGGTTGGTTTTTTATAACTCATCATGAGGTAATTTCGCCACGTGGGTGCGGCCGTGACAAGTCCAGCTGGCTTGACGATTTTAATCTCTCTCTCGGCAGAACGCATAGTGTCATAATCGCTTGAGTTAACTGAATCAAAAGACTGATCAATAACCGGTGGCATCAAATTATCTTTCAGTGCTAAAGCATTGAAATCATAAATTCCATCCAATTCTTTTGAATGTTTTTCAAGCGTCTCATTGATCCTAGCTGCTTTCCAAGCTAGCCCACTCTGAGCACCATAAGTGATAGCTGCTTCATTGATCGTATCAACGTGAACTGTACTTTCACTATCGGTTACTGTTTGACAGCCTGCAAGCAGAAAAACCAAACAAGGGGTACATACCCACAACCTCCCTTTCATATACCACCTCCACTACTTAGCTATGTAGATAACGAATCTCGACACTTCCTTCCTTGGCATCGATACTAACTGACGCATGATTTTGGGCTTGATAAGCGATATTTTTTATAATATCAGCTACTGCAGCCTGTTTCACATCAATACTGACGATAATTGGCGTTGTTGTTTTTTGGCCTAGTGTTCGAAACTTCATCCCTGCCTTGCTCGCTATTTGATCAAGCAACGGCTCAACAGGCCCTGTCCATTTAACACTAGCAAGTTTAGCACTGTTTTTAGTAAGTGGCTGCTGGGGGAGTGGCCTATACAGATCTGGGTTTTTTGCACGCTGCATTTCAGCAAGCTGACTAAGGGAGCGAGAAACTGATATAGCTGCCTCTGCCAGCAACTGCTGACTCGGTTTTCCTACACTTGTCTTTGGCAAGACAATTTCAAATTCAGTTGGCTTCTGATCGGCGTCATCCTCGTCACCCCATCCATCATGGCTTTGAGACTGACAACCTCCTAATACTAGTGCTATCGTAGCAATTACAAAATACCTCATAACATATCCCTGTAGCTATATCTCTATTGAAGCAGCATTTGCCAGTCTCTGTCAAGACCTATCAATCACTTCGGCAAAAAAAAGCCCCCATAAGACAAAAGAGCTAAACCAAAGACAGCAGCTGCCGTATTAGCGGATCATCAGGAACCCTTTGTGCCGCAAGCTGCCAGCGCGTACGCGCGCTTTGATGGCGCCCTTGCTGATAGTCACATTGCCCCATTAATATATGTGTTTTAGAACATGTTTCATAGAATGCGCTATGTTGAGACAAAACCTCAATAGCCCGAGAGTAATCTTTAGCATGCATAAACAATTCAGCACAAATCAACAAGTCCTTAGAACCGGGCAACCAGTAGTGCTGCGCACACACTTCTTCAATACACGCCAGCCAAGCATTTCTTGCAGGATTATCGGCATTGATATAGCTCAGAATGTTTTGATTTACCGCATCGAGCATCCATGGGTCAAAGCAGCTGTAACGCAATAAAGCTATAGCCTCAAGAATCTCAATTTGTTTTGACCTACTAATAACACGCACAATATGACTATAGCCCGACAACATGAAGTCAATCCGTGGCAATGGATTTGAGAAATCAATAGCCATCACATGAATAAGACCATCTGTGGTTTGAGTATCCAATGACGCATAACAACCAAGCCTCTCAGCAAAAAGCTTTAGAGCCTTAAAGTTAACACAGACAGACCACGCATGGTCTCTTACAAAGCCACACAACTCATTTTGACCATGACTTTGTAATTCAGGCCTATCTGCAATGAGCCACGTCCCTCTATCACCGCATAGCTCTTTGAGCTTACTCAGTATATCAAACCCCTTCACTGGGATTGTCATATAATCACCTGTCATTTCTTGTTGACAAGACTTGCGCACATCATCATAACTAGCAGGCGCTATTTCCCCAATGACTGACGGCTTAAAACTCAACTGTGAGCGTTCAAAGTCAATCTTGCCTCGTGTTGGCAAAGACCGCATAGACACGGTCATTTCGGCGGGAGCCCACGCACCCTTATCCTTGAGCCATACATCTGTTGGCAGCGAATCAAGGACATAATTAGTAATCAAGACCACATGTGGATCAACCTGTGTCATGGCATTCTGAATGGACAAAAACAGTTCATCAATCCCCCCTTCTACTGCAGTAAACCGGCTGCTATCTATTTGCTGCCATTGTGGGTGAGCTTGTAAGAAGTTATCAAAATCTGGACGCAAATCAACCATAACATAATGAATATGAGGACAACGCCTTAGCAGGTGATAGGCCAACTGACAAACCCCTGACCCTAATTCAAAAACCCAAATCTCTCGATCAGATTTTTTTTCTATATCCTGTATTATTCTGGCATAGTGTTCAGCCAAATACACACAATTTGTAACTACAAACGGAATTTTCTCCCATGCAGCAGACTGTTCTTGGCGATAGAACTCTTGAATAATAGGCCATATTTTTGATGTAGAGGAAGGGACTGCTGCATCCACAGTTTTATATAGTATACTCATACTTTAGGATGCTAACACAGAAACCGGCCAAACAACAACCTATACAAACCATGTTCAAAGACACATCATAGCTTGATCATTCCGCACAGGACGGCTATAATTACTGTGTATAAAGGAGGATTTATGAACGTTAATCCGAATGCGGCATGGCGCGACACTGGCCGAGAATCAAAGTTATGGATATTTAACTCATCCACAGCTTTCCCATTACTCATATGGTTGTTTCATATCAAGTGGTGGACTTTTATCACAGCTATCTCTGTCATGAGTTTTTTTACACTACTCAGTTATTTTGGGTTCAATATATTTGTTTTCCTACGCTTTGTTCGATCAACTTTGGCTGGCCCACGAAAAATAGCCACACCTTGGTGGCTTGCATAAAGGAGCAACTATGAAGCAAGCAGAATTTTCTAAATCACTCACTAAAATCATAAAAAACATGAATACAGAATTCAGTATGCGTGACCGACCTGTATCTATAGAGGAAATAACAGCAATAGATGGGCTTCTTCCTGCAATAATCAAACGCGCTGAGCGTCTATCGACTCTCTGTTTTGGTGTGGGTTTTCAAGCCACCTATGAAAATGAAGAGAAAAGCATGTTGGGCTACACTGTTTCCCTCCCTGATAAAAACCCCAGCTTTATCCTTATTGCCTGCATTGTAGATGTATTAAGCGAGATAATAGGCGCATCCCCCAAAGGAAAATGCTCACTAAATGAGCTGCTTTACGATTGACAGTTACAGATCGTTTTGATATCATCACCGTAAGAAATTTATCAAAATGACAATGGACATATCAATTAGAACACACATGTGGCAACTATACCAAGAGATTCTTGAACACAATGAGAATATGACTGAATCAAAGATCTCCCCATATCTAAACAGAATGAATAACATTCTAAGACCATCAGGAATCAATTACTCTGGTGACATACATAATGAAGTTGCAATTTTATTAAACCAACTAAAGTCAGCTGCTGAAAAAGAAAAAGCAAGCAGAGTTGCAGATCATTGTACCACGGTCATCGGACATATAGAAAAATTGATGCCCCCCAAAAAAACCCATCAGACTACAGAAAAAACTGTTGAGTGTTTCATTGTACAAAGATCAAAAAGCAACTCTTTAGAATCGTGGGAAACTCTTATAAAAAACCTACTCCAACAACTTTATACGATTCTGCCGAGCGCTCCAGCCTTCTCAGTTAAAGACGACATACATGCCCGTAATGCCTTCAATGATCACACACTTCTTGCTTCTGCATTCATCGCTTTTAAACTTAATCCTAGTGAATTAAAACAGCTTCCAGCAGTCCCAGGAAGGCCTCTAAGATATTTCGTCGATAGAGCTCTTAAATTAACTCATGATGACATATTACGCATCGAGCTTAAAAACCCAAATGCTACTTATACTCTTAACAAGAATGGTCGCCTCACCCCCTTAACAGACAACCATCAACCTGAACTCAAAGGACGGCGTGAGGGCGGATGAAATTTATTGAGCGCTCTCTGTATCCCTACGCTAAATTAGTGGCTTCTTGCTTCGGCATCGGATTCATCAAATTTGCCCCAGGCACTATGGGCTCTTTAGCAGCATGCCTCCCTCTTTATTGGTTAGCCCAACTCAGCATACTCACTCAAAGCATTATTTGCATAAGCACTTATCTTATAGGAAGTTATAGCACGTCTATCATACAAAGTGTGGATAAAACACAAGACCCTTCATGGATTGTCATTGATGAGTTATGTGCCGTGTGGTTACTTCCAATGCTTTTACACATAGATGCACCCTACTCATCCAATGATATATTTTATTTTATTTTTGGCTGGATTCTTTTTAGGCTATTTGACATCTTTAAACCAGGCCCTATTAAACTCATTGATCAAAACCACACGTCCTGGTCAGTCATGCTAGATGACATTGCAGCTGTTATCCTAGCAGCTATATGTATCCGAGGGGGTATGGCTGTCATGACTTTCCTTTGAACAACGCCAAAAAATGCACTTACTCCTCTAACCCTAGCTGATCTGGATAATACACCCCCATGCCCATGTCCATCATCTCTATAATACCCCCGGGTTGGCCCTCACTTTGAGGAACCCCGAACCACTTCCTTTTCCTTGCCACAATGCTTGCCTTAAAGTCATAATAACCGACATACTTATCAATCCTCTGCTGATGTCTCTCAACGGATCCCCAATCGCGGTCAAATTGAGCGACCTTCTTTTGATGCTCGGCGCTATCTGTAAGCAGGTCTTTAAAGAACTCTCTGTTCAGCATCCGCATCGCTTCTTTATTACCTGTATGCAATCGCTTCAACAGATCATACCGCGCTAGACTCAAGACTGTTTCATTAGTGATTCGAGCACGATCCTTCTCTAGCCCCTCAAATGGCTTGATCTTAGTAAGCTCATCTTTCATCTCCCTGAGCTTAACCTTATTTGCCTCACTCACACTCTGTAATTCCAATTGATGCTCAATCATTTTGTTCAGCTCCTTGGCCATCCTCACTTTTTCATTAAAGTGATTCATCATTTTAAATTTTGCAGGTTCCCATCCTTTTCTCCCCCACCTCTTAGCTTTGTCATAAAAAAAAGAATCGAAGCCTTTAGCTTTGTCTTTAAAAGCAACGCCTACGCCTTCAAACAGACTACTAACAGGAGAAAAATTGACTCCTTTACCCCACCCGTATAATCTTTCAGCTAGTTTTGAAGCTGTTTGTTTGGCCTGCTCTGCTGATGCCGCTACTACCTCCTGAACTTTTCTAGCTGCAATAGCAAGCTTTTCTGAGCTCGCCACCTTAAGTCTCTTAACGTGTTTCCTCACTAAGACATAAGCACCAGCTATCATTATTCCCCCCCTGCTACTTCCCACATATCTACCAACGCCCGTTCCAACCAGCCATCTTCCAGATCTGCCCATACCACTGGCAAGCCTTCTGCCTCCTGCTGCAGCTCCTCTGCCTACCGCTCCAGCTCCTCTGCCTACCGCTCCAGCTGCTGCTGAAGCGCCTCTTCTTACCGCTCTAGCTCCCTCTGATAGACGAAGCTTAGCACTAATCCATCCACCTGCGCTCTTTGCCTTCCCCCAGGCACTTTTAGCTGTCGGAACAGTCCCTTGCCTTATAACACCTTGCAGATTCAGGCCTATTTTACCACCGGATTGACTCTTAAATAAAAGACTCGTATCAACAGCGGCCACTTTACGAATGCCGAAGACAGCACCCTGAGAGGCTTGAGATACACTTTTTTCAACCCCACGTTGTATTGACATAGTCATGCCAGCAACATCACCACCTGTTAGTGGCATCGTGCCTCCGCCAAGCCAACGGCTCATTTGTTCTGGAATAAAGTTCATGATCTGAAAACAGTAGTTAAGAACTAAGTAACAGGAGTACACATAGGTGATCAACAAACCAAATGAAACAGCTATAGAAGTGATTGAATTCATGTGGATTGCTGCAGCAGCCTCAAAAGTTTGACCAAGCAAAAACATAAACGCATAGTTAAGTAACCGCATAGACACATGCGCCAACATAATCGACATCATCAAACCTATCAATGCAATAGCTGGCCGAATAAGAACCAAGAACAGCAGCATCACTGCCTGCTCAGCTGCACCTAAAAACTGCTGATATGCTGGATGAGCAAGACCCAATGAGATAACTGGAGCAGACACCATCGCTTCGATAATAACCATTAACCAACCGACTACAACCAACGTGTATATGATAAAAGGAACCAGTGGCAAATATAAACTTAATGTTGCACCCATACCATACATAAAGATCGCAATAGTCGTTCCGACCCCAATAAACATTGTCAGATAATTAAAGCCAATATCGTACAATATATCAATTTGCTTAATGAGATTATCCGCTGCAAATGACATAAAATAGCCTGCCCATTCTTCACTTAATTCAGCCATAACCCCTGCTATAATAGCTGTTGCAACATAAGTCCCTGCCTTAATGCCCGTAATTATCCCTGCCATTTTCATAATCATGTTGTATGCATTTAAGTTAGTTTGCACAATATATTGTGTACCAGCCTCAAATAAAGACTGGCCCATTGCTGCGACTGTTACCAGTGGGCTTCCCGGAGATCCACTGCTTTTCTCATGATAAAGTGCACTCAAAATGCCCACCCGATCAGAAGAAAGACAGCGATTCAAACCAGCCTGCGTTAAACACCCCTTATAATACGTTGATTTATTACTAGGCGCACAACTCGTTAATTTCGCAATAGAACAATTCGGATTGAACTCAATTTCTTGATTAAATGGCACAGGGACTGTCTTAGATATTTGAATACCACTAAAGCTGGAAAGAACAACAGTCATAGCATTGATAATATTATAGAAAGAAATATTCTTGATGCCAAACATCGCGAGTGTCCATGACATTTTAAGCTTAGGCTCCTCCATTGGGGTAGCGACAAGATTGTTAATCAACATTGCAGTAGCATAATCAAATATAGGGTCTTCAATCACATCCTTATCAGAGTGAGTGGGGTCATTGGCATATCTCATATTTTTGATGATGTCTGTCGCTAAATCCTCATAGGTTCCTTTCTGACTCTGCATATAATGATAAACAGGGCTGTTTGACGCGCTTGTTGGAGGTGGGGTCGGTGAACCAGGCAGGACTTTAGTGATGCTTTCTAACGCATACTGTTTGTCTGAGCATCCCGCTGCTTTTGAGTCAATTGAACACGATATAGGGCGGCTATTTCGCATCAACTGAGCATAATAATAACCCGCCGTCATCCATCCCTTGTCTCTTGCTGCTATCATCCAATCTAAAGCAGCATCTTGATTTTTCCCTGCTGCCATCATTCGGGTTGCCTTTGACATCACATAATAATTTGATGCAGCAGCGACAAATGAGTTAGCAGGCACGCATGAATCTGGGCTTGCTGTATTGCCACTGTCGCAAAATGGGATTGATAACATTGATTGACACTGACTTGGATTTTGCTTGCATATATAGTGAAGTCTATCATACTGGCTATTTACCATCTCAACAATCGAATCAGACATACCCCTTAATGCATCAGCCATTGCCGCTGCATTACTCCAGCCTGTTGTTGAACTACTTTCAACATGGGCCGAGAAGGCGCCGCACTTTGTTGGGCTGGATTGTGAGCCAAAACAAACACCATTGACCATTCCCGTGCCACATGGGCAATTTGCACCAGCAACTATACAATTGTTATTAACCCGCATTGTATATACCTGAGATTGCTCTGATTGATCAGTTCCACTGGCATCTATCGTTTTCCAATGATTCATTCGATTACACACAGCTGCATCGTATATGCTCGCCACACCGTTGTGTGCGCTCAATAATGTATCAAGGTCATCATATTGCTTAATATCCGGCTTCAAATAGACAGCACCATGCATGGCTGTCATATAATCCATCGAACGCTCCCAAACTGCATCAGCAAGGCCCACACCCTGCACAGCTACCCAAATGATCATTGTTTGTAGAAAAGAGTAGCCAGAAGGACCTAGAGGAGCCAAAGAAGCTGCTCCACCAGCCAATTTCATAACCATCCATGGCCGCACACCTTTTTGTGCTAACCCGCCACCATCCGTCGCTGAAAGCAGACTTCCATAAACAATGCTGTAGGCCGCCATCCCAGCAACAAAAGAAATCAGTCCTAAGTTAAACAACCGAATAATCGTGCCAATAAATAGATTAGGGGCTCCCTGTAAGTTAGCCACATTACCAAACAAATCACGCAAATACACCATCGACAGATCATTGACAGCAGGCTCAAAAACAATCCCTGCTGGCAAACTTTGCTCATCTACTGCAAACACTGCTGTACTGAGAAATAGACCGACAAAGTAACAAATGCAATACCACAATCTCATTATTTCTGGAATTCCCCCCCTTTAACTGAACCCGCTCGCCCATGAGAAGATCCTTCTAGCCCTTCTAGTCCACCACTAATGCCAGAGGCTCCCTTCTCTAGGCTGGCACTAACACTCTGCAGTGCTGACTCTTCACTAATGCCAGTCAATGGCACACCAATCCAACGCAACACCATATATGGCACTCTAAAAATCATGCTCAAGGTCATTTCTATCATCTTCATAAAAATATACAAATACAATAGCAAGATCATCATGATAATCACAGCTGTGGGCAGACCGTCTAGCTTGAGTGTAATCATATCAGTGATAATAGTATTGGTAATAGGGATAAGCATAATGGATGTCATCAATGACATCACAGACAGAGAAATAATCCCAAGAACAAAAGATATGACTAATGTAGCTGGCCTGATGAACACAGCAAAAAGCAACATCAATGTTTGAGTGGAAGAACCAAATACATCATGCCCTTGCGGTGAAGTCATCCCAAGCAAGATTAATGGAGCCCCTATCATCGCTTCAATCACTGCAATTAACCAACCCATCACAGCCAAAGTGAAAATGATCACAGGCAAGCTTGGGATATACATGGAAATAAAATTGCCTAACGCCATCAGTGGCCCCCCCACTGCAAAAAACAGTGAAATGTACTTAAAACGGACAGCCATGGCTTTTTCTAACAAAAACTGAAATGTACTAATCAATACTGGAAAAAGAACAACAGTCACCACTCTCATAATGGTAAAGATGATATTCATGATAATACCTATAATGGTATTGATAGGAATAATAATTTCAATACACATTGTTCCAAACATCGTAGGGCCAAACCAACACGCATTCTGCTCTGTACGAGACCAGTTTTGCATCATTGCCGTAATTCCTTCAACCAGCATCCCTGTTGCGCCAAGACCTGCTGTCAAACCCCAATACTTCATAGCTGTTCCATAAGTGCTTTCAACACTGGCTTTGCTAGCAAGAATCATAAACATCCCAGAATAATAAGCTAGATTTTGCGAAAATCGTGTCATCGCTGCAATGGGGTAATAGGTTAGGTAGCTTAAATCATCAATAAACGTGTTTTTCCATTCGAATAAACTATTTTGGACATATGCTGCGCTCAAATCCTCAAACATAGGAACAGTTGTCGAAAAGATTTCTTGGTTCATAGCGCTCTGTGTTGACAGTTGTTCAAAAGATTGGCCCTTCATTGCAATGTTAATAGATTTGTTGCCCATCACTAAGTTCTGTGCATATGCTTGTATATGTCCTTTGAGTTCATCTCCCTTGCCTGAAAAACTAAAATCAGCAGTGCTTTCTTGCTCATTGACGAATTGAACACTCGTGTCCATATCTTGACCATCAGACGAGCCAGGGTCTATAGCTAGCACAGAATTGACGGCCGCAATCTGATTTGTTGAAGGAAATTGATTCAAATTATCTTTAGATCTATTTTGTTGCATACGCGTAATGGCCTGACTACTCTGCTCAAGATACGAGGAGACAGCTGTTGCCCACCCCTCCCCGTACAACTTAGAAATAGGGGCAGAGTTTTCTGACTTATTCATATAAGTCACTGTGCTCGAAGTCTTGGCAATATTGATTATCTGTGACGTCATCCTTGTTATAATTTTTTTAAGTGCCTCAGCTGTTTTAGATTTATCTGGGTAGCATCCGGACGTGTCTGTGGGAGGACTATCGAATGAACAATGCCTAATATAGTAATCGACATTGGTATTGGCTACTTGCTGAACCTCTCCTAACATCAAACTCACAGCATTCAGCATAGACGAATAAATGAATTGGTCAGTGCCACTCGTTGACGCCCTTGACACAGTAATTTTACCACAATCCTTCCCATAATCAAACACGGTTGTATCAGTACCAGATGTCATGGTATATGCAGTCGTCACATCAGGATATTGAAACTTTTTTTTCAGTGAGCAAAAAGACATATTATAAGCCTTTTCTACATCAACTCGTGTACTTGACCATACTATTTTGAGACTATTCGATTGATCGACTGTTGATGCTTTAATCTTTGCGGTACTCCATAATAAGGCTTTTAACGCCCCAAGTACTTCGTTTTCTATATCAGACAGAGATTCTTTTACTACATCCGATTTCTTAAATATCTTATTGAGAGTCTGATCATATGCAGCCTCTGAAATAACGGATTCGACGATGCTTCCATTTTGCATCGTATACGCACTCACATAATACCAAATGTAATTGGCTAAGTGAACGCCCTTGACAACAATCATCATGATAGCAACTTGCAAGGCTGAATAACCATTGAACTGAGGCAAAAGCATAGTGACTGCAGCAACCTGCCTTGTCACAATATAGGCAAAATTTTTCCCCATTTTCTTGCCTAAAAACACCCCTTGACCAGACGTATGAACAACACTCATGGCTGTGGCATAACCGATCATTGTCCCTGCAATACTTAAAACACCAATATTAAATAATCGAAACATCGAACTAATGAATACATTGTCACGCCCAACGAGTGCTGAACCAACAGTGCCAAACATCTGGGATAAGTAATCCAAGGACAAATCATAATTAGAAGCATCAGGAGCAAAGCCAAGGCTTTTAAATAATGACTGCATCAAGCTATCGTCACTATTCGTCAAAGCAGATACCTGCACAGAGAGAGTAACAAATAATATGAACAAGAAGGCTTTTTTCAGTACGCCTCTACTCGCCTCCACCACTTGCTCCACCTGATGGTTTCTTGTCATCTCCTTTGCCTATGCCTGATGCTGTAGTGCCTTGGACCTGAGGAGCTTTAGTAACCCCACTTCCTGCACGGCCAGCGCTGTCACCCATCGATGATATCTGACCTTTAATTTGATCAACCATTTGTTTGACAGAACCAGCAGACTCTTGCGGGCCACCAATCCAACGTAAAATCTTATCAGGTATTTGATAAATCAATGAGTAGGCTTGCTCAAGAATCGTCATGAGCACATAAGCATAGACCATCACCAAGCCAATAAATCCAACACTTCTAATAACTATTCCATAGCCCCCTACTTGAGTTTCCATAAACCCAGACATAAAACTAGTCGCAACATACAAGAAACCATGATTAAATAACTTCACTGCAATCGAAGCGAGCTGAATACTGAAGAACAAACCTAAAATCATAGTAATTGGTCTCACAAACACCCCAAGGAGCAACATAAGCGACTGCTCAGCCTTACCCAATAGATCATGGCCTTCTGGATGTGTCACTCCAAGAGCGACCAAGGGTGCTGCGACCATAGCTTCAATCACAGCCATCACCCAGCCAATCACACCAAACAAATACAACAAAAATGGTAGAAAAGGGATATAAACACCCATAACAACACCTAAACTAAATACAACGCCTGCCAATGCCGCACCTAAAGGAACATACATTTCCATGCCAATCTTGGCTATCTCATAGAACATTCTCATAAGGCTCAATATGAGTTCACCCGCCGCTGAAAGCGCACCAGAAGCAAATGGGGCCTCGCCATAAAGAGCAGCAGCTGCGCCTGAGAAGCCTATTTGAACTGGAATACTAGTTCCAAAAAGGACCTCAGTAGCACCAATTATATTATCATATAACTCTTTGGTTGTCTGATACCAGTACCCCACTGCGTAAGCCATAAGGAACTGTCCAGCAGTGCTCACACCAATAATAGGATCATAGTTGCCACCTTGCTTATCAATAAAGATACCTCCTAATAAACCATAATTAAGGAGGCATCCATCGAGAGTAGGCGCCAAATATTTACAATAACTAGACTCTACGGCACATGCTGCAGCTGCAGCGCATCCGCCAGCAGTATCTGTCGTCACTTTGTAAGCACCTGCAATCGCGCTTGCATCAACCACAGCCTGGTTATTATAATCCTCTGCTGCTTCCGTCCCACCGGCCGCAGCGCCTGAAAGAGAAAACGATGTTGCTGAGGTCGAAGTTCGCATTGCCGCTTTTAAATTAGACGGATCAACTCCATATTTTTGGTTTGTGCTGTTCACAAACCTAATCCCCATGATCTGCTCTGTCATACCTGTGATCAGAGCCATAAGGTTGTATAATGGTTGCAGCATCGCACTTGTACTCATTTGCGCAAAACCTGATGCAACACCTGAAAACAATGAATCTTTAAAGTTTGCTTGATTAGTCATCATAGATAACTGCTGTGAAACCAGACTTGCCGTCGCATAGTACTGCTTTAAGTCATTACTGTGTGCACTATAAACATCGCTTGCTCCTGTTAATGCAGTCAAAATAGTCATAGCATTTTTCTTATTTTTATCTAAGTATGTACCAACGAATTGATCGTATATGTAGGGGTATGGATTAATATCCACATCCCTATCATTACCTGGCAAAGACGGTACTGGGGGGGTGTGTTGAGTGGCATAGTTGGTAAAGGATGACCCACTATCTGCTATGCATTTATTAGAAGCACTGTCCCAAGTTTCAAAAACCTTGCAGGTATGCCCTTGACTTAGTAAATCCCTGTAATGCATCCCTGCCGTAATCCACCCACGTGATTTAGCGTGAGGGATCCAACTGTATTTACTGCTTGGATTGGAAGCTTGTTTTTCTTCCATACGGATAAGATTCATCGTTCCAGTCAGACTATTGGCTGCAGAAACCATGCTCATAGAAAAAGGGCAAGTTTTTCCTGCTGGAGAGGAAATGCATTGGAGTGATTTATCAATGTCTGCTTTATTGCCATGCAATTGATAACGCGTCGCGGCCTGCCGAACCATAGATTGCGCTTCAGAGACAAGTACATTGGCTGCAGATGCTATGCCTGCAAAACCAATAGCCTTGCTATCAGCTTTTGTTAATGACTTTTTCAAATCATAACTACCACACGTTTCTGCTACAGTCGCATTGCCAAAACTTAGCAGATGATTGCTGTAATCAGGAACCAGTATAAATGCTTGCTGTTGTTTATATATGCTCTCCCCTGCCAATGGACAACCCGACGGCGGATTTACACTTGTGACACATGCATGCTTAAATGCTTCTAAACAAACAGCTGACTGTGTCATCTGCTCAATAAGTGGCAGTGTTGCTTTAGCATTGCTATATGTGCCACTTATCTGAGTGACTTCCAACGACTGACCCGTACTCTCCATGTAGGATAACGCTGTGCTCCATGCAGAATTAGCAAAGCCAACACCCTGAACAACCGCATACATAACCATAACCTGAATGCCTGAATAGCCATTAAAAGTAGGGATAAGCAGGGAAGTACCGGAAACTATACGAATCAATACCCATGGACTCACTTTTCCGCCCATGCCACTACCATCTTGGGCTGCCCCCATAACAGAAGAGAACACAGTATAAGAAATCAATGAACCCGTGACGATTAAAATACCTAAATTAAAGATACGAAACATCTCGCCCACAAGCTGATTGCTCGCACCATGCAAAGCTGTGCTGACTGAGCCAAATATTAGTCTAAGATACTCTAATGATAAATCTGATCTACCTGGTGAAAATATAGCACCATCACTGCATCCTGACACCATTTTGTTAAACATGCTCATGCCAGAACACGCAGAATCCTCACCAATAGCAGCCATCACCCCTATAGAGACAAAAAAACATAAAAAAACCGATGAAAACTTTATGATTTTCCGAGAAAGTTGATGCACAACCATTCCTTAAATGACAAACCAAGTCGACGCTGACGTATTTGGGTCAACCAAAACGATTCGCGAAAATAAAAAGACAACAACATAAGGTCAAATGAAATCATGACAAACGATGCAGACCAGTAGGCCTGTTTAATTAAATAGACATGATACCCCAGAGCAATGAGGATAAGAACAAGATAAAAGCGTGCCTTGTATTGGTAGGCCTTCTCAGCTGCGAGAATGTCTTTTTCACTCAAATTAAGACGAACAACTGCTTCCTCAAACGATTCACTAATGCCCGGCTCCATAGGCATCTTAAATAATGAACGGTACATTTGACCAATGCTCGAGGCATTATTTCTCAAAGATTCCCACCCAATCCAGCGAGGCACATTAAAAATCGAACGAGTAAAAAACTTGAAACCTTTCTTTTTGGCCATAAACACATACAAAACTGTTATTTTATGTTAACCCTAGTGCAAGCGAATATCAAGATAATCTGTCAATTTTCGTCACTCGCTCATCCTCACACAAAAAAAGAAAGGGCCCATATTAGCACAACTGATCACAAAAGCGACCACTTATGTCAATTGGCTGGATAGGAAGAGTCTAAAAGACCGACCATACCTCGGGAAAAACATCAGCTTTTCATATGAATACTGTGAAGACTCGACCCCTCCCTGTCTAGGGCATAAAAACCGCCCATCAATCGACTTTGATATCCCTACAACATCTACGGAAACCATGCTATCAGTGCTTGCTTGGAAATCTGTTGCCAGCTATCCCAGACGTATCATTGATACCTTGCCTATGACTATGGTTTAAATCTAAAGCCATTATAAACAACCCTTTTTTATGCCTTCCTTCATTATTTGGAATTTACAAACCAGAAAAATTGATAAAAATACCGGCAACACAAAGTGAAGCAAAGAAACTAAAATGCCAATCATTAATAGTAAAGTCAGAATACCCATCCACAGACAACCTTTGCCATCAGAGACACCGCATCTTGATCTCACATCTTATCAGCAACAGACAAGCGCCCATGGAATGAGAGGGCAGATCCCAAGAATCAGTTGCAGAATACGCCACCATAACTGAGCCATCACCTGGTTCAATCAATATACTCAAGCAGCACAACCCTTTTCACACTCTTCAATTATCACACCTGATATGTTAATATGAATCGAATCAAAGGAATGGTATATGATACTCGATGGCCGTTTATGTGCAGAGCACCATTATGCACAGCTGAAAAAAGACTGCGCGAAACTCACTGGACGCCCTCCACACATCACCTTTATAAGGGCAGGTGATGACCCTGCCTCATGCGTCTATGTTCGCCTCAAAGAAAAAAAAGCCATAGAGCTTGGCATGCGCACCACTGCCATTGTATTGCCAACTCAATCCTCCCAACAAGAAGTCGCCAAACATATCGCAAAGCTAAATCGTGATGATGCGGTCGACGGCATTCTTTTGCAACTGCCGCTGCCTTCACATCTAGACGCACAAACACTGACTGATCTGATTAAGCCTAACAAAGACGTTGATGGTTTGACTACCACAAACCTTGGCAAACTAGCCAAAGGACAGTGTGACGGACATATTTGCTGCACCCCTCTTGGCATTATTGAACTATTAAAGTACTACGAAATACCGCTCTCTGGCGCAGGAGCTGTTGTTCTCGGACGCTCACAAATTGTGGGCACACCCCTGGCACTTTTGCTCTCTCAGCAAAATGCTACCGTCACTCTTTGCCACAGCAAAACAAAAAAACTCCAGAAAATCGTTCATGAAGCAGACATTTTAATCAGCGCCACAGGAAGACGCGGAATCGTCAATACCGAATGGCTGAGTGATCACACAGTTATCGTTGACGTTGGCATCCACCGAACAGAACAGGGCCTTTGCGGCGACCTTGATAAAACAGCACTGTCAGCAAGAACAGCACCCTACACTCCTGTCCCAGGTGGAATTGGGCCTATGACAATTTGCATGCTCATGCATAACACACTCTCAGCTTATCGCCAAAATCAAACTTGATGCCATTGTGTCCCTTGCGCATTATCATCAAGCTGAATTCCTTCTCTGAGAAGCTGATCACGAATAGCATCTGCCTTTGCATAATTGCCGGACAAACGCGCATCTGACCTCTGAGCAATGAGTTGCTCAATTCGGCTAACATCTGGCTCAGATTTGACCTGCTCATCTTGAAATAGGCCTAACAGGGACGCAGCATACTTCATCTTTTGCAAAACAACCAAGCGCTCTGAACCAGTGAGTTTTTCAGACTGACGACGCCATTCAAACAATTCCGCTAATGCCAACGGGGTATTGAAATCATCCACCAATGCCTCAATAAAAGGAGAAATATCCATAGGCTTAACTGGCACATCTTTCAATAACCTCTGCAAACGGCGCCAAGAGCTCATGGACATATGGAGATGTTCTTCAGTGTAAAATAATGGCTTACGGTAATGCGTTTGCAAATACATAAAACGCAAAGCATCACCTGGGACATGGGCCAAGATATCCTTGAGCAATAAAGTATTGCCCAATGATTTAGACATTTTGTCTTGCCCCATCATCACAAGCCCCACATGCATCCAAGCACGCGCGTAATCACCAGAACAGGCAGATTTTGCTTGAGCAATCTCATTTTCATGGTGCGGAAACTTAAGGTCCATCCCACCCCCGTGAATATCAAATGTCTCACCTAAAATATTTGTAGCCATGGCTGAGCATTCAATGTGCCAACCAGGCCTGCCAAGACCCCAAGGAGATGACCAAGAGGGCTCTTCAGGCTTAGCACGTTTCCACAATACAAAATCAGATTTGTGTCGTTTGCTTGATGCATTAATAGGACGACTGTCTGCCCACAGCTCTGTCATTTGTTGTTTCGACAATCTGCCATAATCAGGAAATGACTCGACCGAAAAATACACATCACCACTATGACTGAGATACGCCGCACCCTTATCGATTAACTTGCCAATCATCTCCTTCATTGCATTAATATAGTCAGTTGCCTTCGGCTTATCAGTCGGATGTAATAAATTCAGTTGCTGATCAATCTCATTCATTTTTGCCGTATAAAAATCACTGACTGCAGCTGATGCTTGATTCGTCTTCGTGGCTTTGGCAATAATTTTGTCATCTACATCTGTAATATTAGTGACATAATGCACCTTATACCCACACGCCCTAGCCATTCTCACCCAAGCATCAAACACGATGCGCGTACGCCCATGACCAATGTGGCAATGATCGTAAACAGTCGTCCCACACACATAAAGAGAGATCGATCCTGGCTTGACCGTATCAACATGAACGAGCCGGCCAGTCATTGAGTCATGTATTTTAAATTGCGGCAACATATAGCTTGCTTTGTAATGCATTAGAATCTATCTTAGAAAAGAAACAACCATGAGTCAATATCTTGCAGAAAGTCATATTTACCTCTGATATGCATATCACTTCTGAAACAACGCACAAGCTAGACAGCCTAGCTGCACTTGTTGATAAGCAGAAACCGGATGCACTTTTTTTATTAGGCGATATATTCGATGCCTGGATTGGCTGGGATCAAGACCCGCAGCTAACAAAGCATGTCAAAACTGTATTTGCCAGAATGTCGCAGAAAACCCTTATTTTCTTTATGGCAGGGAACCACGATAGACTTTTAGGGAAAAAAGATGCAGAAATAATTCACGCCAAGTTTTTACCAGACCCCTCTGTTATTACGATACGTCAAAAAAAATACGTGCTAACTCATGGCGACAAGCTTTGTACAGATGACAAAGTCCATCAATGGTGGATCAAGATTTGCGAACACAGAGCCTTGGTTTCTTTCTTCAGAATGTGGCCTCTTAGCTGGCGTAAAACTTTAGCAAAGTACTGCCTAAATAAAGCTAAAGAGCATAAGAAAATCACTTCCTTAAAACAAATGGACATATGTCAGAATGTCCTAGAAAGGCTTCTTCAAAAGCTTAAATGCAAACACATCATCCACGGCCACAACCACCAGCCACAAATTATTGATGGATCCTATCACCGATACAATATGGGGAGCTGGGATAAAGGGACAAGCATGTACCTGAAAATAGATGATACTGTTGAGTTAGTAAGCTAAGTTTTTAATATTGGCAGAGCACTCATTCATCCCGTCAATCCTATCGATGGAATAAGACAATGCACTTCACACATGCAAGTGATATAGCTCAAGAAAGACTGAGCTATAGTCAATTAATCTCACTGCTTGTTCATTATTCACATTCTATCTAACAACTGGTTAGAACATACGAGCATAACCCAAGGATATGTTGGACAACTTCATACTATACGTATAATTTCCTGAACTATGTGGAATAGTCTTTTTTCCAAAGTCCACATAATTGTAATTCAACACCACCACAGAGTTATCAGACAATGCATAGCTTGCACCCAAACCATACTGCAATCCAGTGAGGCTTAAATCAGGCGCTACAGTCGAATGGCGGAAATTAACTTTAGCACCTCCATAACCTAGTGCCAACCAAGTATTCACCTTTGGTGTTAACATATACCACGGGTATAATCGTGCAGCATAGTGGTATTTTAGCTTTGATTGGCCGGTTGCGACTGCCCCTGTTTTACCAGCCATCGCAGAAACATCCAAACCTAGCGACACCCCGTAGTTTTTTGCTAGAGAAAATGAACGGCCAACTTGCAATGAAATACCTGGAAATAAATGATTGTCTTCACCAGTCTGTATACTGCTCTCTATATTTGCCATAGAATCAGCGCCCGAGACACCCACCCAATTAAAATCAGCCGAGGATAAAGGTGAAATCAACCCTGCGGATAATGCTATAAAAATAATGCGTCTCATAATTTAAACTCCCTATAAATTGAACAACTATAACATGACAATGTAACGCTACATCCATAAGTACACTCTAACACAACCAATTTATTTTTTCAAATATGCAAAAACTCACCTATTAGCTAGCCCGATTTTTCACAATGCAATTTCAGCTCTTTTAATGTTGTTATTTTTGAATAAATCCCTTTTTGGCTCGTAACTTGCGCAATAATAATCTTAGCCTCAACTGAATCGGTTAAACCAGAAACTGTAATATTGGCATACTGGTTAGTCTCACAAAGATGGCTGCTTTGATCCTTTCTTTTTAATCGGCATTGAAACTTTGTACGAATACCCTTGTCATTAATGATCAGCTTCTCATACCTGCTACTACTACACGCACTCGAAACATGGTCAGTCCTAATTTCACTTTGCACACTTATACCGATCACACCGTTATCATTTTTATACACAACAAGGTCTACCGGCACACTGAATGAAGCAGGTTTTTGAGTACATAAATCAAGTTGCAACATCTCACATTCTGTCATTAACTTAGTTTCAGCCACAACACAAGAAAACAATCCTGACAGAAACAGCACAATAAATATATTCATCACAACACCCTCTGTTAACTTCTAAAATAGGAAGTGCTCTTCATAAGCAACCAACTCAACAATAGTGGCAATAGAACCATGAGAATGAGATTGACAGACTTTTTGATTACCCCAAACCCATATTCCACAGTCATACACGATGATACAATATAAAGAGCCCCTATTAACACTAGCCACCAAGGCAGGCTCGTTCTTAACTCACTATTTAATCGCGAATAAAGAGTTTGACGCGAAGGGTGGCACCAAAGCAAATACAACACACTCACAAAAGACCCCGCAGCAACGGCTACAGCCAAGGCAATATGCTCAAACCTGTGCATGAAAGCCACCGCTATAACTGTATTGACTGTAACACTGATTAATGTAGCAATCACAGAGTAGCGCACAAGCTTTTTAGCAAAGTATGATGCTACCAATAATTTATTCATCATCATAAATGGCAAGCCTAAAACCATGGCAATAAGACTTTGCGCAGTAGCATGAATGTCTCCCAAACCAAAACGTCCATGACCAAAGACAACAATAACAAGAGGCTCAGCAAGCACAACCATGACCAGCATTAATGGAACACCTAATCGCACCCCAAACACCAAACCACTTGCCAGAGTATCATCATAAGTCTTCTTGTCTTTTGTCACATCTGCTTTCGACAAGCCTGGCAACAACACAGTAGCAATAGCCACACCTACAGTTCCCTGAGGCAAGTAGACCAATCGCTCAGAATAATAGAGCCATGAGATGCATCCTGGTGGCAACCAAGATGCTAGCCACGTATCAATAAACACTGAGATTTGCGAGGCAGCCAATCCAATCCAAGCAGCGAAGAGAAGCGCCAATACCTTCCGAACCCCTGGATGCCACACATGCGGCCATTGAAAACGAAAACCATATTGCCTAACCACCCATAACATATATCCTACCTGAATAAAACCAGCTGCTAAGGCACTATAGGATAGCCATATAGGTTGGCCATGTAAACTATATATCAACCACGAACCAATTAACAAGCCTACACTCAACCCTAATGGGACTGCTGCAGGTAAAACGAATGATTTATGCGCATTTAAAACACCACTTAGCAAAGCTATCCATGCAATAAAACATAAGTAACCAAAGCTCCATGGCAACATCTGAGCAGTCATCAATAGCCGCTCATCATCAGCAAAGCCAGCTGCCACGATCTTGACAAAAAATATTGGACTGAGGGCAACAATAAGCCAGACAACCCCTGTCACAAATAACAACGCCAGCATCATTGACTGGATAAAACGATTTTGAGAGTCTTTTTCCTTAATTTCGGTAAATACAGGAACAATGATACTCGTCATTCCTTCGCCTAAAACACGCCTGAACATGTTCGGCAAACGAAAAGAGACTAAAAAAGATTCCAGCCATGGCGATGAACCAAATACAACAGCAAAAGAAAAATCTCGAACAAAGCCAAACACCCGCGCAACCATAGTGACACCTGAGACTTTAACAACAGATGCCAGCCATGAATTAACCGGCAACCCAACGAACACTTTCCATTTTCCAACAGCTTGACTGACAGCCTTTCTCACAATTATTATCAATTTTGCAAACATAATTCTCTTTTATAAAATACCAGATTATATACTCTACCACTTTTAAACTCAGGTTAAAATGGTGAGCAATAGAAAATAAAGTACACTCGTTCTGCTGTTTAATGTAATGAGCGACAGCCTCCATAGTACTCAATGACATCTCCTATATGACTTGTATCGCTGACTGATCAGAAACAAAGCCACTCCCCCGGCCACCAGAGGCCAAAACCACAGATTGATTTGACACAACCAATATAGCAAACAAGCAGCCAAATACGCAATAATCAGTGACATCACCATCACTCTATTGGCGTATTTGCCAATGATGTTTTTCAACATGGCATATGTTGATATGCAAGGCAAATAAAGGCTCACAAAAATCAAGTAAGCTAAAGTTGTAGGCAATGACCACCCAGAAGCCAATCGGCCCTGAGAGAACATGAACAAATTCTTAGATACATAAATAAGCTGCTGCCATAGACCTTGCCAATTCATAGCCTGGGGCATTGCTTCTTGAACAATCCCCAAAGAGCCCAATGTGGCCAGCATGGCTTCTTTAGCAATCAACCCAGTAAATAAAGACATGACATAAGGCCAATCCTGAACAGTTAAACCAATAGGGAAAAACAACACAGCCATAGCCTGCCCTAACATGCTCAAAACAGATACCCCTTCAATCAATTGCTGATCAAAAAAAACAATAGCCACATTCAACGGGATGACATAAATGAGCAGACGCCGAACCATCGACATACACTGACGGATTGCAACTGAGAACACTTGTCGCCAAATGGGTTTTTGATACGGCACTAGATTCTGAACCTGAAATACTGGACTATCCACAGCTAACAAAGCAGACAGCACCCTCGATATCAAAAGAATGAGTAAAATAGACAACACATACATCAACATAACAATCCAAGTCATGTATACAGGTGCAGCAATGCTGGCAATCACTACAAAAACCATCAGCCTAGCACTGCAAGGGATCATTGGCAGTAACGATGCCGCAATCAATTTATGTTTTGGATGGGAAATGGTTTTCACAGCAGTTAACGCTGGAACATTGCACCCAAGACCCAACATCATTGACACCCAAGCCCCACCAGGCAAGCCTGCCCACCTTAGCCATGGCGAAAGCAGAACACCCATACGCACACCATAGCCAGACTGCTCGAGCATTGACAGCCAAAAGTACACCATAAAAACAAGGGGCATGAGACCAGCAATAACATCTCCACTGCCTACAACCGCATTGAAAGCCCAGTGTTGTTGCCATATTTCTGGAACAATGAGCAGAATAAGCCAACCCCACATAAACGTCATCACCAGCTGCAGCATTTGACCACACCATAAAAATAAAAACAACGACCCAAATAAAAAGACCCACGCCCAAAGAGCAGAAAAACGCCCACTAAGAAACCTATGATCTAAATTATCACTTACTTTATGAACTTGTAAACGGGATTGCTCCGGCTGCATAGCCCTGCTCCATCCATGCGCTAACTCAAGCCACTGAGACATATACTGAATCGCTGCATTCTTCGTAAATGCAGATGAAATGGCTTCCACATTCGTCTCGCGCATTGGCTGTTGAGCAAGAGAGCCCAGCATATTCTCGAATGCTGGAAGCCACTTCTGATCACGTATATGACTGCACACAACTGGGATATTATGCTCTTTTGACCATAACTCTATCCTTTCTTGGTCTAAATATGGATTCAGATCAGTCCGGTGAATAACTATCCCCATCGGCAAGCCCAATGTAGCCCATTGTGCCGTCAACATTAAATCTCTTTCTAAATAAGCAGCATCAACCACATGAATAATACGGTAGTCTGGTTTTCCTAGCCATTCCTCTGGCTTCACACTCCATGTCTCTTCAGGGATATAAACATGCCGACGTCCAGGAGTGTCGATGATCTGACCATATTTGGTCTCTCTTACCAAACAACGTGTAGTCACACCTTCCCAGTTCGCGATTTTGACTTGCTCACCAGTGAGCAGTTTAAACAATGAACTTTTGCCCACATTAGGCATACCGACCAACCAGTAAGTTAAATCAGACATCCAGTTCCCCAGTCATTTGTTTATATTTTCCAGTCACATAAAAACCATCAAGTGCCATGCTATTTACACCATGAACACAGAAAGAAGATGAAACATTCCACCCCTTAACGACAACAGTGCGCATGAGCAAAAAAAAATATTTAATATTCAAAAAAACCACAATTCGTTTTCTCACCATCTTTTAAGTCTAAACTAACCACCGTACTAACTGAAACAAACATTTACTAATGAACATCAACAATCAATAACAACAGTATAACACATTAACACAAAGGTCATTGCAAGACAACAACTGCCCCTCAAAGAAGCTAGAATATCCCAAGAAAAAAGCATGAAGCCCCCACAAAAATCAACACGCATCATTTGGGCAGTATGACGTGAGAAGCACAGCACCTTTAGTCAAAAAAGGAGCTCATCTCAAACATCCAGCCAATCCAACAGCTTCATGACCACATCCGGCACAACAATAGCCTCATTATAATCATTTCTCAATATCACATGTGAACGCGAAGACGTGATATCATACTCAATCCCGCAACACAAGCCTTGCAACTGTAAAAAGGACTGTCTGTTTAGGGGCATTGAGCCAAAACTAATTAATTTTTTTCGCATGAAGTGACACCAATAATCATCTACATTTCACACTAACCCATGCAGTATTTTCTGTCAAGCATGACGAAAACTCACCCCAAACACTCTCAACTTGATCACATCCCCTCATACACGCAATGACAACTGAAAATTCAACAGCGCACTTAGCAAAACAATTTCAAATTTTGTTACTATTCTAAGTTTCTGCGGGCTCAATTCAATTTATCACCCCTTTTTTCCATATGCTAGTCACAAATGATTGACTTAATGTTTTATTTTGGCAATAATTGTAGCAGAAAAATCGAGATCAAATCTTGTCATACACCCAAACATCACACAACCTTCTTTCTGAATACGCAGAGGCCCTTTCCCGGATAACCTTGCCCTCTAATTTCGATGACATTATCAAAAAATTGAGCGGTATAAAAGGAAAAATCATTGTAACAGGCCTTGGCAAATCTGGGCTCATTGCTCAAAAACTAGTAGCTACATTGTCAAGCACTGGTTCACCCTCTTGCTTTCTGCATGCCGCTGAAGCTGGCCACGGTGATCTTGGCATGTTGCAGTCTTGTGATGCACTCATCGCCTTATCTCATTCAGGAGAGTCAAAAGAATGTCAATATACCATCAATCATGCTAAAACTCTTGGCGCTCCCATTGTCACCATCACCCAATCAAGTCATTCCACAATGGGCAAAAACAGTAAAATGTCAATTACATACCCCTTCAACAAAGAATACGGTCCACACGCATTGGCTCCGAGCACTAGCACTACTGTCATGCTTGCACTATGTGATTGCTTAGCATTAAGCCTAGCAGAATACAAAAAAATGAGCCCAGAGTTGTTTGCTATCAATCATCCATCAGGATCCCTGGGACTTCAACTTATGCCTGTAAACCAAATTATGCATCCACTTAGTGATTGCCCGATCATTACTATTTCCACAACGATCCGCCAAGCCATACATGCCATGACAACGCACAGCAGTGGCCTGGCACTCGTATGTGCTGGACAGAAAATCAAAGCTGTATTTTCTGACGGAGATTTAAGAAGAACCATGCTATCAGATGCATCGTTGAATGATCCAGTCATCGAGCATGCCACAAACGACTTTGTGTCTTTAACACCCGAAGACAGCACAGCCAAGGCAAAACAGATCATGCAAGAAACTCACATCACTGCCATTCCTGTTGCCGCTGATGGTTTTCTTAAAGGGTGCATCGATATTCATCAAATCAGGATGCAATCAAAATGAATCAAAAACTTATTCTCCTTGACTGTGATGGCACATTAACCAATGGCTGCCTTTATTACATAGATGGACATCACGCTATTGCATTCCACAGTCATGACGGGCTTGTTCTAAGTCTCATATGCAAAAACAACCACTATGTTGTCGCTATAATCTCCGGGTCAAATAACCCAGAAATTAAAGCTAGAGCGAACCATCTTGGCATAAAAGAAGTGCACCTTAGCACCGGCTGTAAAAAAACAAAAGCTATTGAATTACAGAATAAGTACGGCATCAGCCCATCTCACACCCTTGCTATTGGCGATGATGCCAACGATTTAGGCTTATTTCAACAAGCTCATACCAAAGTAGCCGTTGCCAATGCCCATATGTCATTAAAAAAAGAGGCTAATTTCATTACAAATCTCACTGGTGGAAATGGCGCTGTACGTGAAGCCCTCGACCACTTCTTCCATATACCGTATGATGTGGCATTCACTGATGTCACTCAATAAATACAGCTGTCTTTCTTGGCTTGTCATAGCCTGCCTCATTGTGACATACATAGCCATGTCTGAAACAAAGCTCATTCATCCAAAAGCAACTCAACACGCTGTGATCATCACTAAAGATGCGCTTATGACAAGCTATGACCATCATGGCAGACAAAAAATAAAAGCACACGCAAATAAGCTCATGCAAAAAGGGAAGAAAATCACTGCTGAAAGTATTGATGGCACCTACCTCCATCATTCACCCTATCGCATCAATGCGAAAACCATTACCAAAGACAATACTGGCAAATGGACATTTCTTGAGGCCATAGTGACAAGCGACTCCAATGATTCTTGTCCTTTTGAGTTAAAAAGTAAAAAACTAACTTATCTAATACAACAAAAATGTCTTTACACTTCCGACCCTGTTACTTTAAAATACGACAGTATGGAAGCACAGATGGACGGAGCTAGATTGATGGTAGACACAGAGCAATTATTTTTAGGAAGCAACATAATGATTTCCGGAAATACAAATAACCAGTGCTACGCACAACACTGAAAAAGGACATCCAACATGATAAGACTCATTCTCTGCCTCGTATTGACCTGCTTTTTTTTACCAGGTTGTCAATATAACAATAATCCCGACCCCCTGGAATACACAAACCGAAAAATATTTTCTTTCAATCATTCAGTTGACAAAATGGTGTTCAAACCTGTTGCACAAGCATACATCACTGCAGTGCCAGCAACCCCTCGGATGATGATACATAATTTCAGTAACAACATTGAAAGCTCTGTTGATATGCCATTCCAATTACTAGGAGCACACTGGTCAAACAGTGCCAATACACTCACACGTATTATCCTCAATACAGTTCTCGGAGTTGGCGGATTGTTTGATGTTGCCGAAGAATTCGGCCTTTCAAATGAAAACATCAGTCTTGGAGAAGTAGCAAAACAATACGGCATTAAACCTATCTTTATCGTTATCCCTTTCCTTGGGCCAACAACAACAATTGACTTTGCTGGCACTATCACTAAGGGCGTGCTAACCAATCAATACATCATGACTGAAAGAGGTCCACGTATTGGTTTTTCCACCACTAAGTTTCTTGATAAAAGGTCCTCCTTGCTTAGCTTTGACAAAATCCTAGAGAAAAAGAAAGACCCCTACCTCTATGCCAGAGCCGGCATTATGGGCACTGATAAAAAGTTCTCTTACCCTGATTATTAAATGCATATTGTTCTTTACCAACCTGAAATACCTCCTAACACTGGCAATATTATCAGGCTCTGTGCCAATTCAGGAACAAAGCTTCATTTAATAAGGCCACTTGGATTCATATTAACAGAAAAATCATGCCGAAGAGCAGGACTTGATTACAGCGATATGGCTTGGGTGGAGCAGCACGATGACTGGGAGTCTTTTAGATCACAATACCCCGGGGCCATCATTGCGCTCAGCACTAAAGGGGAAAAACCCTACCATCAGCAACGCTATACAGCTAACAGCATCTTATTATTTGGCCCAGAAACAAGAGGGCTGCCAAATAATATTTTAGAACAAGATAACACCACAACAGTGCGCATCCCCATGGCAACTAAAAGTCGAAGTCTGAACCTAGCCAATAGCTGCTCTATAGTCCTTTATGAATCTCTTAGACAGAACCATTTTCAAGTAGGAAAAGATTTGTTATTATAAATAAGGGAAAGAAGCACTCCACCATGGAAGAATTTTTAGAGTTTGATGTACTAATCATTGGCGCTGGGCCGGCAGGCTTGAGCTGCGCCATACGTCTTGCTCAACTCAGCCAAGACAAGCTTAGCATTGCTGTTCTTGAAAAATCAAGTCAAATTGGAGAGCACATCCTTTCAGGAGCGGTCTTTAACCCACGAGCCTTAGACAACCTAATCCCTGACTGGAAAGAACGCAACTTCCCTATCGACACCGCCGTCACTGAGGATCGCTTCTGTTGGTTAACAAAAAAAAGGGCTTTAAGCTTGCCAGTACCAAAAAACCTGCAGAACAATGGCAATTATGTCATTAGCCTTGCCCAGCTCTGTCAAAAACTAGCTGACTATGCTCAAGAAAATGGGGTGCAAATATTCCCTGGATTTTCTGCAAAAGAGCTGCTTATCAATGAAGGGCAAGTCACAGGGGTAAAAACAGGGCCTCTTGGAATTGATAAAAATGGAAAGCATACACCTCAATATCAGCCAGGCATAGCAATTTATGCAAAGCAAACCATCTTAGCAGAGGGAGCGCATGGATCTCTGTCGCAGCTGCTAATCAAAGAATTTAAACTTCGCCAATCCCCTCAAAGCTATGGTTTAGGTCTCAAGGAAGTATGGCAGATCCCCAAAGAAAATCATCACCCTGGGCGCGTCATTCATACCATGGGCTGGCCACTGGACAACAGCACCTATGGCGGTGGATTTTTATATCATTGGGGCAAAGACCTTGTCAGTCTGGGCCTTATTATTGGTCTTGATTACAAGAACACCTACCTCAACACCTTTCAAGAACTCCAAAGATACAAAGACCATCCACTCATCCAAAAACAGCTCATTGATGGAAAAATCAGGCATTATGGCGCACGCGCACTCAATGAAGGCGGATGGCAAGCACTGCCTCAATGTGCATTTAAAGGAGGGATGCTGATTGGCTGTGCAGCAGGCTTTTTAGATAATGCACAATTGAAAGGATCGCATACAGCCATGCAATCAGGAATCACTGCTGCTGAGTGCGTGTCTGAACATTTACAGCAAAGCACTATTGATACACCTTGCAGCCGTTTTGATCGAGACATGAGGACCAACTGGGTGGGACAGGCCCTCCATCGAAGTCGCAATATACGTCCAGGATTTTATCGTGGGAACTTTCTAGGCTTGCTGCATGCCGCTGTCGACCAGTACTTATGGCAAGGACGGGCGCCCTGGACTTTGTCATTGCATGCTGACCATGATCAGCTTCAAAACAAAAACAAGTGTCAAAAAATCAATTACCCTAAACCTGATGGAGTCTATCGTTTTGACATCAACAGTTGCCTGAGACTAGCTCAAGTCAATCATGAAGAAGATCAACCTTGTCATCTCATACTCAAAGATCCACAAAAAGCGATTTCACTTAATTTAAAAGTGTATGACTCGCCAGAAACACGTTATTGTCCAGCAAAGGTCTACGAAGTAATCTACCAAGACCAGCAACCACAACTCCTCATCCATGCCCAAAACTGCATTCACTGTAAAACCTGCTCCATTAAAGACCCTGGACAGAACATAGTCTGGACAACGCCACAAGGCGGCGAAGGGCCTCATTATCAAGATACATAGAGGAAATAAAATGAAGATATTAGTCCCGATCAAGCGTGTCATTGACTACAATGTAGTTATTCAAGTCAAATCAGATCAAACTGGAGTTGAAACTGAACGAGTTAAGATGTCAATGAACCCTTTTGATGAAATTGCCTGTGAGGAAGCAATCCGCCTTAAAGAAGCTGGACATGCCTCCTATATTCAAGCATTAACTATTGGCCCATCTGTTGCTGAAGATGTTTTGAGACAAGCTCTGGCGATGGGGGCTGACGAAGCACTTCACATTACGACCGACCAAACCCTTGAGTCATTGGATATTGCACAAATCATTGCATCCGAAGCAAAGCTATCCTCAACAAACCTCATTTTGATGGGCAAACAAGCCATTGATGATGACTATCACCAAACAGGGGAAATGTGTGCAGCAATCCTCGGCTGGCCTCAAGTATCTCAAGCATCCAAGATTATAATCAACGGAGACCAAAGGATCGTCACACGTGAAGTTGATAGAGGCCTAGAAACCTGTGCATTTAACAATAATGGCGTCATCACCACTGATTTAAGATGCAACAAGCCCCGTTATATTAGCTTACCCAATCTGATGAAAGCCAGGGGGAAAAAGATTCATAAAAAAGATCTTGGTGAGACTGGCATTGAGATAAAAAAGAGACTTAAAATCCTTCGCGTGAGTGAACCACCTATACGCACCGGGCAGCCCCCATTTGACAAACTTGATGATTTCATGAATGCATGTATTGATAAGGGGATCTTATGAGTCGCACATTAATCATTATTGAGCCCACTGCTCATCCCATGACATTGATTCGCCCTCTAATCACAAGTGCACTACAGTTAGCCCCGCGCTGTGATATATGCTTACTAGGCAGCGCGAGTGAATCTATTTATCAGCAACTGCATCACGACAATATAGGGGTCTGCTGGACCATAGAATCAGCAAATGACAATGCCACATGTGAAGACACGTTGGCGACCATATCGCCGCTCATCCCTGAATACGATACAATTATTACAGCAGCCAGCTCCTTTGGACGCAGCCTCATTCCACGACTGGCAGGCACGCTCATGATTGCTCCAGTAACAGACATCATTAGCATTGAATCACCCTTAGTTTTCAAACGACCTATTTATGCTGGCAATGCCATCGAAACTGTAGAAAGCCATCAAAAAAAGAATTTACTCACAGTACGCTTAAGTTCATTTCAGGACGCAAAGATGCAAGGCAAACAACCTGAAAAACGGACATGCGCATTTAAACGAGCAAACCTCACTGAATATATATCAAAAGAAGAATCTGATCAATCACGACCAGAGCTTATATCGGCAGATGTGGTTGTTGCAGGAGGAGCAGGTCTAGGAAGTAAAGAAAAGTTCACCCTTATTGAGAAACTGGCTGACCATATGGGCGCAGCTATTGGCGCATCACGTGCAGCAGTGGATGCAGGCTACGTTCCCAATGACTATCAAGTAGGACAGACTGGCAAAATCATTGCACCAAAAGTGTACATTGCCATCGGCATTTCTGGAGCCATTCAGCATTTAGCTGGGATGAAGGACAGTCATTTAATCGTGGCTATAAACAACGACAGTGATGCGCCTATATTCAAAATAGCAGACATAGGCTACCACGGAGATTTGTTTGATGCTCTTGATCGAATGCTTTCAGCAGAAAAAAAATAAATCTTCATTTATTTTTAATGTATGGCAGGTATGATGAAGTCAAAAAAATCCAGTGAATTTGCATTAACAAAACCTTAAACTTAATGACGAGTTGGAGTTCCCCCCATCACATCAGATGGTAATTGACCCCCCGCTTTGTTCCCCTTCTTTTGCATTTGAAGAGGTTTCAACATGCTAAAAGTCAAATAAAAACTTGGGAGACTTCGAATTTTTGTTGAGAAGACATTCAGTTTTTCTTGACATTTGCTCCATAATGGTTTCAATCCCTGGTAGTAAGCTAGCTCACCCACCCAACGTACACCTGCAATGATAAGATCAAACTCGCTACTAAAACGCAATATATTTAAACAAAACAACAAAACATCTCGAACTGATGTTACTAAGCGATAGAGACATATTATAATACTCAGTACTAGCTCATAGTAACCTTCTTCTTTGCGTTGCAATGTATCCTTAAACCTATTTGCCGACTCAAAAGAAAATGTAAAAGCACAATGTGAATCTTGACTTAAAAATGAATAAAACTGCATGTTTTTCGGAGGTCTTTGCAGAAAAATCTTCAATGACTCTGTGCTCATCCGGCCGCAATCTAACGGCAATAACCGCTCTTTCATAAAATCATAGAGTTCAGAGTCTCTATGCTTATCACAATAGGCGTAAATTGACTTTCGAGACTCAGTTTTAATTAGACTGATTATTTGCTCGAGCCTACATGGTGGCTCAACACCGTTCTTTAGTTTTTCTTCAATATCACTGAGTATGCTCTCATCCAGATTTGGGTGCACAAAAAGTAAAAAGAGATATATTCTCTTCATCATCGCATCATTCTGCAAGTCTTTGGAAAAGTTGAAGAACCGACTGTGGACCTGGACGCAAAAAACTTTGTTACTGATCATATACTTTTGAATAAAACCCGATGGATTAACTTTCATGTAATGAAAAAGCAACTGCAAGAGTGGACCATCACTATCAAGATGCTGAAACCCTCTTCTTTTTTCAACAGGATTTTCGTCCACTACTGATCTCCACTGCCCCGAAAGATACTTGGCAGTCCTATCTAACACACCATCCAATCTCTCCTGCTGAGAATGATTAGCTGAGCCTTTCATGGCATTGTATAGTTTTAAGGATAAACGCAAGTCAAAATTTGCCGCAAGGAGATCAATATCATCTAATTCAAAATTTGAAACCCATGTATCCCATTCACTTTTATACTTTTCAAGTAATAAATCCAATATCTGCATTCGACCATCGCATACATGTTTTTTGTGCGTTATTTTAGATTTCTTTAATTCAGGATTGCTTACTAGATGCGTCACTATATCTTTAATAGTCCACTGCAGATCAGGTTTTTCAATGACGAGCTTAAAGATCTCACTGTCCCCAAAACGCACACTGTAGAGCCATACTGGGTAGTTATTGTAGGTATCGGAAAGAGTAGTAGAGACTGCCTGTGTAAACAACTGAGTACGAGCCTCAGATGATGTGCCATCGTTATCAATAAAATTGCTCAATGCTACATAATGCTCACGCACTGGCGAATATCCCATAACCTATCTTAAATTGTTCCTTAACTATACTACTCTTTAGATATAAATTTTCAATCATTTTCATATAATCTCAATGATACATACATCACTCATTGCCTCACTAATAAACATCTCTACTGAGAAAATAAGCAGTTTTTTTATTTTCTCAATGACTTAAACTAATATTAAGAGATGAACACCTTTACATATTTTTTACCTTCCCTTGCTATTTTTCTTTATGAATTCCATCAACAGCACATTTAATTCATGAACTCAACACACCTTCATTCACTCTCCCCTCACTCCTTGGAAAACCGCATCGTGAATAAATATGCGCTATATTTAATAAAACTTCACGGATTCCTGAGCAATGACTAACAAGCATTTATTTGACAAAAAACCCGTATATGCGTACAATTACATAACATATATAATTAAAATTAGGACATAATCGTGCAAATGATACAACTGAACCAATGGCTTGAGTCACACCCTCAATTGGCTCAAAACTACACCTCGATAGAAGAGCTGGGTCAAGATCTTGATAAACACTTATCAGCTGATCAGCACCCTACTGAATCGCTGCATGACTGTGATAAAGACCCTGTATCCATTCTTCATCATGAGAAAATAGCTCACCGTCATTATACAATGTGTGATTCCACTCAAGATGTCGCCAAAGCCTACCTCATGAATGATGACCGGCCCATTTTGATAACATCTGATTTTCAATACAAAGGATATGGACAAAATGGCAAATGGTTGGGGTCATTCGCCCAACATCTTAATGCCACTTGGGTCATACCTAAGCTAGAGACTCACTTGCCTGTAAGCATGATTGTTAGCTATCTTCTAATGACTATTTTAAAACCATTAGTCCATAATGCCTCATGTGAACTTAAATGGCCCAATGATATCATCATTAACAATCACAAAGTTTCCGGCATTATCGCTGAATCCTCAGCATGCAATAAATTTTGGATCATAGGGATTGGCGCTAATCTTAATCCAGACAACGCTCTTACAAAAAGAAGAGGCTCACAAATTGCGCCCACTATCCTCAACAAATGGACATCCCTCCCAATCACACGCAATCAACTTATCCAATCCATTACTTTAGCCCTTCTGAAACATATTCAGCCGAGCACACTCCATCATTTCAAAAACCTTCACAAGGACTGGAACAAACATGACTATTTCCACGGCATGCGTGTGCGCAATACCGAACGACGCAAAGAGGGCATAGGCCAAGGGATAAATAGCAAAGGCCACTATACCATCCGAACTGCAGAGAATGAATCTCTTGCCATCTACAGTGGCAGTATCTGCAAAGTAGACAGTTAAAAACAACCAACTCACTAATTCTCTCTTTACATTAATTCAATTCGCCTTTACGATAATGGGTGATGAAACGTTATATTAAGACCAAATCTGAAATAAAAGCAATGAAAGTAGCCGGGCAGCTTGCTGCGGATGTACTTCATATGATCGCGCCTTATGTTAAACCGGGCGTGTCTACTGCTGAGCTTGACCGTCTCTGCCATGACTACATTGTAAACGAGCAGAACGCCATTCCCGCATGCCTCAACTACCGCGGCTTTCCCAAAAGCATTTGCACATCCATCAATCATGTCGTTTGCCATGGCATCCCTAGCTCAAAAAAGCTTAAAAAAGGGGATATTCTTAATATTGATGTCACAGTCATTAAAGATGGCTACCACGGCGATACCAGCATGATGTTCCAAGTTGGCAAAACAACCCCATTTGCTCAAAAAGTATGCCTGGTTGCCCAAGAATGTCTCTACATTGGCATCAATATGGTTAAACCAGGACAAAATCTAAAAAACATTGGACAGACTATCCAGCAACATGCTGAAAAAGCGGGGCTCAGCTCTGTCAGAGAGTTTTGTGGCCATGGCATCGGCAGAGATTTTCATGAAGAAGGCTTTCAGGTCTTACACTACGACCACCCTTCTATTCCTGACTTTATCCTTGCAGAAGGCATGACCTTTACTATTGAACCAATGATCAATGCTGGCACTCATCAAGTCAAAATATTGCCTGATCAATGGACAGCTATTACTAAAGATCGAAAGCTATCAGCACAGTGGGAGCATACCTTGCTTGTCACTGCAAATGGTGTGGAAGTGCTAACCCAACGTCATGATGAGCAGATTTCCTGCTAAGACTGTGCTTGAAAATAGTAACGGCATCGTTTTGCCTGCTCTATATCTGGCTTTCTAAAATACGGCTGACCTATCACGTAACAACGTGCTAATTGCCTCCAAGATTCAGCAAGACCTAATCTAGCAGCTGACTCGTATGCGCGCACAGCCCTGAGAGGTTGTAGCCTCTCATCAAACCAACCCTGATCATACCATAAACCAAGCAGGAAATGGCAGTGAGCATCGTCATGTTCAGCACCATCATGCAATAGCGACTTGGCACGTTTGGCATCGCGCTTGTAAGGACCTACCCCATAGCAGTACCATCGCGCTAAATGATAATAACTTTCGTAAACACCCCCTAAGATAGCTTGCTGATGATAGTACAGTGCTTTCTCCCAGTCTGTTTCAGAAAAAAAAGGCTCTCCGCGCTCATACATTTTAGCCAGGTTGAGTGACATTTTTGGTTGATTTCTATTAGCACAAAGAACATGGGCGAATGCCAAAGTACTCGCATGCTCAGAACTGTGTATATAAATGCCTTTATTATTCATGTTATTAACTCCATTGCCGCATTTTTGTATAATACCAGAGGTTAGCAATTAAATCTATGGCTAATATCTCACATGTGACTATTGCATCGCTAAAGAAAGGCATCTCATTCACAAGACACCTCCTATCAAAAATCAACCATCATCTGCTCTTTATTTAAATGCCCAGCTATTTAGTCTCCTTGAAAGACATTCCCAACATTGAAATAACAATGTCTAGACCCTCTACATCAATCAGTACGACATGGCGGAATATCCTATCTCTGTATTATTAGACATTGCCACAAAAACACTTAACTGAAACAAAGAACATCCTTTTCAATAAATAAAATATATTTACGCATTAAGCTATTGACTTTTATATTCTTTTGTTATATATTTAGCGCAAATAATGAAAAACTTGGAGATAACTAATGATAAAAGCTAATTCTGA
>CAZMRQ010000005.1:0-59867 GCA_964568795.1 uncultured Gammaproteobacteria bacterium | reverse complement strand
CATTTGCATTGGAATCACGATTTCACTTCAGTCTCATTTTGCATTGGATAAGACTCATCCTTGTCATTTCTTTCATTTCAGGTATAATACCAATAATTTAACGTATATGTAAAAATATTATGTGTGAGAATGTATTTAGTTTTATTAGCGTATCTATTTTAGCAGCAAAGTATGCAGCGACTCCAGCGTATGCAGGAGTGGTCCAACTATCTGATGTTTTATCGGCTCCGATATTTATTTTTTGCACATGAGCAATTTTCTAATAATCACAGCCCCTGCTAAGAAAAAGATAGCCTTTCTTGTGGATGAGTGTGTCACTGAGGACTTGGCTTTTCGAGCTAAAGTTATTGGTGGCGGGTGTCAGGGCATGCAGTATGTTTTTGAGCTACATGAGAAGCAGGCCAATGACTGGGTGATGCATTGCCACATAGACGAGAGTGAGTTTATGGTGGTTATGGACCCGATAAGCGGTCAGTACTTACAAGGGTCTACTATTGATTTTGAGTCATCTTTGACGGGGGATCAGTTTATTATTAAAAACCCAAATGCACAAACATCATGCAGTTGTGGTTCATCATTTTCAGATGAGTAAGAAGTCAACGAGGAGAAAGGAATATGCCAATGATTAGTTTACGACAAATGCTCGATTATGCTGCAGAGAATGAGTTTGGAGTTCCTGCATTTAATGTCAATAATATGGAGCAGATTCATGCCATCATGCAGGCAGCAGAGCACACCAACAGCCCGGTGATTGTGCAAGCTTCTGCAGGTGCTTGGCGTTATGCTGGTCCTGAGTTTATCAGAAAATTAGTACAGGCAGCTTGCGAGTCTTGGCCGCAAATCCCTGTCTGCTTGCATCAGGATCACGGTGCTAGTCCAGCTGTTTGCTATCGTTCTATTCAACAAGGCTTCACCTCAGTGATGATGGATGGCTCATTGCGTGAGGACATGAAGACCCCATCGAGCTATGAGTATAATGTCGACGTGACTAAACAGGTCGTTGATGTCGCCCATGCATGCGGTGTTTCAGTGGAGGGAGAACTGGGTTGTTTAGGGTCATTGGAAACACTGACAGCAGGCAAAGAAGACGGCTCTGGAGCTGAGGGAGATATAAGCGAAGACATGTTATTGACTGACCCGCAAGAAGCAAAAGATTTTGTCGCTCAAACGGGGGTTGATGCATTGGCCATAGCCGTTGGGACCAGTCATGGTGCCTATAAATTTTCGCGTCCTCCGACCGAAGAAGTATTAGCGATTGAGCGTATTAAAAAAATACATGCGTGTATTCCTGGAACACACTTGGTGATGCATGGTTCATCATCAGTCCCACAGGATTTACTAGCAAAGATAAATGAGTTTGGTGGAGAAATCCCTACAACTTTCGGTGTTCCGATAAAAAATATTCAGCAAGGAATTAAGCATGGCGTGAGAAAAGTGAATGTTGATACTGATTTAAGGCTGGCTGCCACTGCAGCAGTTCGTCAGCATTTGTCACAAAACCCCTCAGATTTTGATCCGCGCTCTTTTCTTAAAAAGTCAATAGTAGCGATGCGTCAAGTTTGTGAGAAGCGCTATCAATCATTTGGCTCAGCGGGTCATGCGGACAAGATTAATGCCAAGAGGTGTGCGCATATGGTGTCATTTTACAATCATCAGAAAGAGGAAGTGTAAGACATGTCAAGTCTTGGTCTGCAGCAATTCACCCTTCAGTCGTGTTGTGGTTTTTCTTCTCAATTCCCTGCAGATGAGGGCAAAGAAGTTGCCCTGTGTGGAAGGTCAAATGCAGGCAAGTCAACTGTGATTAATCGGTTGGTGGGTGCAAAGATAGCACATGTGTCGCAACGCCCAGGAAAAACGCAAACAGCTAATTTTTATGGCACTCCAGAGCAGCGTATAGTTGACCTTCCGGGTGTTGGCTATGCAAAAGCAGGTCACCAACAGATCCGTCGAATGGAGGGCATTATTGGTGATTATTTGGGGATGCGTCGGTCATTACAAGCAGTTGTGCATTGCATGGATATAAGACATCCATGGCAAAAAGCAGACCAATGGTTGCTTGATTCTTGTGTTTCTTTGGACTTGCCATGGGTGGTGTTGTTGAATAAAGCCGACAAGATCTCTAAGACTGAACAACAAAAGCAAATCAAGCAAGCCAGAGCAGTTAATGGGAATGTTGAATATATTATTTACTCTGCCAAAACGGGGCATAATTATGAGGCTGTTTTAGATAAGCTGGACTTGTGGTTAACATGAACTGCGTACTAATCTGGCGTTCTTACATCATTCAATTAATGTTGGGGCTGTTTTTTTTTATTTGTACTTCTCTCGAGTTTAGCTTTGGTTGGGTCGTTTATGCATCTTTAAGCTTTGCGCAGGGATTGTGGGTGACTCGGCACATAAGTCCTCTCCAGGCAGTGAAAAACCTCTGGCTGTCAGAGGTTTTCAAAATAACCCTTTTTGTTGTTTTAGTCTATTTCGCTATTGGCTTTCAATGGGCCATACATTGGTTACTAATTGGCTATGGTGTCTCTGCTTTGGCTGCATCACTCGTCTGGTCTGTTGTCCAGAGTCCACGGTTAAGTTGATTCTCATGGTGGGCAATACAGGTTGCGACCATCGCATCGCCACAAACATTGACAGCTGTGCGGCACATATCAATGAGTCTGTCAACACCAAAGATCATAGCTAAGACAGGCCCATCAACCGGGAGGCCAAGTTGCTGCAAGACCATAGTCAGCATGATTAATCCAACTCCGGGGACCCCTGCTGTTCCAATCGAGGCGAGGGTGGCCATAGCAATGACAATCAAATAGCCATAAATGCCAATATCAACACTGTACGCATTCGCTATAAATACAGTTGCGACTCCTTGCATGATAGCGGTACCGTCCATATTGATTGTCGCTCCCATCGGGATTACGAACGAGCCAATTGAATTCGAGATACCAAGTTTTTCTTTGATTGTTTTAAGCACAAGTGGGATGGAGGCATTGGAACTGGATACGCTAAAAGCAAATAACATGCAGTCTGTCATCTTCTTGAAAAAAACAAGGGGAGAAAGTTTGGCAATGACTTTGATAAATAAGCCATAGGTCACGATAAGTTGAATAAGCAAAACGCAGGCAACGACTATCATATAAGCCATCATATTATACATAGCACCAAACCCAACTTGGCAAAAAGCCTTGGTAAGGAGGAAAAACACGCCGATGGGAGCTGTTTTCATGCAAATCATCACCAGGTTCATCAATACGTCATTCACTCTTTGGCAGGAATCCATCAGTTTTTCACGATGCTTGTCGGTTTTGTTTATGGCTGTAGCAAAAATTATGGCAAAAAATATGATCTGCAGCATATGGCCTTCTACCAGCGCCTTAAATGGGTTGATGGGGATGATCTGAGTGATGACTTGGGAAGGGCTTTGAATACTTTCATAAACCAAGTTGCCATCAAAAACCATATGCAAATATGTCCCAATTTTTGTGATATAGGCTATCAATAAGGCAATGGATATGGCAAGTGCAGTGGTCAATAGATAATAAAAGAGTGTCCTTGATCCTATTCGTCCAAGTGTGCCGATGTTTTTAAGTGAGCCAACCCCGGTCATGAGTGACACAAAAACAACAGGGACAACCAACATTTTTATAAGACGCATGAATAGGTCTGATCCGACTATCACTGCCTCGTTAAAAAAATTGAGATGTATGCCAAAGTGGTGTATGGTTATGCCTGTACTGCTCCCCAAAATCATAGCCCATATGATAAATCTGGTCTTTACTGGTTGTATCATTTTTCACCTCAAATCATTGTTTGTTAGAGAACGGTATACGTTTCACTAAATTTAGGCAGCAAGCATGTTCTTTGTCAAGATCTACTTAATTAATGAAAGAGTCAATGTCTTTTAGAGAGAGAATTGCTTTGAGTGTAGTTGGTTTTTAGAAAGAGAGAGGGGACGTGTGAGCACTTTGACCTTGACAGGACGGCTACAATTCTTTAGATTATACAGGTCTATAGAAACGAAACAATGATGACAGAAGTATTGACGCCAAGTGTTTACATACAGCACCATTTAAAGCATTTACAATATAATCTTAAAACAGGCGCACTTAATGGTGATGCCGGTTTTTGGACGCTAAACTTAGATACTATTTTTACGTCATTGGCATTGGGTGTTTTCATGCTATTTGTGATGATCCATGCAGCGCAAAAATCGAGTGTCGCTCATCCTTCAATGTTGCAAAATGCTGTGGAGAGCTTGATTGAGTTTGTTGAACAGCAAGTGGTGGATTCAATACATCAACGTGATGTGTTCTTAGTGTCACTGGCTTTGACTATTTTTATTTGGGTGTTTTTAATGAACTTTATGGACATTGTTCCTGTTGATTTATTGCCATGGATAGCAAATAAAGCGGGTTACCAAGAATGGCGTGCTGTGCCTACAGCAGATCTGTCTTTAACGTTTGCTCTGTCATTGAGTGTAATTTTTATCATGTTTTTCTATGGGTTTAGAGCTAAAGGCAGCTTAGGTATGTTTAAAGACTATGCCAGTCATCCATTCTCGCCTTATCTTTTTTTTATTAATATCCCTTTTCGTCTTGTCGAAGATGTTGCCAAAGCTATCTCGCTTTCCTTAAGGTTATTTGGGAACTTGTACGCAGGTGAATTGATTTTTATTCTTATTGCACTTATTCCTTTTACTGTGCAATGGATTTTTGCTGGAGTATGGCTAGGTTTTCATTTATTTGTTATCGTTTTGCAGGCATTTATATTTATGATGCTGACGATTGTGTACATCAGTATGGTCAAACAAGACCATTAACCAGGAGATATTATGATTACTGAAGTTGCTCAAATACAATGCTATACAGCTATTGCTGTATCGATTATTATTGGTCTGGGAGCCATTGGGACAGCCATTGGTTTTGGGATTCTCGGAGGCAAGTTTCTAGAAGGCGCTGCAAGGCAGCCAGAGATGGCTTCAATGCTGCAGCTGAAGATGTTTATTGTTGCGGGGTTGTTAGATGCAGTGACCATGATTGGTGTTGGTATTGCTCTGTGGTTTACAGTAGCAAATCCATTTGTTGCCGCGTTGGTTGAGAAAGCAGCGGTCTAGGGGATAGCATGAGTATCAACGCAACTCTACTAGTTGAGGTCATTATTTTTCTTGTGTTTGTCAGTTTGACAATGAAATTTGTATGGCCGCCAATACACCATGTTCTAGAGGAGCGGCGGCGCATGATTCAAGATGGTCTTGATAAGGCTGAGCAAAGCAGGATAAAGCTTGCTCAAGCCAGCAAAGAGTCACAAAAAATAGTAGAGAAAGCAAAGATAGAGGCAAGAGAGATGATAGCGCATACTGAAGAACGTGTGCGTCAAACGTTAGACCATGCAAATGAAATTGCAGAACAGCAGCGCCAGCGTATAGTTGAGCGTGCTCAGGGTGATATTGAGCAGCAGAAGCAGCAAACGCATGAGAAGCTCCTCGCTGAAGTAGCTAACTTGACTGTCAAAGCAACCAAGGCGATCCTTTGCGACGGAGTTGATGTCAAAGTGGATAAGAAGCTTGTTAATAAGATTGTAGAGGAGAGCCGAAGTGAGTGAGTGGATGATTGCTCGATCCTATGCACAGGGTTTTTTCGCCTACACATGTGTGCATGGGGTGCAGGAAAAATGGAATCGCATGCTTCAAGATATGGTGTCCTGGATGACGTGTACTGAGTTTCAAAAAACAATGAAAAACCCTGTCATTTCTATGGCTGACAAGATGTCTATAATAGAGCCATGTGCAGAAAAGTGTGGCTGGGAGCTGACACAGTCTATGCAGCAAGCCTTATGGATGCTTGTACAACAAAAAAGACTCGATGTTCTTATGCAAATTAGTCAAATATTTCAGCAGTGTATGTCTGCGCAAGATAAGAAAGTGGATGCTGTATTGTATTGTGCACATAAGTTGGATAAAGGGGCCTTGGGTCATATTGAAAAATGGTTGGCTAAGCATCAGGAAGGGCGTATTTCCATAACAACAGTTCAGGATCGCTCACTCATCGGTGGGTTTAAGTTGTGTTTTAATGGATGCGTCTGGGATACCAGCATCCGTTCTGGTCTTAAGCGTCTGGCAGTTGATCTCCAGGCAACGACAACCATGTTTTAGAGGTATGTTATGAATTTAAGTGCAAATGAAATTGCAGGTATTGTTGCTAAACGACTCAAGGATCTTGACAAGTCTAGTTCTATTGAAAATCAAGGGACAATCGTTAGTATTCAGGATGGAATTATCACGATATATGGTCTGACAGATGTTATGTCAGGTGAAATGATTCGCTTTGAAGCAGGAGGCTATGGTCTGGCTTTGAATTTAGAAACAGATACGGTGGGAGCTGTTGTTCTTGGTTCGTCAAGTCATTTGCAGGAAGGCCAAACTGTTACAACAACTGGTCAAATTCTTGAAGTGCCTGTTGGCCCAGAATTGCTTGGTCGTGTGGTCAATGCGCTTGGTCATCCTATTGACGGTCATGGTCCTGTGGACGTGCAAGAGAATTCGGCTGTGGAAAGAATATCTCCAGGGGTCATTGATCGGCAGTCAGTGACAGTTCCTCTTGAGACTGGAATCACTGCGATAGATTCAATGACGCCGATAGGCCGCGGTCAAAGAGAGTTGATTATAGGTGATCGCCAGACAGGAAAAACAGCTATTGCTATTGATTCAATTTTGAATCAAAAGGGGAAAAATGTTTCGTGTGTGTATGTGGCTATTGGGCAGAAGGCTTCAACAGTTGCCCATATTGTCAATCGATTAACCGAAGCAGAGGCGATGGAATACACCATCATTGTTTGTGCTACTGCCAGTGAGGCAGCAGCATTGCAGTACATTGCTCCCTACAGTGGTTGTACAATGGGCGAGTATTTTAGGGATAAAGGTCAAGATGCTTTAATTGTGTATGATGATTTGTCTAAACATGCGGTGGCATATCGTGAGATTTCTTTGCTGCTTCGTCGTCCTCCGGGGCGTGAAGCCTATCCGGGTGATATTTTCTACCTGCATTCACGTTTATTAGAGAGGGCCTCACGTGTCAATGCTGCATATGTGGAGAGGCAAACCGGTGGTCAAGTGAAAGGTCAATCAGGCTCATTAACAGCACTGCCAATCATTGAGACACAAGCGGGGGATGTGTCCGCTTTTGTGCCTACCAATGTCATTTCAATTACCGATGGGCAAATCTTCCTTGATGAGGGTCTGTTCAATGCGGGGATACGTCCAGCGATTAGCTCAGGACTTTCAGTGTCTCGAGTTGGTGGGGCAGCACAGACTAAGATCATTAAGAAGCTTGGCGGCGGAATCCGTTTGGCATTGGCACAGTACAGAGAGTTGGAAGCTTTTTCACAATTTTCATCAGATCTTGATGAAGCAACACGCCTGCAGCTGAGTCATGGGGAAAAGGTAGTGGAGTTATTGAAGCAGCAACAATTTGAGCCGCTTTCGCAATCTTTGATGGCCTTGAGTCTCTATGTCGCTGATAAGGGGCATTTGGATCGTGTTCCACTTAAGGATATTTCTTCCTATCAGCGTTCGCTGCATACTTTCTTCACAGAAAAACAAGCGCATGTTTTAGAGAAAATTCAGTCCAGCGAAGGATTGACAAAAGAGATAGAGGATCTGGTGGAAACTGGATTAAAGTCACTGCATAAAGAGCAAGGTTGGTAATTATGGCAGTTGGTGAGCGAATCAGGCAAACTATCAAAGCTACGCAGCAAACGAAGCAAATCACGCGTGCTATGCAAATGGTTGCTGCAAGCAAGTTGGGCCGCAAGAAAAATCAGATGAGCAAGGGAAGGCCTTATGCTGACCATATCAGACGTGTTATTGAACATATGGCCTATGCGACAACACAAGATCCGCATGTGTATTTGGAGAGCCGTCCTGTAAAAAGGGCAGGTTTTATTGTTATCTCATCAGATAGAGGCTTGTGTGGGGGGTTGAATTTGAACCTGTTTCGCCAGTTAATGATGCATATGCAAAAATGCACTGACAAGGGTGTGGAGCAAGAATTCAGTTTGATCGGGCAGAAGGCTATACAGTTCTTTGGCAATCATGGAATTGAAGTCATTGCGCAGACCAAACATATGTCAGATAAGCCAAGTGTGCAAGATGTGATAGGTGTTGTTAAGTCGATGTTGGATCGTTTTGAGAGACGTGAGTGCGATCAACTTAATCTAGTATACAATAGGTTTGTCAATACGATGACTCAAAAGCCTATCATACAACAGTTATTGCCATTTCCAAAATCTGAAGTTAAGCCAAAACAAGATTATTGGGACTATATCTATGAGCCAGAAGCCAGGGATTTAATGACTCTGTTGTGCCGTCGTTATATAGAGTCACAAGTATATCAAGCGGTAGTTGAGAATATTGCTGCTGAGCAGGCAGCGAGAATGGTCGCTATGAAAAGTGCTACTGATAATGCAAATGATCTGATTGAATCACTGAAATTGGATTACAATAAAATACGTCAAGCAGCTATTACTCAAGAAATTTCTGAGATTGTCGCTGGAGCCAATAGTTGAGGGGGAGCAGATGAATACAACAGTCAAACCAAAAGCCTTAGGGGAGATCACCCAAGTAATCGGAGCCGTTATCGATGTGCGTTTTCCTGATGGAGAAGTGCCAAATGTATACGATGCTTTGATTGTTGAGCAAACCGACCTTGTCCTTGAGGTGCAACAGGTCAAGGACTCAACAGCCAGAACGATTGCCATGGGCAGTTCTGATGGCTTGAAACGCCATATGAGAGTCATTAATACCAAGCGGTCTATTGAAGTTCCTGTAGGCAAGGCGACATCAGGCCGAATAATGAATGTTCTCGGGGAGCCAATTGACTTTCAGGGTCCAATTGAAGGCGATGAGATGCGCTCTATTCACCAAGATCCTCCGCGCTTCACGGAATTGTCAACCGAGGCAGAAATGCTGCCTACAGGCATCAAAGTCATTGATCTTCTCGTTCCTTTCGCTAAAGGAGGAAAGATCGGACTGTTTGGTGGCGCTGGTGTGGGAAAGACAGTTAATATGATGGAATTGATACGTAATATTGCTGTTGAGCACAAGGGGAATTCAGTTTTTACTGGTGTAGGTGAACGTACGCGTGAAGGGAACGACTTCTATGGTGAGATGAAGGACTCGGGTGTTTTAAATCAAGTGTCTTTGGTCTATGGGCAAATGAATGAGCCACCAGGAAACCGCTTGCGAGTCGCAAATACTGGTTTAACTATAGCTGAAAAATTCCGGGATGATGGGCAAGATGTGCTATTGTTTATTGATAATATCTATCGGTTCACCCTTGCTGGTGTGGAAGTATCAGCTTTGCTAGGTCGCATGCCTTCTGCTGTGGGTTATCAACCAACTTTGGCAGCAGAAATGGGCCAACTTCAAGAGAGGATTACCTCGACGAAAACAGGTTCAATTACTTCTGTCCAGGCTGTTTATGTCCCGGCAGATGATTTGACTGACCCTTCTCCTGCAACAACATTTGCACATTTGGATGCTACGGTTGTGTTGTCACGTCAAATTGTTGAATTAGGTATTTATCCGGCCATTGATCCACTGGAGTCTTCGTCACGACAGCTTGATCCCTTAATTATAGGGCATGAACATTATGATGTGGCCATGCGTGTGCAGAAAGTTTTGCAGCGTTATAAAGAACTCAAAGATATTATTGCGATTCTTGGTATGGATGAGCTTTCTGAGGAAGACAAGATTTCTGTAGCCCGTGCACGAAAAGTGCAACGCTTTTTTTCACAGCCTTTTCATGTTGCAGAGGTGTTTACTGGACAGTCAGGGCGTTATGTGAATATAAAAGATACGGTTGACGGATTTAAGAGCATTTTGAATGGTGATTTAGATCATGTGCCTGAGCAAGCATTTTATATGGTCGGGACAATAGATGAAGTTTTGGAGAAAGCGAAAGGCATGGCAGAATGACGTTTCTTGATGTAACAGTGGTGACTGCTGAAAAGTCACTATTCAATGGTCAAGCCCAGCGTGTGATATGTCCGGGAGAAGTCGGTGATTTAGAAATCCTGCCAAACCATGCCCCTCTGTTAGGACGTCTTTCGTCAGGTCAGTTGATGGTGGTTAATGGTGATCAGGAAGATTATTACTATGTTTCCGGAGGAATTGTTGAAGTACAGTCTTATTCTGTCATTGTTCTTGCCGATAGTGGTGAGCGGGCACAAGACTTAGATGAAGCCAAAGCTATGCAAGCACAAAGGCGTGCACAAGAGATGTTGTCACGTCAGCAAGGTGAGATCAATTTTTCGGAAGTGTATAAAGAGCTTGCAGATGCACTGAGCCAAATTAAGCTAATTCAGAAGATGAGAGGCAAGCGTGGTTACTAGAACTGCTATTATTTTCGCGCTTAGTGATCCTCAAGAGTGTGTGTCGCCTTTAACGACCTTTGCAGGAAAAGCTTTGTGGTTGTGGCCTTTTGATGTTTTATCGAAATATGTTGAGCAAACATTGATAGTGACAAACTCATCAGATGTTAGTGCAATCAAAGAAGCTTCTCCCCATGTGAAAATAATCCAAGCACGAAAACACGTGCAGTTTGATTTATATCAAAGTATAGCTAATGAAATTATAGGTGATCAGTGTGTCCTGGTCGATTGTTATATGCCTGCGGTGGCTAGTGAGTTAGAGAAGCTATTAAATGAAAAAAACGCAGTCATATCCCCCAGTGGTGGGCAAGATGGCACGTTTAGACAGGCCCCATCGATTTGCCTCCGTGAGAATCTAAAGACACAGGCCATGTTGCAGAGCAGACCTGAGGCACCTTCCCTCCAAGGAGCAAAGCATATTGAGGTTAAATCCTGGTGTTGTCAGCGTATCAGTACTCTACGTGAGAAAGTCGAGTTGGAGAAAAGGTTCTATTTAGAGTATGCGCATGTTTTGCTTAACAGAGGAGTTGAAGTAAGAGATCCGCATCGATTTGTTGTGATGGGGGAATTGAGTTGTGAGCCAGGAGTGGTGATAGAGCCAGGTTGTTCTTTTATTGGGAATGTGGATATTAAAGAGCAAGCCATTATAGAGTCTGGATGTGTGATAAAGCAGTCACGTATTGAAAAAAAAGCTCAGATCCATGCTTATACTATTATTGAAAACAGTGTTATTTCTGAAGGTTCTCAGGTAGGCCCATTTGCCCACATTCAACACAGTCATGTCGGAGATCACTGTGTTTTAGGAAACTATGTAGAGGCAAAGAGGAGCAAAATAGGTTCGGAAGTAAAAGCCAAACATTTTTGCTATTTAGGAGATGGCCAGATAGGTCAGGGCTGTAATATTGGTGCGGGCACAATATTTTGTAATTATAATGGGGTAAAGAAGTACCCAACAACTATTGGGGAATATGCTTTTATTGGTGCACATGTTTGTCTTATTGCGCCTATAGGTATTGGGTCACATGCACTTGTTGGTGCAGGATCGGTGATTACTAAAGAAGTGGGCGTGGGTGAATGGGTTGTGTGCAGAGCACAAAACCAAAAAACGATAAGGAAAGTAAAAGCACCTTATTGACGTTCTAGATGATTTAGTATAGAATTGACTTAAAAATAATAAGGGGGTAATAACATGTTGAACAGAGACTATTTTTCCCATGGCTCTAATCTTATACTGGATTCAGTAAAAGCCTTAGCAGCTAACGACTTTGTTAAAGATAAATATGTTGTTATTATTCAAAATTCTTGCAAAGTTTCGAGTATTGCTCTTCCTTTTTTGATACATGATAGTAGTTCTGAGAGCAATGGCAGCAATGATATTTATAACTTTGCAGTGAATATGAGTGTAGATTATCTACCGATGCAAATAGGTCAGTATGTGTGTATGAATAAAATGACTGAGAAATTTTATGTGTCTATATGCTATGCTGCGCATGAGATATCTTCTGGAAAAAACTGGACAGACACAGTAGCTATGTTTTTAAAAAGAAATGCAAAGTCAGTAAGCAAATATTATTTGTTGAACTTAGTTGGCAAGCTTCTTTTATCAATTTTGTTCGTTGGACATACATGGCCAGCCATTATATTAGAGGTAGCCATACAATATGCCATTTCCTGTGTACTCAAAAGCGTAGTAGATGGGATAGTTGACTTCACTGAAGGCTATTTAAGAGGGGGCCAATACACTACCAATGAGCCAGTTCAGCCTGCCAATGAGCCAGTTCAGCCTGCCAATGAGCCAGTTCAGCGTACTAATGATGTAACAGAGGGCCTTTCGTTAATTTCATGAGACGTTTGCCCTATCGGTCTGCGTTTAAGAAGTGATTCGGAGAGAACAATGAATCCGTCACGTATCCGTCTCCCAGCATCCCATTCAAAAATACGGTCTATTATTTTGTGTTGGCTTAATAATTTTCCTATCTTATCATTTAGCTTGACCAGTATGTAATTGATTAGTAGATAGAGAGCGACACACAATATTTGATTTGTTAGGACCAAAGATAGGGACGTTGTAATAAACTTTGCTGCATAAAACAAAAGTTGCTTTTTCATAATTGGAGAAATGGATTTCTTGATGTAAGTGTTGCCTATGCTTCTAACTTGATTAGAGATTCTGCTTATGAATGTTAACAATAAGGACTTACAGACAGAATGATTGCTGGAAGTGGCTACCATCATATCAATAATGCAATCTTTAATTTCAAAAGCTACGAGAAGCGTATATTCTCGGAACAGAGGAGTATTTGGCATAGCTACAGAAAGAACGTCAATGCATGTTAAAACAACATTCATTATTCCTATGGTGAAATTGATGCCAAGGTGTGGCGATTTGCTTGTGACTCTATTCAGACCACAGATTTGCATAACCTGTTGTGCTATGCGCTCAGCAGAGACATGGGCGAAATAGCTATTTAGTTGTATGCTATGATGTGAAATCATAAAAGTATATCATGAAAGTAAATCAAATATATCCTATTAAAAAAACATTAAAAAAACAACAACTTTATTCAGAAATATTTAATAGTATGCGCAACGCATAATTATTTCTTAATAAATATTAAAAAAGGCTATTGTTATGCTGTTACAGATGTTTCTTTTGTTTTTAGGCTCTTCTCACGGTTGTAAAATAATATTCTATCGTATAATTCTTGCTATGAGTTATATCCGATAAAAGCTTGTTTCATAATCATGATTTGAGATATAATGCGTTGTTATATTCTAAAGGTTATTAAATGTGTGGAGTATTTGCAGCATTATTACATCACCGTGAGGTAGTTCCGGTGTTGCTGGAGTCACTCAAACTTCTTGAGTATCGGGGTTATGACTCTGCTGGCATTGCAGCCATTCATAGTGAAGGAATTCGTGTTATCAAGTCTGTGGGAGATATCGATTCGCTGATTTCAGAGCATGATCCATTGGAAATTAAGTCCAGGGTAGGCATGGGGCATACCCGTTGGGCCACACATGGCAAGCCTACTAAAGCTAATGCTCATCCGCATCAATGTGGTCAAATTTCAGTTATTCACAATGGAATTATCGAAAACCATGAGTCGTTGCGTGTATGGTGTCAGTCTCAAGGAGGCTATCAATTGCATTCGGAGACAGATACGGAGGTGATAGCTTGTTTGATCGAATACCGTGTTCGTGTAAAAGGCATGTCGATGCTATCTGCAATAGATGATATATGCAGACATTTGGATGGGCAGTACGCCTTTCTGTGTCTGTCGTCGCAATTTCCTGATGAGATATTTGGTGTAAGTCATGGTCGTCCTTTGCTTTATGGTAGGTCTGATGAAGGCATATATGTTTCTTCTGATTTAAACACCCTTGCTCGCTGGTCCAATGTGTATACGCAAATACCTGAAGATGAGCCATTTTGTTGTTCTTTGTCTCAAGGCTTTCGTTTAACGGATGAAGCCATTCAGTTGATGTTAACTGCACACAATACAAGGGCAAGTGATGTGTCATTAGATGGGCATGAGACGTACATGATGAAAGAAATCATGGAACAACCAGAAAGACTGGAGTATCAGGCGCAGTTGTATCAGTACGACAAAGATATGTATGAGGCTGCAAAAATCATATCACAGTCAAAATATATCCATATCATTGCTTGTGGCTCCAGCTATCATGCAGCATGTGTTGCACGTTATTGGTATGAACGATGGCTTAAAAAGCCATGCATGATTGAGATAGCCAGTGAGTACCGTTACCGGGAGCCGGTCATTTTAGATAGCACATGCATCATTGTGATATCTCAGTCCGGTGAAACAGCAGATACTATTGCTGCAACAGGGTATGCAAAAGGGAGTGGCATTGAAAATGTGATAGCGTTTTGTAATGTGCCAACAAGCTATCTTGCGCAACACAGTACTGTCACTATCCCATTGAATGTAGGGATTGAAATGGGCGTTGCTTCGACCAAAGCGTTTACCGGTCAGTTATTCGCACTGCTGTCATTGGGGCGTATAGCAAGTGGAGCTTATTGGCTCCCCTCAGACATGAATGACATGGTTACTTCGGCTAAAATGATTATTGATGAGGCTGAGGTGTGGCAAGATATAGGTTCGTATCTCTCTAATTTTGAGCATGTGATATACGTGGGGCGTGACCACCTCTACCCCATAGCCATGGAGGGAGCTCTTAAGATGAAAGAAATAAGCTATATTCATGCTGAAGCTTATGCAGCAGGAGAATTAAAACATGGTCCGTTGGCACTTATTGATCAACAGCACCCCACCGTTGCTTTGGTTGACCATTTTATGAAACCCAAAATAAATGCCAATATTGATGAAATTAAAGCCAGAGAAGGTCATGTCATTCATGTGGACATTTCTAAAATGATTGGCAGAGTTTTAATGAGCCACCAATATCAAAGATCGTTATATAGTATATTAACTTGTATTCCATTACAGTTTATCGCTTACTATACTGCCTCTAAGAAAGACTGTAATATTGATAAGCCTCGTAATTTGGCTAAGTGTGTGACGGTAGAATGATTTTCAATGCCTGTCCTAATAAATATGGTAATAATCCGTCGATACAGTGAGAAAGATAGAGAACAAGTCAGTTTGTAAGTTAACTCGCTTATGGAACGATCTGAACAAAAGTTTAGATAGGAAAAAAGGAGTTGGCGAAGACCCTTTGCCTTGTTCTTGAGCATGAAATCATTGGCACGGTTATGGGCGGACAGGATGGTCACCGTGGTGTCATGCATTATTAGGCAGTCAATCCTAATTTTAGGGGCAATGGTTTCAAAAATATTGGTGAAAACGATTAAAGATAAGTTTATGAATTTAGGTAGGATAATATAGGAGCGACTTTTACGAAGATCTTCAGTATACAAAATAAATTGGATAAGATTTCATAAGAGCTGAGCTATTAATGGTGCAATTAAAATGCATCGGCATTGATTTAGGGGTTGAAAATACAGCGTACTGTCATATTGATCTTTGTTACTGTCAATAGGAGCATGGATAATAAAGTAGCAACAGCAGCCTCTGGGAGTGAGCAATCTAGTGCCAGCTTAATTTTCAGGGATCATATGAGGATGTCAAATCGACCAGTGACAATTAATAGGGGCGGGCTTACTTGTTGCCACAGCCCATATAAATTTACCGTGATGGCGCAGGGTTATATAGCCTGAATATTGATGCTCGGGATGTATGAACTGAGTCCACTCTCCTGGCACAAGTGTTGATGCAAAGACAATGCCAGACATATGTGAAAAACCGCCTCCTGAATATTTCACTGCAGCCTCTTTGACTACCCAACATTCAATATCATTCAGTTGCATGAGATTGTTTTCATGAGAGGTGATGCGCTCTCGTACGGCGGGGAGAACTTGTCTGTTGGATTTTTCAAGATCAATGCCAACTGGAAGATCACTTATAGCAATGATGAGATCATCACCCGTGTGGCTAAGGTTGAAATGGTAGGGGTGGGTGCTGCAAAAAGGTTTCCCATCTTTTCCGTTGATTAGCACATGCTGCTTTGGGGGGGAACCTGTTTTTTCAGATAAAATGTTCTGAATGAATTGCTGGTTTTCAGTCTTTGATTTGTTTGTTGTGTGGTATGTGTCGATCATTATTTGGGTGTTCCATGAAAAAGAAGAGACATATGATGTTATGCAATCGGTGTAATTATATAACTAAATACGTAGTATATTCAACATATTGTATGACTTTCTTTTTCTGTAGGGCCGCCCATGTCAATAACTGCCTGAGAACAATGCTAAAGTGCTAAGTCTTGCTAGTTTTTCATTGCACTTAATTAAGAAGGCAGTTACCTTGAGCTCTGTATAAAGTTATTGGTCATGTCACTATGGTTGAACGAGGCACATATTGGCGTCAGTGGGGTTTGCATGAAGACCCTTTTCGAACTGTGCACCCCTTGGATGGTGGTGATAATTGGTTCTGGCAGCCACTTTTCCCTATCAAAAAAAGTGATATGGTTGTTGTCTCTGGCGTGACAGGGGTTGGTAAAAGTCTTTATGCAGCACAATATAAGCTGGAAAGCAACTACGAGACGTCATGGTTATTTGCAACTAAAGGAATGCAGCCAAACAATCTACTCAAAGCAATAGTGCAGAGGTTTGTGCTGGATGTGCGATTAGATCTTGTCACGATCGAAGCAAAAAAAAATGCCTTTATTCATGTGATCAATAATTCAGAGCGGTTTTTTCTTCTTGTTATTGATGATGCTCATAACCTGCCAAACGAAACCCTGGTGTTTCTTGCTGAAGCTCTCAAAGAAATTAATTCGAATCAGCTTAAGCTAGTTTTGGTTGGCCTTCCTATATTGGGTGATCGAATAAAAGTCTTGATTGATAATGGGGGTTATTCAATCACTACTGACACAATTGTTGTGTCACCAATGAGTAAAGAGCAGGTGAAAAAATATTTGAGTCACATACTTGGTCTAGAAGGCCTTGACCATGCTCAGTTGAATGATACTGTTGTGAGCCGTATTTATGAACTGTCTTCTGGAGTGGCTCGTGACGTTAATCGTGTTGCCGCTGTTCATATGAGAGATCTGCTGTTAGAGCAGAAAAAGTCTCATGATATGCAGCAGAGATCAACTAATGACACGATTGGGTCAAGAATGAGCCCTCAAATTGTTATACTGTTTTATGCCCTTGTTGCTTGCCTCTGTCTATGTGCTGCATATTCCAGTCAGCGTGTTTGGTCTTATTTCTCTGACAGACAATCCGTTGGTCAGAAAAAAAGTTTGCCAGACTTGTTTTTACAAAATCATGACAAAAAATCAAAGTTAGGCAATAAGGACATGGTTGTTTTAAATGATCAAAGTCTACAGCAGAAGTTAATAAATCAGAAAGAAGAGGTTTCAAGGCTGTCCTCACAAGATTTTGACGAAAACTTAGAGTCAGGCAATAAGGGCATAGTTGCTCTAAATGATCAAAGTCTACAGCAGCAGAAGTTAGCAAAAACAACAACTCTTCTTACGCAAGTAGCCGAAATGGCTCGAGAAGAAGAAGACCATGTCAGACAAAGTGATGCGCCATTAGTTGTTGCTTCTGACCAGGTGACAGAACACAGTCAGAAAATCATAGCAGAGCAAGCGCTGTCTCAACATAAGATACAAGAGAAAGTGGCGAGTGATACGCGAGAATTAATGCAGCAAGAGGGTTATATTGTGCAAGCTGCAGCAACTAAGAGTATGAAAGAAGTGGAGCTATGGGTCGAATTGTTTTCACATGAGGGACTTAGGATAGTACTTGCTGAGCGCAACCAAGATCCTTGGTACTTGTTATTGATAGGCCCTGTAGGCAACTATCAGTCAGCCAAGCAGACACTCACAAATCTGAGTGCCTTGCATAAGGTAAATAAACCATGGATTCGTTCACTTAAGCAACTCCACCATGATATTGTCGTGTACAAAGAGCATTCACAAAATAATGACTTTGCTTTGATCTAGGGGCTGATTATGTGGTTTGATACTCACGCGCACATATATTACTTGAAGAATCAAAGCATGGATGAATGCATTCGTGCTGCCTTGAGCCATGGTGTCAAAGGCATAGTTGTTCCGGGTGTAGATAAAAAGACAAATAGTCAAGCAGTTGAGTGCACTGGTTTAGCTGAAATGATCTGGGCTGGAGTAGGCTTTCATCCCAATGACTGTAACAATCTAATAGAGCAAGACTGGCAGCAGCTGGAGATGCAGATACAGCATCAGAAGGTTGTAGCCATTGGTGAGACGGGCTTGGACTATTATCGTTCGCAAGATAAGGGGATGATGAAGGCTCAGCAAGAATCATTCACCCGGCATTGCCAATTAGCCAAAACATATCAAAAGCCTTTGATTGTTCATACAAGGCAAGCAAAAGAAGACACACTAATCAATTTGAGAGACTGCTACAAGGAAGGTGTGACGGGGATATTGCATTGCTTTTCTGAAGACTTATCTATGGCCGAGCAGGCCGTTGATCTGGGTTTTTATATTTCATTTTCAGGAATTATCACTTTTAATAAAGCAGATGCGTTGCGGCAAGTCATGAGTGCTTTGCCGCGTGACAAAGTTCTTATCGAAACAGATTGCCCGTTCCTAGCTCCTGTGCCTCATCGCGGTCATGAAAATCAGCCTGCTTATGTAAGCTGTGTTGGGCAGACTGTCGCGCATCTTTGGCAAGTGAGTGAAGAGCAAGCACAACAACAGCTGTGGCAGAACTCGTTAAAGATATTCAATCTAAACAAGTGATATTGCCGAGCCCTTTCAGCATTATCTTTTTACATTGACATCCTCACCTCCTTAAACGAAGGTGATTCTCGCGACTAAAAGTCACGGTAGGTTCTTGCTTCATCACCGCGCTTGGGCGCTTGCTCCACAAGCCAACACGGCATGCCCTGCCGCTAAAATATTTTTCGCGGCATTCACATCAGCATTCATCTCAGTATGACATTTCATACAAACGAATTTTGACTGTGATTGCCTATTAAGTGCATCGATATGGTCGCAATTTGAGCATCGCTTACTGGTATATTTAGGGTCTACCTCAACAACAATACCTCCGCGTTACTCTAACTTATAGGTCGGTTGTCGCCGAAACTCATGCCAACCCTGATCTAAGATTGATTTATTTAATCCAGATTTTGCTGCAATCCTTTTACCTGGATTATCTATACCGCCTTTTGCTGATTTACTCATATTCTTCACTCTCAACGCTTCTACAACGATCATCGCGTGGTTCTTACAAAGATGAGTAGAAAGTTTGTGTTGAAAATCTCGACGAATATAAGCAATCTTTATTGGTCAACTCACTAAAAGGGGTCTCCTCAAGGCATCTTAGGCAAGAGTTCGGCGAAAAGATCGAAAAATTCTATTGGAAAAATGTACTTGGTCGCCAAGCTATTTTGCAGGCAGTTGCGGCGACGCCCCGATTGAACGCCTCAAGCAATATATCCAAGGGCAATGCACACCGTCGTAGCCAGTATGACGGAAGGTGTGCCTTATATCACCCACGTAAACGAAGGCGTCTTACGGCACGTAGGATAAATTCAAATGTTGAAAATGATAGGACAGTCGGGTTGTGCTATTAAACGTTAGCAAAATGCGCTATCAATTCAGATTCTTATATGTGTACAGATGTAGAGCGATTTGGCTCACAGCCATGCCTGAAACAGAGTCCCTGATTTTTTTGAAGGCCTAGTTTTAAGTCAGGTGAGTGTGAGGAGAGAAATATTTTTTTAACAGTAAATGCTCTTTAGGCATGTTAAAAAGAGATCTAGAAAAATTGCTTGCCTATGCTGTTTTGTACTTCCTTAGTCAAGGACAGTGATAAAAAGACCATGCAGTGGTCATGATTTCAAAGCTATATCAAGGTCAGGTCATCCTTGTTTTGATCAGAGTATATCAGCCTATCAAAGAAAAAGTCAGTCAGATAAAACACTTTAGCTTGATCTACACCAAGAAAAGCCAGTGCAGTACTTGAATATTAGCTAAAAAATAAGGTAGAATCGAGGGAAATTATCCCGAGACTGTTGTCATGACATTAATCCCACAAGAATCATTAAGTCAGTATGCCGAGAAAGCCTACCTTGACTATGCTATGTATGTCATCTTAGATCGTGCTTTGCCATTTGTTGGCGATGGTCTGAAGCCAGTTCAACGTCGAATCTTATACGCCATGTCAGAACTTGGTCTGAAAGCAACAGCAAAATATAAAAAATCTGCACGGACTATCGGTGATGTTCTTGGTAAGTTTCATCCACATGGTGAGTCTGCTTGCTACGAAACGATGGTGCTTATGGCGCAGTCATTTTCTTATCGGTACCCATTAATTGATGGCCAGGGAAACTGGGGCTCGATTGATGACCCTAAGTCTTTTGCTGCTATGCGGTATACGGAAGCTCGTTTAACCGCTTATGCTCAAATATTTCTGGCTGAAGCGCATTTGGGTGCAGTTGACTGGACTGAGAATTTTGATGGCACACTGAAGGAACCAAGCCGTCTTCCTGCTCAGTTGCCCAACGTCTTATTGAATGGCGCCAGCGGGATAGCTGTGGGCTTGGCTACAGATGTTCCTCCGCATCATTTGGGCGAAGTAGTCAGTGCTGCTATTCATGTTCTCAAATACCCAGATTGTACAGTTAAAGACCTTATGCAATATGTCAAAGGGCCTGACTACCCCACAGGAGGAAGCTTACTCACATCAGGATCAGAGCTTGAAAATATTTATACCACTGGCCAAGGGTTGTTGCGCTTGCGCGGGCGCTACCATGTGACTGATGATAGCATCGTGATTGATCAATTGCCCTACCAAGTCCCTTTGAGCCGGGTCATCAAACAAATTGCTGAGCAGATGCGTTTGAAAAAACTGCCAGGTGTGATCGATTTTCGTGATGAGTCAGATCATGATGACCCCGTGCGTTTGGTTATGGTTATAAAGTCACGTAGAGTCGATACGGATGTTATCATGGCTCACCTTTTTGCAACAACTGATCTTGAGAAAAGCTGTCGCGTACAAATGAACTGTATCGATCTTGATCGAAAGCCAAAAATGATGTCTCTCAAAGAAATTCTCACGTCTTGGTTAAAGTTCCGTCAGGATTGCGTGAGAAGACGTTTAAATCATGAGCGAGAGGGGATTGTTGATCGATTGCATATTTTAGATGGTTTGATACTTGTAGGGGTACACATTGATGAAGTTATTCGTATAATCAGACAGTCAGATGAGCCAAAGCAAGCCCTTATAAAACGTTTTGCATTATCAGATCGACAAGCTCAAGCTATTTTAGAAATTCGCTTGAAGCAGCTGGCTAAAGTAGAATATTTGGTTCTTGAAAAAGAACACAGTGAATTACAAGAAAGGCTTTCTTTTATAGAAGGCTTATTGACAAATAAAGAAAAATTTCATGCTTTGTTGATTGAGGAGATACAACAAGTCGCTCAAAAACATGAAAATAGACGGCGAACACTGTTAATAGAGAGCCAGGTGCTAAAAGCGCAGGTGATGGAGACAATCGTGGTTGACGAGCCAATCACTGTTGTGTTATCCGAGCAAGACTGGATACGCGCAGCTAAAACACATGAAATTGTGCTCTCACAGCTTGTTTTCAGGACGCAGGATAGACTTAAATCTTTGTGTTTTTCTCGGACGAAATGGCCAGTGATTTTATTATCGAAATATGGCCGTGTGTATAACATACCAATCATTGAATTGCCATCAATACGTAGCAAAGGGGAGCCTCTTTCTAAGTGGTTGAAGTTAGATAAAAACGATAGCATCAATCATATGCTGTCAGCGCCACTATCGACGAAGCTGTGCTGTAGTTCAAGTGAGGGCTATGGTTTCATCTCTACAGTAAGAGACTTTCTGGTGAAACAAAGAGCTGGCAAGTCACTTATTAAGGTGGCTGAGCAAGGGCATAGCTTGATGCCAGTAGTCTTTACAGAAAATGATAAATGGTTGGCCTTATTAACAGCGCAAGGACGGTTGTTGATTATGCCGCTTACTGAGTGTCCAGAGCTTAAGCAAGGGAAAGGAAATAAGTTAATTGATATACGAAAGGCAGAATGGCTGAACAAGCAAGATGAATTGGTGGCCTTATGTGCTTTCAAAGAGGGCGATAGTATTCGTGTAGCTACGGATAGAAGGCATATGAATATTGATGTCAAAATGCAGGAATTTTATCAAGGAGCACGTGGCCGTCGGGGGCAGTTCTTGCCCAGAGGCTTTCGTTCTGCTAATCAATTGACTGTTGTAGTAAAAGAGAGTGCAATTGAATAAAGTATTGAGTGGCATATTGATGGTGGCCGGGACATCGGTAGGGGCTGGCATTTGGGCCATTCCTGCAGTGACTGCACAATTAGGATTTGTGTATTCATCAATATGCTTGGTTCTGGCTTGGTTTGTGATGTTTTTAAGTGCTAAGATGTTGCAGCATGTGAATGGTTTTTTACCTCCAAAAAGTAACTTTCTCGGCATGGTCTCTTGGTCTCTCGGGCCATTTGCAAGAGGTCTTTGCTGGGTGGTGTACTTGTGTTTACTGTACATGCTTATGGCTGCATATCTGACGGGGCTTGCTGATGTTCTAGGAAAGTGGACAGGTTTTAGCATGGTGCATTGGTTGATAATAATTGGACTATTTTCAATGTTTTTTTTCACCAGCATCCATATTACAAATAAGGTAAGTGGGTGGCTAATGTGGGGTTTGTTTTTAAGCTTTCTGCTGTTTCTCAGTTTTATGAGCACCCATTTGCAGCCAGTAAGTCTCTTGCACTATCATTGGGATGGATCTATGAATGCATTTACAATTATTCTTGCTGCCTTTGGCTATCAAATTATTCTGCCCTCTTTACGTGAATTTCTTGATGATGATCTTAAATTGTCACAAGTTATTTTTTGGGGAAGCCTTATCCCCCTTGTTATTTATATAGTATGGGAAGCTTGGATGTTTATGTCTTTTCCACAGGAAGGCGCACTATCAATGAATCAAATAACCTCTAGGGGCAATCCCAATGTTGTCATCCCTTCAATGCTTGTGCAAATAACACAGAATCAAAAAATTAGATTTTTTGCTGAAGTTTTTTCATTTTTCACTATTGCTACATCGTTTATTGGTGTGGCGCAAAGTTTAGTGGATTTTCTTAAAGAAGGCTTGGCGAAATCAGTTCCTTTAAAATATAAAAATTGTTTGGCAAGCTTTTGCGGATACTCCATTCCCTTGCTTTTTGCTCTTATCTATCCGAAAGGGTTTATTTTGGCATTGAGCTATGCAGGTCAGTTGGTTGCTATTTTGCTATTGGGTTTTCCCGTTGTGATGTTCTGGGCGGTTGTTCGCTGTGGGAAGATTGCCCCTGAGCGGGTTTTTGGTTTACTTATAGGGTCTGTGCTGGTGATGGCGTGTGCTCTCTTGCTTTTATTCTCTTCACATGGCTAGAAAGGTGTACTTAATCGGCATTGCAAAGGGATAGACAGGCCTGAAAGTTTTTGCACGTCTTGCGCTTTTTTCCCTGGCCACTGAATTTCTTTGATAAAGTAATCTGTCGTGGTTGTTGCTAACTGCCAATGCTGTCGTCCAATGATGACTGTCCCAGGTGGGTGGGTGCTTTTTTGTTCACTTATCTGTCCCCAGATGATTTTAATGGGTTGGTTATTAATCAGTGCCAGTACACCAGGACGGGGATGGAAGGCTTGGACATGTTGATGACAGTCAGCAGCTGACCAAGATTCCTGGTACCAATGAGATTGGTTGGTTAACTTGGCTGCATAGGTGATGCCCTCAGTTTTTTGAGGTGTAGGTTTGATGTTGGGGACCTGTTTGAGTGTTTTAATCATCAATTCAGCGCCTACTTTGGCACAAGTGTCATGCAGGCTGGTAAAAGTAGTCTGCTGATGAAGAGGAATAGCTTCGTGCATATAAATTGGCCCAGTGTCAAAACCAGCTTCCATTTGCATGATGGCAACAGCAGTTTCACTGTCACCGTGTAATAACGGCGCATGAATGGGTGTGGCTCCGCGCCATCGAGGCAGGTCAGATGGGTGCACGTTTAAGCAACCATAGCGTGGCATGGTGAGCAGCCACTTGGGAATAAGGAGGCCATATGAAGCGACGACAAGCACATCAATGGGGTGTTCGCTGAGGTTTTTTTGCCAAGTCTCTTTGAGTAGCTTTTCAGGTTTTAAAACAAGCAAATTAAGTGATTTTGCTAAATGACAGACAGGGCTTTCCTGGACTTTCTGCCCTCGCCCACTAGGCCGATCAGGCTGCGTGAGGACGTAAGCTATTTCAAAATGCTTTTGGAGTAATTCTAAAGTAGGTAGAGCAAATTTAGGTGTGCCAGCAAATCCAACAATCATAAGTCAAACTCTTTTCGGAGTTTTTTAAGTTTTGCGGAAATCAGATTGGTTTTTAGTCGACTGAGCTTCTGAATGAATAAAATGCCATCAAGGTGATCTACTTCATGTTGGATACATTTGGCCATAAAATCATCCGCCTCAAATGATTGTGTTTTGCCATTTATATCTTGGTAGGTGACATGGATGACTTCTGTGCGTTTTACCTTTTCGTAAATATTTTTGACTGACATGCATCCTTCTGGCTCATTTGTTTGCCCTCTCAGGTGTTTAATAATGGGGTTGATTAAGCACAGGGGTTGGTTTTTTTTGTCTGAAAAATCAATGACAGTGATGCGCAACATAATGCCTAGCTGGGTGGCAGCTAATGCCGCACAATTTTTTTGATGGTAGTGTGTTTCAAACATGTCATTGACAGTTTTTTTTAGACTCTCGTCAAATACAGAAACCTCATCAGCCCGCTGCGATAAGCGTGGGTCCGGATATTGAATGATAGGTAGTATTGCCATGATTAGTATGTAAATAATGTATAATTATAGCACAAAGAATGGGTTATGCAACTCTTGCATCCTTTGCACAGATAATAGCAACCAAGGCTAGCATTTTATTTGTAACTTAGCTAGTATGCTACTATCCTTTAGATGCGTTGTGATCTTGACCTAAAGTGAAACCATTTTCTTTTTACTTTGGTAAAGGCAGGAGCATCTTAATATACGGAGTAGGATTGATGGAAAGAATAGTTAGATCAAGCCGTTTTTTAATTACAGGCGGGGCTGGGTTCATTGGCTCAAATATTGGAGAGTCTCTCTTAAAAGCGGGCTTCAAAGTCCGGGTCCTTGACAATTTTCTCACTGGAAAGCAGGACAATATAAAAAGATTTTTCTCATGCAAGGGCTTTGAGTTTGTTGAAGGTGACATACGTGATCAGTCTATTTGCATCAAAGCATGTGCTGATGTTGATTATGTTCTTCATCATGCGGCATTGGTATCAGTTCCTCAATCAATCGAAGGCCCTTTGCGTGCTCATGAGATCAATGATACCGGAACATTAAATGTATTTTTGGCAGCGCGTGATCAGAAGGTTAAAGCTTGTGTGTATGCCTCTTCTTCGGCTGTGTACGGGGACGATCATCCTTTGCTGCCCAAAGTAGAGGGCAAAGAGTCAGCCTTGTTGTCGCCTTATGCTGCGAGCAAAGCCAGCAATGAGGCATATGGTCAGGTTTTTCACGAATTATACGGCCTTAAAACAGTTGGGCTGAGGTATTTCAATGTTTTTGGTCATCGGCAAGACCCCGCTTCTCCATATGCTGCAGTTATACCCAAGTTCATAGCTCAGTTGATGGCAGACCAGCCTCCAGTTATATTTGGCGATGGTCAACAAACCCGCGATTTTACATATATAGAGAATGTTGTGCAGGCTAATTTGCTTGCATGTTCTTGTGCAGATGTGGGTGGTCAGGTTTTTAATATAGGGTGTGGTGATGCGATGAGCGTGCAGGACTTGTTTCACACATGTCAGCAATTGCTGGGTAAGGATATTCAGCCTGTATACAGTGCTCAAAGACAGGGGGATATTCGGCATTCATATGCAGATATTTCTAAAGCAAGGGAGAAACTAGGCTATGAGCCAACTGTCTCATTTTATCAGGGTCTCCAAGAAACTGCTCAATGGTATCAGAGTCATCTGGGCATGATGAAGGGGACAGTATGAAAGGTGTTCTTTTAGCTGCGGGAAGTGGCTCACGTTTGAGGCCGCTAACAGATTTTGTCTGTAAACCGCTTCTTCCTATATATGACAAGCCGATGCTGTATTACCCATTGACAACGCTGATGAGTGCGGGCATCAGGGACATCATGATAGTTTGCACACCTCATGATTCTGAAGCCATTATTCGAACTCTTGGGGATGGAAGCCGTTGGGGGATTAATCTGAACTTTGCTGTTCAGCCTGAACCTAATGGGCCATTGGAAGGGTTGTTGTGTGCAAAGGACTTCATTGGTAACGATGATGTGAGCTTGATTTTTGGGGACAATATTTTCGTCTCAGACTCATTGGGTTCAGTGATGTCATCCCTCTCTGTCAAGGGCGCAACAATTTTTGCCAAAGAGGTCACTGATCCAGGGCGCTTTGGGGTTGTTGAATTTGATCATAAAAAATCACAAGTGATTGGGCTAGAGGAAAAGCCCAAACAACCAAAATCAAATATTGCATCGATTGGTTTGTATCGTTATGATTCAACTTTGTTTGATCGTCTAAACTTAGTAGGCATGGGACACAGGGGAGAGCGAGATATCATTGATTTAAATTTGAGTTACATGTCAGACAAGAGTTTACACTGTTATTGTTTAGAGCCGACAGATCGCTGGATAGATGCTGGGCTATTTGAGTCATTATTCGAAGCCTCTGCTTTTATCAGACAAGCACAACAGCACTCAAATTTGATTGGTTGCCCGGTCCGTGAGTCCTATTTGCAAGGATGGATTTCTCAAGAGCAGTTAGATGAGATCAGCCAACGTTATTTGAAGAACAGCTACGGGAAGAGTCTTCTCTCTAAGCAGTGCAGCTAATACTTAGCAACTCTTTAATCCGTTTTTTCCCTTGTTCCACAGCCGGTTGGTCATAAGGGTTCACTGCACTGTAACGACAAGACAGGATGGTTTCTATGATCATTTGTGACATCAGTTGACCAAGGTTCATGGCGTCGTATCTTGAGAATTCGATAGAGCGGCACGGGTGTTGGCTTGACAGTGATTCATAGGTGGCTTGATAAGCTGCTCTGATCACATTAGCGATGCTTTTATGATCTAAGCAATCAGGGAAATAAGGGGTGATAGATAAGTCGCAAGTGAGCGTGTCTGATTTGTCAATATGGATTAAAGTAAAGAATTTATCTTTTGGTCCTGCTAAATAAAGTTGTAACCCACTGTGTTGATCTAGAGGTCCGATGGCGCTGAGGACTGCAGGACCTTTGCTGTTTTTTCCGATAGACTCTGACCAAAGTTGTTTGTACCATTCAAGGAAAAACTTAAGTTCATCATGATAACACAAGACTGTATTTATGTGCATGCTGGTTTCATGGCTGTGGAGGCACATGTAATTTAAATGATCAACAAGTTCTTTTTCTGAGAGTTTTCTGAGTGTCTCTTGAGACCCACGAAGAAAGCTGCGAATATCAAATCCAGCAAAAGCAGCTGGAAGGAGTGAGACGATACTAAAGCAACTGTACCGTCCACCTATATGAGGGTGGTGCGGGTACAGTGGGGTGTGGTATTCTTGAGCACAATCCATCAGTGCAGAGTTTTGCTCAGTTGTAATGATAAAAAGATGTCGATTAACCTTCTTTTTATTTGCCAACAGTGCTTGGATAACACAGTTTGTTTGGATAAGTGTTTCCAGGGTTGACCCAGATTTGCTAATCACAAGAAACCCTATGCCATCAAGATTTTCAGCAAGTATTTTTGGAAGTGCATTGCTTTGAAGGTGAGGAAGAAATGTGACTTTTTTGCTAGGGTGAGAGAGAGATTCATACAGAGTCATTCCTCCCAGTGCTGAACCCCCAGTCCCAAGTACAACAAGGTGTTGAATATCTTTTAAGTCAGATTGACAGATATGATCAATTGTGTCAGATAATTTATTGTCAGTATTGCCTCTGAATATAGCGCATTCTTGAGTGTGGACTTGGTTAGCTAACTCGGCAGAAAGAGATTGGATTTTTTCAGATAATAGGGATTGGGCAGTCATAGAAGTTTTTGCTCGTATTTTACTAAGTGTAATAGAATTGTTATGGGAAAGATAGTCGTTTAGAAAGCGTGGTTTTTGTCTGAATTCTTGAGAGCTGAAAACAAATGGCGATAAATATTATTAGCGCTCCATGCTATCCAGCCATCAGTGCCACTGTCTTCTGCTGCTTGGATTTGTTTGTGAATGTAGTTGATTCTTTCTTCATAGGACATCTTGAGACGAAAGTTATATGTTTCAATATAAGGGATGATTCTTATGTTTTCCTTTGATTTCATAAGAATATGGCTGCGCATTAAAGGTTGATAGATAGTTAAATAAGGCATATGGCTGTGCGAGATATTAGAAAAATGAGAGGGGTAGAGCATGGGACACAGGGTGTCATAATTGCCATGAAAAACTTCTAAATTTTGGCCAATATGCTTTGATGGCGTGTACAAGGTTATGCCAAAGGTTGCCAATTGAAGGCGAACTTGATACGGGTCAAGTTTCTCATTATACCAGCGGATCACGCGGTTGATTTTCTTAGCGTTCTGAGGTGATGCCGGATTATTGCTATGAAAACGTATATAGTCAAGTTGGATGGATTTGACATGACTGTTTTCAATAATTCGTTGGATGTCAGGCCACAACCTTTGCCAATAGCGTTCGTTATTCACTTCTGCCAATTTTGCGCCGTTTGGAAAGACAGTCAGTCTAGGCACTACATCTATATGCGATTTTTCAGCAAGTTTAAGGTGGCGAAGATACACAGGGGTGGCTTTTTCTAAGTCAGTCACAAAGGTATTGATGCCTGTGGCTTTCGATTCATCAATAAGCCATATGAGAAAATCAGGGTTTTCAAAACTACTCTGGCTAAGGTAGATCCCACGCATTAGGTGTTTTCTTTCAACTTTATGAGTATAGGTAGGCGTTGGTTGATTATAAAAAAAAGCGCTCAGAGGTGGTGATAGATGCAGTATAAAAATAATGTATATCAGTATTCGAGTCATGGCAATAGCCGTTGTATTGTAGGTTATACTAAAGGAATTCTGGGCAGACTGTAAAGAGTCTTGCCGCCAATAAATTACTTGAATACGTTTATTCATCATGATAGTTTGCAATGACCTTATTAAATAGTATGGATGATGATCTCATTATCTGATGAATTGAACATAGCACAACCTGCTATTGCCCGCTTTATGGCAAAACCGTCACATATTCCATGGAACAGCATTCGTGCTCGATCAAATATGAGTGTGATATGGTTAAAAACCACTTTAAGGCATTTGAATAGGTGGCAATGGTTATTGCAGCAGTATGCAAATAAAGAAGTGGATAGCGCAGTGGCTGCATGTGTTTTTTTGGCATGGCAACGTATGACTGACTACCCAGAACGCAGTTCTTCTATTACCAATCAAGTGACAGAGTGGGCAAAGAAAAAGCTGCCAAAATCAGTCAAATTTATTTATGCATTATTGCGTCGCTATCAGCGGCAGATGGAGAAAGAACAACGACGCTTTCTTGGTGTGGGCACTTTATGTCATCAATGCAATGAGCCTCTTCTGAGTTATTTGCAAGAACAGTATCCTGAACACTGGCGTTCGATCACACAAGCGTGGAAATCTGATCCAGCATTAACCATACGTCTTAAGAAGCACGTCCTTAAGGATGAGTATATAGTGAATTGCCATAAGCAAGGAGTGACGATGTGTGCACACCCTCACTTGATGCATACACTTGTAAGCTCTCAACGAGTATTCATTCCGAGTCTTCCAGGATATGAGTCTGGGGATTTTTGGGTCCAAGATGCAGGCGCCATTTGCTTAGGGGAGTTGTGGCCAGTAAAAAAAGGCTCGTTGCTTGATGTGGGTTCTGCTCCTGGAGGCAAGCTTATGCTGGCGTGCGATGCGGGCTTCATATGTGAGGCTATTGACATTAGTCAGCAACGCATCGTCAGATTGCAGGAAAACGTAGCACGTTGTGGTTGGACAGTCTCATGTATGCAAGGTGACATAATCGAACAAGGTTATCAAAACAAGTTTGATGTAGTGATGTGTGATGTTCCATGCTCAGGTTCTGGCGTTTATGCTAAGCATCCAGAGTCTAAATGGCTTTTTGATCGTCAGCAAATACAAGACAACCAAAAAAAGCAGATACGTATTTTACAGAGTGCACTAAAAGCAGCGAAACCAGGGGGATATGTCTTATATTGCACGTGTTCTATTTTTGTCCAAGAGAATGATCAAGTGGTGGCTCAATGCCTCCAAGGACATGTGTGCAAACCATTGTCTCATCCTATGCTGAGCTCAACAGAGCATGGTGTGCAATGCTTGCCTACAGCTGAACAGGGTGGTTTTTACTATGCTTGTATCCAGAAGAGCAAGTAATCTTTTTGCTGTAATGACCAAGGCAAGGATGAAATCGACTGATGTCCCATGAGGGCGGCTGTGCTAGCCACTGATAAACATTGAGTGCCAGGGGTTGTGGCCGTGCATTTAAGTGTTGAACCATCAGTACATGTTTGTCATTTTTGAGGTATATTTTGAACTCATCAGGGTCAATTTGACATAGCCATTTGCTCAAGAACTGTATTTCTAATATATGCATAATTTGCACATGCGTACAGGACTCATGGTGGTGGATGTGTTGCATGGGTGGGATCATAACAATGACTCTATCATCTCTGATGGGGCAAACAATACTGTGGGCCATTGATATGCTGTAATGGAAGGACATTTCAGTGGATGAATATGCCAATAACTATTTTAGGAGCCAATCTTGTTGGCAAGGCGCTTGCTCAATTGCTTGGTCATGCGGGGCACGATATTGTTGTTGATGAGTCACGCCAAATAAAGAGGGTGTGTTGACATACTTCACATCAACACTTTCTGCATATGGCAGCTTTCTGGGATATCGGCACTTCTCATTTGCCAACAAATGCCTAGAAGAACACCAGCTTCCTTTCCATCTCTTGGTAACACGAAGAATCCTCATCAAGGAAGATGATAGTACCCCCGCATGAGTTGTCTTTCTTGTAGTTTTTGTTTTGTGGCATTATTTTCCTTCATTTCCAGAGCCGTAATGTCTTTAACCAGTTGATGAGTTTTATCATGACGCGGCATAAGTTTAAATGCTTTTTCAGCGTAAAGATTTGCCAATACTAAGCTATATTGCTTAGATCCCTCCTCACAAAAAAACCTAGCGAGAGCAATAATACTTGGCACATGATTGTGCTCCGCGCCATTTCTGAGCCAGTGTTCATACTTTTTCAGATCCTTGCAAAGCCCCATTTTTTTATCTCCTTGACTAAAGGCTTGCTGATAAAAATTAAGTACTCTGCCATCACCATATTGCCCACTATGGGCTAGTTCTAGTAATCTTTCAATGCGTTGACGCAAATCTGCCACCTGTTCTTTAGGCATTTTTTCCAGGCTCAATGATTGTTTCAATCGCATAGCCGTCTCAAAGTAATTGTAGGTGACCGTTGGTGAATAATCTATAAGTGTTCGTGGAGGGGTCATATTAATCCATATTGTTTTTCTCTCTATATATAGCAAGAAAATATTAAGAGTAGATGAAGGCTATGGACACAAGAAATCATGCCCTTCCACATAACAAAAAAAATCTTATCACAACCCCTATGTATACACTCCAATAAGCAATAGCCCTTATTAATCAATACACGCTCAGACAGAGTGTTCACTAACCAGACCTATTCTTGTTGTGAAATCTGTTTATTATTATAATATCAGTAATACTTCTTGAAGAAGTTAAATGGATAATGCAAAAAAAACGACCATTTATTCTCACGAAAGTTCACAAAAAAACCCATCAATTCTTGGCTATATTTCGTTGCAACACGATCTATGTCAATTAGACGCATTGTCAGACTTAAATTAACGAGTCGCTACTCTTCGTAAAGGCACACAACCATTGCGAGAATGAGTAGGCGACCTTGGCAATGAAGCTTTCTCGCGGGCACATAAACCCTCATACACAGGTTGTAGATCAGGATGCTGAGGCAAGGCTTTTTTGAGATATAGCAGTGCACGACTAAAGTTTATAGAGCGAATATTCTTAGCAACGAGATCAGGTAACGCACGTAAGCTATTCACATGACCCATAGATGCTCCTTTCCAAACCCACTTCTTATAGTTTTCATCATTTTTTTTGATATCCATGACGGTGTGACTGCATAAATAAGCTTGCTGATAAAAATCATAGACTCTATCTCTTGAGCTCTCAACTTGTACAGCTTTATCCATCAATATATGGATACGTTTGCGTAATTCATTTTGCTGATCTAACGCCATACCACTGTGCTTTTCTAAACTGTGTAACAAAATAGTAGCTGTGCTGTAATAATCATAGGTCAGCGTGGGCTGAAAACATTCGTATCTGCGATCATTGTACTCACTAATCATAGGGTCAACCAAAGTAAGGCCTGTATAGTCTATACAGAAATTCTTAACTCTCCATTAAGTGCCATTGATGCATAGGTTATGATTACAAAAATGGTCTGCATTGATCAACAAAAGTGAATTGAAGTAGACAGCGCGACCGAAGGGATTCGAGCCCAGATACTCTATCCAGCTGAGCTACTGGTGCACAGTTATATTTGAGGCCGTGCGTTTAAGTGTTTAACCATCAGTACATGTTTGTCATTTTTGAGACATGCCTTGAACTCATCATGATCGATCTGGCATAGCCATTAGAGTAAGAACTGAATTTCTAATATATGCCTAATTTGCACATGCGTACAGAACCCTTGGTGGTGGAAGTGTTGCATGGGTGGGATCATAGCAATGACTCTATCCATCTCTGATGGGGCAAACAATACAGCAGGCCATTGAATGGTGCTATTGATATGCTATAATGGAAGCATAGTTCAGTGGATGAATATGCAAATAACTATTTTAGGAGCCAATCTCGTTGGCAAGGGTCTTGCCCAATTGCTTGGTCATGAGGGGCACGATATTGTTGTTGTTGATGAGTCACGCCAAAAATTAGCACGTATTGAAGAACAAATTGATGTGAAAACGGTTGTAGGGAGGCCTTCATATCCAGAAGTTCTCATGCAGGCAGGCATCGGAAACTCCGATGTTTTGATTGCAGTCACCGAGAATGATGAAGTGAATATGGTTGCTTGCCAAGTGGCGCATTCCTTGTTTGGCACACGCCATAAAATCGCCCGTGTTAATTCGCCGCATTATCATGTGCGAGACGATTTGTATGGCAGTGATCAATTGCCTATAGACGTTTTTATTAATCCAGAGCGCATACTCAGCCGCTCTATTCGCGACTTATTAAAGTACAATGGCACCGAAGAGGTCGTTGCATTTATGAAACAACAAGTGGCGGTATCGATCATTTCTGTTGCCGATAGTTTTTCGGCTGACTCTGATGATATAGATGTGGGGCAGCTGTATAGATTTCACTCAGCTCAATGGCAGCCGGTGTTATTGAAGGACGTGAAGCCTGGAATGCAAGTGATGCTGGTAACGTATGTTGATAAAATGAATGCATGGCTTGATCTCCTGGCGGGCAGGAAGAAGGAAACAAAACAAATCATAGTGATGGGCGCAGGAAGAGTGACGTCTCAGCTTATTAACCGTCTGGGTGATTTGTATCATATGAAAGTGATTGATGTATCGAAAAGCCGCGCTATCAATCTAGCAACTGATTATGAGAACGTGACAGTGATACACGGTGACCCGACAGATAGGTGGTTATTGAATTTAGAAGGCATTGGGGATATTGATGCTTTTTTGGCTTTAAGTGACGATGATGAAGACAACCTCATTGCTTGCTTACAAGCCAAGTCTCTTGGGGTCTCGAGAACTATGGCTCTGACCAATCATTTGAGTTATGCAAGTGGTTTTGCCCAGGGGCTTATTGATGTCATCTTATCGCCACAACAACTTATTGCCAGTCAGATTGTTTCATCTATTTATTACCAGCATTTTGTTCGTACGCGTTCATTCTTTCGTGGTCAGCAAGTGCTTTTTGAGTGGAAAATAATAGCGGGGAGTTCTTGGTGTGGGCGTCGATTAGCCGATATCAATCAATGGCGTTTTGTCAGGGTTCTAGCTTTGCATCATGATGAAAATATTGAGTTGAATGATTTTGATTATGTGCTTCGTCAAGGCATGTCTGTGGTGTTGCTGATTGAGCAAGACTCAGTGATGAAATTGATAGAACGTTTAGCACGATAACGGTCATGCCATCTGGCTAATGATCGGATATTATAGGGTCATGTATACTTTTTTTATTGAGCTCATCAGTCAAATATTGTTGTGGTTCTATATTTATTATTTTTCTTGGCAAGGCTCTGCCGTTCTTTCAGTGATTGCTTTGCTATTATCGCTGCATGTGATCAAGCGTATGTCAGTACTTATTCGGTGGTGGGGAAGACTGAGTCGGGTGGGGCAGGATCTTTACATGAGTGATCATCATGGTCAGATTTTGGGCTGTTGTTGTCATGAAATTCAGTTTCACGGTTTAAAAGTGTCTGTATTTAGCAGTTCAGGCAATTATTATTTCATAGAAAAATGGCCCTAGATCTTAGAATCAGGGCCATTTATATCCGAGAAGGATGTTTAGAAGTTGTATCGAACTCCCGCATCAACCATAACAGCAGTTCCGCCAACAGCGTTAGGATTGTTTATGCTACTTGCTGCTTTGTCAGCTGTATGCATGAAGGTGGCTTGACCAACAAGACTGACATTATTGGATAGCTTTGCTTCAGCGCCAGCTCCCCAACGAATACCATTCAGGTTGATATTTACTTCCTCATATGAGGGCCAGTGATCAAAGTGGAATTTAACTTGACCAATGCCAGCAAGAGCAAACAGGTCCACAGATGGTGAGAAATGCCAGTGCAGTTGCGCATCAGCTGCCATAGAGTTTTTTAGAGTATGCCCTGTCCAACCTGTTGATGAAGAGCTATTTTTGTACTTTCCATTCAATGCGTGGCTGTAAGAGACATTAAGGCCAGCAGATAAGAACTTGGTGACAGGAAATGCATGGCCGATAGAGCCAATGACATGTTTGTCTTCAAGAGGGACTGTATCAAGCCTAGAAGAACTACTAGGCTTTTCAAATGACCCAGAGATAGAGCCAACAGAAACGCCGGCATAGAATGCAGAGGCTGAGTGGGCTAACAAGCACATTAAACTTGTTATAAGAACTTTTTTGATCATAAGTAGACTCCTTTCATTGATAATTCAGATCTAACTTTATTGTAATGCTTTTTCATTTTTTTCTCTTGGGGCATAGTCTAGTAGACATGTAAGATATGTCTTAAATAGCCATTCTTGGCCATAGACGTATCAGTGGCTGAGAACATTGCCTGTGTCTGTATGGGAACACCGCTAGTTGATTGCCTTCATGTGAATTGAATGATGAAAAAGGACAGCTATGTTGAGGGGGTGGCACTTAAATCTATTGAGTTTCTGGAGAATGTTCAGTAGAATGCCCTTTAGGAGAAAAGAATGTTTTCAAAATTATTCGGTAAAAAAAAATCAGTAGAGCCTGCTAAGCCAATTTTTGAGCTAAAAAAGAGTTGGTGGGTTAAAACAAAAGAGATATTTTCCTCATCAGCTGTCGATCAAGCAGATTTGCAACGATGTGAAGAGCAGCTTATTCAAGCAGATCTTGGCATGGGCCTGACTCAGCAGGTCATGCATCAGTTTCAGCAGTCTTATCATGCAGGCAGTCAACAACAGCCCTACGAGGTGCTGGCTGATATTTTATCCGGTTATCTTATTAGCCATGATGAATCAGATCTGCTTCACAGCAAGCCCAGCTTGATTTTGATGGTGGGTGTCAATGGTGTGGGTAAGACCACAACTATGGCCAAGTTGACAGCAAGGTATCAAAAACAAGGTCAGCAAGTGATGCTGGCTGCAGGCGATACTTATCGTGCAGCAGCTATTAAGCAGTTACAAGTTTGGGGTGAGCGTTTGCAGTGTCCTGTAGTGGCACAACAGCAAGGCAGTGATACTGCCGCAGTTATCTACGATGCTTTTTCATCAGCCAAAGCGAAAGATTTTGATGTGCTCCTGGCTGATACTGCTGGGCGCATGCATCACAATCAAGGGTTAATGCGTGAATTAGAGAAGGTGAGTCGTGTCGTTAAAAAGATCGATGAGCAGGCGCCGAACCACACATGGTTGGTATTAGATGCTACAGTTGGGCAAAATGGTCTGCATCAAGCCAAGCTATTTCATGAGTCTCTTAATTTGACAGGTGTTATTTTGACCAAGCTTGATGGGACTGCTAAGGGTGGCATTGTATTTAATATCTGCCATGAGCTGAAGTTGCCTATCAGGTACATTGGTTTGGGAGAAGGGTCTGCAGATTTGATCCCCTTTGATAAGTCTTGGTATATCGAGCAGCTTTTTGGTGAAAAACAAGGGAATTAGTCTCATGATGGCCTTTTAAATTTAGGGTTATTCTGGTACAATGCAGCAGAAATTTAGATAACTTTGGATTTTTTTATGTCATCATCACAGCAAGCGTATGATTCATCGAGTATTCGCGTACTTAAGGGGCTAGAGGCAGTTCGAACCAGGCCAGGAATGTATATTGGTGACACAGATGATGGCTCCGGTTTGCACCACATGGTTTTTGAAGTGGTTGATAACTCCATTGATGAGGCTTTGGCCGGTCATTGCAGTAAAATTACTGTGACTATCCATGTGGACGAATCAGTCAGTGTTGTGGATGATGGCCGTGGTATTCCTGTTGATATCCATCCTGAAGAAGGACGCTCTGCAGCCGAAGTGATTATGACTGTTCTCCATGCGGGTGGCAAGTTTGATGATAACGCCTATAAAGTATCAGGCGGTTTGCATGGTGTCGGTGTGTCAGTTGTCAATGCATTGTCAAAAAGCCTGCTATTGACTATCAATAAAAATGGACAAACTTATGAGCAGTCCTACCAGGATGGTGAACCTCAGAGTCCTTTAAAGGAAACAGGAAAGACTGAATTGAGTGGCACAGCTATCCGATTTAAACCTTCGGCAGATGTTTTCTCAACAACAGAGTTCAATTTTTCACAAATCTGTCACCGCCTACGTGAGTTGGCATTTCTGAATTCCGGGGTGAATATTAGATGTCTTGATGAGCGCTCAGATGAAGAAAGATTATTTCATTACGAAGGGGGAATTCAGGAATTTGTTGCGTATCTGAATTCATCACGCACGCCATTATTTGAGCAGATGTGTTATTTTGAAACTGAGAATAAAGAAGACCGTGTGGCTGTTTCAGTAGCCATGCAGTGGACAGACGGTTATCAAGAGCATGTTTTTTGTTTTACCAATAATATCCCTCAAAGTGATGGGGGGACACATTTGTCTGGCTTTAAAGCAGCAATGACCCGGACTTTCAATAAGTATATTGAGAGTGAAGGGATTGATAAAAAGCAAAAAGTAGCGATCACCGGTGATGATGTGCGCGAAGGACTCACAGCTGTCGTGTCTGTGAAAATGGGCGACCCTAAGTTCTCTTCACAAACGAAGTCCAAGCTGGTGTCTTCCGAAGTCAAAAAAGTGGTCGAGCAATCTTTGTATGAGAATCTCTTTGCTTTCATGCAGGAGAACCCTCAACGAGCTAAAGCGCTTGTCAGTAAAGTGATTGATGCAGCACATGCCCGTGAAGCTGCCCGTAAAGCCAGAGATCTGACCCGACGTAAAGATATTATGGATATAGCTGGATTACCTGGTAAATTGGCTGATTGCCAATCACGTGATCCTGCTGAATCAGAAGTTTTTATTGTTGAGGGTGATTCAGCGGGTGGTTCAGCTAAGCAAGGGAGAAACAGACGCTATCAGGCGATCTTGCCGCTACGTGGAAAAATCTTGAATGTTGAGAAAAATGCCCGACTTGATAAAATATTATCATCACAAGAGGTTGGGACGTTGATCACCGCATTAGGCTGCGGCATTGGCAGTGATGAGTATAGCCCAGATAAGCTTAGATATCACCGCATTATTATCATGACTGATGCGGATGTTGATGGTGCGCATATACGTACGCTGCTGTTGACTTTTTTATACCGGCATATGCCTGAGCTTTTAGAACGTGGCCATATCTATATTGCACAACCCCCGCTTTTCAAAGTCAAACGTGGAAAACAACAACGTTACCTGATTAATGAAGACGCATTGAATCATTTCTTGTTAATGGAAGGTGTCTCTGAGCTAACGCTGCATTTTGATTCCAACACTCCAGCTATCCCTGAGGCAAGGTTTATAGAGCTTGCTGATCAGTATTTTAAAGCAGATGAAGCGATTAATCGTTTGTCAATTAAGTATCCATTGGTTATGTTGCAAGGGCTGTATTTTGTGCATCCTATGACAGAGTCCGATTTGACTGAAAAAGATAAAGTGGCGCAATGGGTGGATGAGTGGAATCAATATTTTAAAACACTGAATCCAATCGAGCATCATGTGTCTTTTGAGATGAAGTTTTGTGATCAGATTCATCATGGTTTGTATTTACCAATTTTCATGACCCATCATCAAGATGGCACAGTGGCGGAAAAAGTATTCAAGCCTGAATTTTACTTGTCGCATGACTATAAGAACATTATTCAATTTTGTCACGCTTCAGAAGGTTTTAATCCTAAGGAAGCTTTTGTTGTTATCAAAGATGAGAAGCATCTTGTGAATAGCTTTATTGATGTGATGAACAAACTCATGAGCCTTGCACGTAAAGGCCTTGTGATTCAACGTTACAAAGGGCTGGGTGAAATGAATCCGGATCAATTGTGGGAAACAACGATGGATCCTGAGGTGCGTCATATGATCAAAGTGGCAGTGGATGATGCGGTTGCGGCTGATCATATCTTCTCAACCTTGATGGGTGATCATGTTGAGCCACGTAAAGATTTTATCGAGCGTCATGCACTGACTGCTCAGAATATTGATACATAAAGATGTATGTGCTGTTATCTTGCGCAAAAAAGCAGGAGAGCCCTGAGGGATTTGCTGCACGTATGCCGGACAATGCCTGTGATATTATTAGCCAGTGTCGACAACCACGCTTTCAGCAGCAGGCCAATGTTTTAATCGAAGAACTAAAGCCCTTGTCCGCTCAGCATCTGCAGAGTTTGATGCGTATTAGTCCACAGTTGGCTGAGTGCAATGCAGCACGCTTTCAATCTTATAAGCCAGGGGATGCATCGTTGGGTGATGCCATCCCAGCTTTATGGTTTTTTGCGGGCGATGCCTACAAAGCGTTGGATGCGCCATCATTATCAACAAAGTCGTTGCGGTATCTCGACCAACATTTAGTCATCTTGTCGGGTCTGTATGGTTTTCTGTCTGCGTTTGATTGGGTGCAGCCCTATCGATTGGAGATGAAAACCCGTTTGGCTAATCCAAAAGGCAGTCATTTATATGCGTACTGGCAGCAGTTATTAACAGAATCAATTAATAAAGGTTCTCGCCCCATTGTCAATCTAGCTTCTGCTGAGTATTCACAGGTGCTAGATAAGCAACAGTTGCGGGTCGATTGGGTGGACATAATTTTTTACAACAAAGACAGGTCTGGGTCTTATAAAGTCATTGGTTTGAAGGCGAAAAAAGCCCGCGGAGACATGTTGCGGTGGATGGCACAAAAGCAGATCAATCACCCGCAAGATCTTCAGAAGTATAACCGCCTGCGTTACCGATTTATATCTGACGAATCAACACCAAGTTGCTATGTATTTAGAGAAGAATTTTAGTGCTTTTGGCAGTTCTGAGTTGAAATGGTTTATTGACGTACCTGATTTTCCCGTATTGCCACGAAAAACACGTTCCTTTTTTGTGATGCAGGAAGCAATAACATATGCAACTTGCTCTTGACATACAAGTGAATAAACGGAAGAATTAAAATTGTTAAATCGACAATAACTATTCTGGGAGGGTGTGATGTCTGCTTTAAAATTATTGAGACTCCGTGTATTGGCAGACAATCATCCAAAAACATATTCTTTTCCTTCCTTCTTCACTGATTTTATGGTTGCAGGCTGGCTTCGTAAACAGCCCGATGTGAGAGACCGTCCGTCGCCATTGCAGTGTTCTAGAATCCCTTCGGCCCTCAGGAGGATGCCACAGAAAAAAAATGTGTCGAGACAAAAATCCCAGTGTCACAGTAATTGGCTAACTGACCTTAAAGTTCAGTCACTTCTGGCCCCATGATCCAGAGCACTTTTGATATTGAGCTATACTATCCTCAAAGAGTTGACAAAAACCACCAATATGGTATATTTTTCTCGTAAAAAAAGTATCTTATTATGAAAGGTTATATAGAAGATAGATTGTATTTAGCGAAAAGTAAGATAGTATCATCCAGTGGTGAGCCAGGGGCTGTTATCAGATGGATCATGAAATCCAGCGAGCAAGATCTGAAGCAAAATATTAATGTTTTAAAACACGTTGATAAACACCTGGATTTCTTTTTGGCTATCGCAAGACATTTCAATAATCGCTATGATCTACCCAAACTTTGTCAGTCTTACATAAGCTCTATTAATAAGCCTTATTACTATAGGATCAGCGCTGCTTCTAGCAGCGATGATCAAGCTGAGAAGCCACTCAGAGCTCTCTTTCATGTGCTCGATAAGCTTAGGCTATTGCATCGTTTGGAGATTATCTCAATCACCAATGCCAATCGGCTATTATGCACTCTGATTGGCAGATTTAATGAAGCAGACGACTCACATTTATCTGATATTGATACCCAAAGTTTTTTTGCTGGCATGCTTTTAATAATTGATCTGACAGTCTCTAATACTATTTCTGCTCTCCACCAAGGTCTCTTATACACACTGCTCATGAGAATTTGCCGTATCCACTCTATTCCATCCACTAATTCTGTATTGCTAGTCTATCATGTGGCATGTGATCGCCTTATCTTTGATGAGGGCATTTCTTCTCACCAAACGCCTCAAGACATTGGTGACTTCATCAGGCAGCTCTATTCAGAGCATCAGAAATACCCACAATCAAGAGTCGTCCAGAATATTATAGACTCGGGGATGCTTAACAATTGTATCCAATCGTATATTCAAAAAATGGACCACAGCACATGGGACCATCATCTAAGTATCAAATTAAGTGTGATCAATCTACAAAAAGCTTTTCCCCACGCAAAGATATGCCCACATAGTCTCATCAGTTTGTCTCAACTCACATCCGCACATTGTGATGCATTGCATGAGCGATCTTTTGGGAAGATTCTGCAAATTATGATATATGACCCTAGTGGCATCTCTGCGCCAGTGATGTCACGAGCTCTATCATCGTTTTTCTCAGAGAGCTTGACACCAGATCGTGCCCAGTTCATTCTCAGAGCTATTCAGTCTGCAGTATGCCGATACCCTTTGATTCTTGAAAAAAAATCTTGCAGCTTTATCAACAAGATAAGGCGATGTTACCTAGCGAAGAGAATAGATTTCTCAATCGATGACATTAAAATTCTATTATCGATCTATCGAAATGCAGTTGCTTTCACACAAACACATAAGCATGACCATATTCGTGTCGACGAGCTATGGGAAGAAATCATTCAACCACTCAACACATCTTTTTCCTCCATGTCTCAAAAGATTGATTTATGGACCTCTATTCTTGATCTATCACATTTCCAAGCACGCGCTTGTCGGGAACATCATCCTTTCTATGGTATATTACAGCAAAACTGGATGGACCTTGTTAAGAAGGTCATGTCGCTGATGAGTGATTGTGAAAAAAACAAACTGATCACCACTGATGACGCTCATCAAGCCTATGCCCGATGTATTGTAATGTTGCGCAACGATTGTATCGATAAAAATTTTATTTCTACAATTGTTGCTTATCTTGATCACTGCCCTTTCCCGAAAAGACCGACACGAGAACAAATTTGGCTCTATACACATCCTGCTCTAGAGGGTTGGGTAGAAAAAGACATCGATCAGAAAAGTCTGATTGAGCAATGTTTTATCTTTGTTCGTCTGCAAAGACCATGTGCGCTATCACGTCTTAGTATGCTGGCATCCACATTGGGTCAAGTCCCACAAGAACTTATCATTGAACTACTCTATAGTATATCTCATTCTAGTGACTCACTAAAAAAAATGGAGTCATTTGTCTCCATCATCACGAAGTTTCTCACATATCTCAATGAGGCTGTCACAGACACCATACGCTTGGTATATGTTATCCCAGGCCTGATGGGGTGGCCACAACAAATCAACTCACCATATAAACGTTCACACAAACATATTCGTGCTATGTACGAAAGGATGGTGCGCAGCATCACATGGTCATCCAAGCATATGCATGACCAGCTTAAAATGATGTGCAACAGCTGTGTAGGATCTGAAATCAATGGTCTTTACCCTCTCTGCCAGGAATTAATCAGTCAGATCAACCCTTCTTATCTCATACAAAAATTCTATACGGATTATCTATCAGTGTGCCATAAGCTGGTAGCTAAATTATCCTCAGAACAAGCGCATGATATCAGGAGAGTATGGCATGAACCTCAATATATGTTTCATGAACCTCTGCTATTGATTCAGTATCACTACACTGCTGCACTGATGGACTATCATCATAAGCTCTATCTCCCCATGCATATAGAACAACTCACATCTCTACTGAAAGATGCCTCTCTATCAAATTCAACACGTTCATTTCTGAACAAAACAATATTACTTTGTGACTATTTGGATTTGTGTGGCTTAACTCCTGAACAAATGCGGGATATCTATGCTTTTAAACCTCCTGCCTTCGGAGTCAAAGAAGGTTCTGGAGAATCAGAACACTACAGGTCCCTATGTGATCGGTATGGTAAAGACAACGTGATCAGACATAGCTGGCAGCTGTGTAGTCATGTTGATTTCTACGTGCCATGCGCCCAAAGAATTATTCAAATAGATAGCGCTTCACACTCAGCACACAATGATCAAATCATTGATTCGCTCATTCTCAAGTACTTGGATATAAGAGTTGAACGATTCCTACAACGAGGATCCCACTCATCATCCTTATTTGGAAAACGCCTCCGTCCTCCATCCCCTAAAGAGGATAAGACGACGCTGACTCGATTGAGATGGCCCAATTCTTAATTGACTAGTTATCAGATATCACTATACTCAATTAAAGGCACTACAGAGACATACTATGGACGCGCTGGTCACCATGATTCAACTTGAAAAAGATGCCCGTAAGTTTGGGTTTGATTGGCCTGACCAAGATATGGTTATAGAACAGACCATATCAGAATGTCAGGAGGTGGCTACAGATATTCAAAACAATGCATCAAAAGCTAAGATACAAGAAGAGGTCGGTGATGTGCTCCATGCAGCTATATCACTCTGTCTATACTTAGGCTATGATATCGAAGACACACTGTCAAAAACCAATCAAAAATTTGCTACCCGCATGCATCATCTCAAAGCACTGGCCAGACAACGCGGGCATGACAATCTCAGGGGACAGCCAATTGAGTTTATGCTTAAGCTGTGGCACGAGGCCAAACAAAAGCAATATACTGACTCTCAATCAAATCAAGTTCAAACTTGATCAATAGCTTTCTGAGTATTCTCAGTCTAATCGTCATTCTCTTTTATGAACGCATGCAGAGGCATTTAAAAAATATCAATATTTCCATGCATCAACTATACCCATATCCACCCGCAAATGTATCCGCCACCCCAACAACATTACATGTAGCATAGGTCATGTTTTAATATGTATACTGGATCTCAAATATACTTGATCATGACTGACTGTATCAAAGATCGTGTCTTTCTGAGTATGATTTTTAATCCTGAATTTTTCAGTACTTATGAAATCTTTGCACGGACTTTTTAATCAGTGACAACATCTGGCAGTAGAGTTTGAACACTTTCTAGACGCATTGCACTGTATATGTCGATATTTTTTCTCACGCAGGCTTATATCCTTACTGAGCGCTCGATGCATGAGGCACAATACTCACTCGGTCTACAGTTTTCAGGCAATCCTCATGGGTCAGCCCGATAGTGAAAAGTACTTTTATCTTAGGTTTATTATACAGCTATGGGTTAAGCCAATCGTATATTGAACAGGCAGTAGGAAATGGCGAAGCATGATATATTTATCAAGCCTTAATGAGTCTTCCGCGTCGTGGCGTATTTTTTTCCTGCAGTTTGAGATGTATGCCATGAATAGTAGTGCCCTTGTTGCAAGAGCAGCTCATGGTGGTGACCTGTTTCAACAACCTTTTGCTCATGACAAACCAGAATTTTGTCCATATCCTTCATATACGTGTTCTCATGGGTGATCCATACAAGGGTCGCATTAGAGTGATGCTTGTTGAGATGCCGCCATATTTGATGAGCACTTTTTTTATCAATATTCGACATGATTTCATCGTATATGACGATGTCCGGATGCGTTAGTAGTGTTCTAGCTATAAGTATGCGGGCACGTTCGCCGCTTGAAAGGCGGATATCTTGGCCAATAATAGCTTGCAATCCTTGGGGGTTGTGATGAATGATGTTTTGGCAACATGCCAGCTCAATACTTCGGCTGACTTGTGCCTGTGTGAATGGTCTGTTCATGGCGATATTGTTTAGCAGTGAACGCTCAAGCAACCTTTCATCGTGAGTGCAATACAGGGTGCGTTTTCTCTTGGAATTTTTGTGGGTGTGTAGCAGTGAGAGGGCCAGGGTTGTTTTTCCAGCACCACTTGGGCCGACAATTGCAATGCGTGTGGGACGGTGAGGTTGTGCTTTAAGACTTTCAATAATCCTCATAAGTGAAGTTGCTGTATTCTCTGAAAACCTTCTTGGGTTATGATCATTGAGCTGTTGAAAATACATCTCTGTCGTTTGTGCTGTCGTCACTATGTGTTCAGCTTGATCTTTTAACCACAAGCTGTTATCAGTCAAAAAAATGATCGTGCTGATAATCAGTGCAATATCTCCTGCAGTGACTTGTTCAGTGAGACTGAATCTATGGGCATACCATATAACGACAGCGAGTAAAAAGGCAATGGAGCCATATGTAAACAAGTGATCCAGTATTTGGTGTTTTTCTTTGTTTATATACGCTTTTTGCATGCGTTCAAGATGCTCCAAACAAACAGGTAATTCGTACATGGCTGCATGACAGAAAAAAAAAGACTTTCTTTGGCGGAAACTGTCAGTTAAATGACAGAAAAAGCGGTTACGTTGTTGATGGTGCTGCTGGTTATACTGCAGTCTTTTAGGGTGTACAGTGTGTTGCAGTATTATAAAAAAAATGAGCCAGATAATCAGGAAAAAAGGCAATAGCCATGACATAGACGATAAGCTCCAGAAAGCTATAAACAGTTGAGATAAGCTGCGGCAGATCAAGATGAGCGGATAAAAAATAAGGTGTTCAATCTGTCTAATGATCTGCATGTAACAGTCGGTTGGTTGGCCAGAAGTCTCAGAGGGGGGGGTGAAATACTTCGCATACACAGTCTTCAATAATTTTTCCTGAAGGGGACCTGAGTGTTTGACTCTTAACCAGTGAAGCCAACGCCAACAAAGGTTGTGTATAAAATGGTTCAGAATGAAAGCGGTGATAAGCACTATAATAGTGGTGCTATGGGGGATGTGGTCAATGATGTTTTTGATCAAGAGGGCGTTGAGATTGCTGTATAGTCCTGTGATGAGGCTGCACAGTATGACTGTGACTGTGACCCAAGGATTTTTTTTTAGTGCCCAAAGTATTTCGCTCATTGTTTGTGGGTAGTGCTGCTTCATTTGCATCCATATGTAACCGGCTGTATCATAACAATAGCAGCGTTGATAACAATACAGGGGTGGATATATGCGTATTAAAGAAATTTCAGCAGAGGAATGCCGGCGAATGTTAGCAGAGGAACAAACGTGTGTGGTGGATGTGCGGCCAAGAGAGATGGCTGAAAAACCGTGTATCAGAGGCGTGAGGAATATCCCCTTGGCTGAACTGAGTTGGCAAGGTGTGCAGGAGCTGATGCGGCCACAGCAGAGCCTGGTTTTTATTTGTCAGCGAGGTGTGTCTTCTCTAAAGGCGTGTGAGCTTATCTCACAGCAGGGGTTCAAAGGAGTGTGTTTTTCTGTTAAAGGGGGTTTTTCAAGCTGGTAATCAGTCTCTGGCATCACGGTCAATAATCAAGTCCACGCCTTTGGGGCAGTCAGCTGAAATTTTTGTCATGTGCTGCAGGGTTTGGCGCATGGCTGAGCGATGCGGTGTTTGGATGATGACCTGATAGCAATACATGTCTTTACGTCTTCGGAGCCTAGCAGGCAGGGGGCCATATATTTTGGCAGAGCTCATTTGTTGCAAATGTTGACGTATTTTTTGCCCATGATTTTGTAGCTTTTTTTCATTCTTGCTTTCAAGCCAAAGAATGCTTAAGCAGCCAAATGGAGGCAGGTGTTGTGCTTGTCTTTGCTGCAAAATGATCTGCCGGTATTCTTGTATGGCCCCTTGAGCGAGAGCAGCAATCAGCGGGTGATGTGGTATATAGGTTTGAATGAGAACTTGGTTTGCGATCGTTTTCTCAGGACGCCTGCCTGAGCGACCAATCACCTGGGTGAGAAGCTGGTGTGTTTTTTCTTCCCCACGAAAATCATCTGCATACAATGCTTGGTCTGCTCCCAGGAATACAACAAGGCGTATGTTGGGGGCATCAAAACCCTTGGCCATTAATTGGGTTCCTACAAGAACCATGGGGTGGCCACTTTGCATCAGTTCAAGCTGCTTTTGGAAATCATCTTGATTGACATCTCTATCCATGCGTGCAATGGTTTGCTCTGGAAATAACTCTTGTAATGCTAGGGCAATTCTTTCAGTCCCATAGCCCACTAGAATCATGCTGTCAGGATGACCGTGCGGGCAATCTTTTTGGGGTGGGTCATGACGGCCACAATGATGACAGATTTGGCAGTTTTTTTGTTGATGGTATGTTGTTGCACTATCGCAATGGACGCACGTGTGTTGCGCACCACATGTGCGGCAGAGTGTCACAGGGGCATAGCCACGTCTGTTAAGGAAAATCAATATTTGCGTTTTTTCAGCTATGTATTTTTTGATGCAGTCAACGACTTTCGGGTGGAGCCCATCAGGGCATTTAATGCCTCGGCAGTCATGTATTTTTATTTGATGTTTTACCGGCCAATAGGAAGGCAGTGTAAGATGTTTGAAGCGCTTTTGCATGGCATGGTGGTAAGTATGCAGGCAGGGTGTTGCAGAGCCAAGACATATGGGGATATCAAGGATTTTTGCTTTAAGAATGGCCGCGTCTCTGGCACAAAACCGTAGCCGGGTTTGATTGCGAAAAGAACTGTCATGCTCTTCATCAACAATAATAAGCCCAAGATTTCTCAATGGAAGTGAACATGCTGAGCGTGTCCCCAGCCATAATAGTGGATGCCCTTGAGTGCTCAGTTGCCAATGCATAGCACGTAATTTAGGTTTGATTCCTGAGTGGTAAATAACGGGGTCTTCTCCGAGGGTGATGGCTAGACGTTGAACAAGTTGTTTGCTGAGTGCAATTTCTGGAGCCAGCATAAGCACTGCACGCCCTCTTGCAAGATTTTTGCTAATTAAGTGCGCATAGACTTCTGTTTTTCCACTGCCTGTTTGTCCTTCAAGACAGGTCACTTGGAACGACTGAGTTTGATCTAAGGAATCCACGGCATGTTGCTGGTTCAGGGAGAGACTTGCTAACTGATTTAAGGGAGTATAAGGAACCTCGTGGCAGCAACCACTGTCCAAAAGAGAGCGCAGAATGCTTTCTCTTAATCCTTCTTGTAGCCATGAGAAATATCTTCTCGGCCTGGACTGGGCGATAGTGTTATAGGCTTTGCATTGTGCGGGGGTTCTTGGTTTTTCTTCAGTGACAGAAATGACTGCATGATATTTCTCTGGTATTTTATTAGGATCCTGCCAAAGAGGAGAAGGGATAGTGCTAGCAAACCAATCACAGAGGCGTAGATGGTAGTATTGACTGACCTGAGTTATCCAAGTGAGATGTGCTTGGGGCAGAGTGATAGCTAATGGGTTCTCATGCTGGATTGATTTGATGCGTTTTGGATCAAGCGTGATAGGGCAGTTGTTGTCAATGACCCACGCCCAAACGGATTTTTTCCCAAAAGGAACTTTGATCATCTCGCCGATAGAAATGGTGCTCTCAGAGCTGTAAGTCATGCATTCTTTGAACGGATTAGGAAATGCACAGGATATATAACGTATCATAATACTGCAATTATTTCATAATTTCATTCATAAATAAAGCAGTAAGATAGCCAGTCTTTTGGGTATAATTAATAAATGACAAATGAATAGGAGGTTAATTTGAATTGTGAAAAACTGAAAAAAAAGTACATCGATTGTATTTATGAAGTATAATAATAACATGCCCTGGCCAGACGTATAAGATGTCACTGCCTCTTGGTGGATTGCTAGGGCATTTTTGTTTGTTGCTGTTTGGCTTGAAATCTGGTTATATATATAAAGTTAAGGGAGCTAATGCGTGGTTGAGAATATCAGTTTTTCCGAAATGAGCAAAGCTCTTGTCCAATTATCTTTAGATCAAGTGCAACGAGCCAAGTCTGGACATCCGGGAATGCCTATGGGTTTTGCTGATGTGGCAACGGTCTTGTGGAGTAAGTTTTTGCGTTTTGATCCAAGCCAACCAACTTGGTTTAACAGAGATCGATTTATTTTGTCCAATGGGCATGGTTCAGCATTGCATTATGCTCTTCTTCATCTAACAGGCTACCCTTTAACACTCGATGACTGTAAAGCATTTCGGCAAGTGAACAGCAAAACACCTGGGCATCCTGAGATTGATCCTCGAATCGGTATTGAGACAACTACAGGTCCACTTGGACAAGGTTTAGCAGCAGGCTGTGGTATAGCTGTTGCTCAGAAGCACCTCAATGCGTCATTGGATAATAAACTCACATTTAAAACGTATGTGGTTGTGGGTGATGGGTGCTTGATGGAAGGAATCTCTCATGAAGTAGCTAATTGTGCCTCTATCTGGGAGCTGAGCAATCTTGTTGTTCTGTGGGATGATAATGATATCACAATCGATGGTGCTGTGAGCATGACATCGAAGGAACGAACATGCGATCGATTTAGGAGTTATGGGTGGCATGTTATTGGTCCTGTGGATGGTCACGACTTTAGTGCTATTGAGATAGCTTTGTCTGCAGCGCAACAAGTGAAAGAAAAACCTGTATTTATAGACTTTAGAACCGTTATTGGGAAAGGCTGTGATGCTGAAGGGACATCTCAAGTGCATGGGGCGCCATTGCCTCAGAAGAGCTATGAGAGGATTCTTGCTGGAAGAGCTCCTTTTAGTATTGACCCAGATGCTTTGAAGGCATGGCGGTCACTGGGCATGCAAGCAGAGCCAAAGTTTTTTTCAGGTTTATCACAAGAGCAACAGAGCCTCTATCAGCAATGTCTAAAGAGGGATAAGCCGAAAGATTGGTTTGCAAGAGTGGAAGATTGGATGTCATCGGATCAGGCTGTGACTCCTATGGCTACTCGCCAGGCATCTCAACAGGTACTTAAACAGTTAGCTCCTTATTTCCCACAGCTAATTGGGGGGTCTGCAGATCTAACAGGCTCTGTTTGTACACAATGGGGCTGTGCTGATTTCTCTGCAAGCCAGCCAGAAGGGCGTTATTTGAATTTTGGTGTACGCGAGTTTGCTATGTTTGCTATAGCTTCAGGGATGGCTACGATGGGCTTGCGTCCCTATGTCGGAACTTTTTTAACATTTTGTGACTATGGACGTAATGCTATACGATGTGCAGCATTGATGGACTTGCCCGTTGTTTATATACTGACTCATGATTCCATTGCTTTGGGAGAAGACGGGCCAACACATCAACCTATTGAACATTTGGCGATACTCCGAGCCACCCCTAATCTTGAAGTGTGGCGGCCTGCTAATGGTCTTGAGTGTGCCAGAGCGTGGCAAGCAGCATGTGAAAGGAAAGGCCCTACTGCCATTGTATTGACTAGGCAGGAAAATGCAGCTATTCCTCGTCCTATTCAAGGGGAGCTCCAAGAGGGTGCATCGGTTATTTTTGATCATCCTAAAGCATCTTTTTGTCTTTTGGCGACAGGATCAGAAGTGGCAATGGCCTTTCAGGCTAGTCAGATTCTTGCACAGTCTGGTATTTATGTGCGCGTGGTTTCATGTCCTTGTTTGCAACGTTTTAAAAACTCAACGGTGTATGAAGCATTCATCGGTGGTTTGCCGATAGTCGTTATCGAAGCAGCTTCGAGCCAGTCATGGGGGGATATACAGCCTAATCCTCAGTACCGCATCACGATGGAAAGTTATGGTCTTTCTGGCAGGGGACAGGATGTGCAAGATTATTTTGGTTTTACTCCAGAGAAGATAGCTAAAAGAGTCAAGAGTTTACTGACAAATCAGGAGGTCAAATATGAAACTGGGCATTAATGGCTTTGGTCGGATTGGGCGCATGTTAACTAGGGCCAATTTTAGTAGAAAGTGCCCTCATGATATTGTCATGATAAATACACCTGGGGCTGTAGAGGCCAGTGCACATCTCTATAAGTATGATAGTGTGCATGGTCCAAGCCAATCAGATATATCGGTTGAAAAAAATCACTTAGTGATAGATGGGCATGAGATCTTGATGACTCATGCAAAAGATCCGCAAAAGACTCCTTGGGGAGAAGTTGATTGGGTTTTAGAGGCATCAGGTCGTTTCAAAACAAGACAGGGCTGTTTGGGGCATATTCAACAAGGTGCCAAACGGGTCTTGCAAGCAACTGCCATGCCAGAAGCTGACCGAACCATTGTTATGGGGGTTAATGATCATCAAGCCGATAGCCGTGATACTATTATTTCAGCAGCCACATGCACAACCAATGCATTGGCACCTATTATCAAACCTATTTATGAGAGATTTGGTATAGCAGCGGGTCAAATATTGACTGTTCACGCCTATACCAATGATCAGAACCTAGTTGATGGATCACACAGCGATTGGCGGCGAATGCGTTCAGCTGCTTCTTCAATAATTCCGACTAAGACAGGGGCGGCATCAACCATTGCGAGTATCTTTCCTGAATTAGAGGGAAAGCTTGCAGGCTATGCGCTTCGTGTACCTGTTGCCAATGTTTCTTTTCTAGATATTACATTACAGTGCAAGGCGAAAGTTGATTTACTTCAGGCTATTGATTGCTTGCGTGAAGCATCAAGTAAGGAAATGAGAGGGATATTGGCGTGCGAAGATAAGCCTTTGGTTTCAATTGACTTTATTGGCCGCAGTGAGTCGGCAATAATCGATGTAACAGCGTGTTCTTATCAAGAAGGTTTATTAAGATTAACGGCCTGGTATGATAATGAGATGGCTTTTGCACATAGAATGCTAGAGCTGGTTGAGTGTGAGGTGTTTCAGCATGCAGCCACTCTCTAATTTTCCTAAAGGACAAAAAGTTTTATTGCGTTGTGACTTAAATTTGCCCAGAAATGAATATGGGATAATTGTTGATGATACAAGGCTACGAGCAATTCTGCCAACAATTAAAAGTTTATTGTCTTGCTGTGCCAAAATTGTGTTAGTGTCACATTCAGGTCGGCCCGAGCCGGGGGTAGTTGAGAAAAGTGATAGTTTGTATGGTCTTGCAGATTATATGAGTCAGTTGTTGGGCGAGCCCATTGGTTGGTTGCCATACTGGCCATATCAAGTATGGCAAGAAACAAACAAGAGAGTTTATCTAGCTGAAAACACAAGGTTCTTACGTGGAGAGGCCTCGTGTGACTCAAAGCTGGTTGAATCAATGCTCGATGGAGTAGACTCTGTTGTTTTTGATGCTTTTTCTGTGTCTCATCGTGACCATGCAAGCACAACTGGCATACTGCATGCAGCTCAGAATGTTTATTTGGGTTTGTGCTGTGAGCAAGAATTACAGATTGCCCAATCGGCTATCTCTTTTAAGGGGGGGGGGTTGATTCTAGGTGGTGGCAAATCAGAGACAAAAATCTCTGTTTTACAGGTTGGTATTGAGAGATTTTCTTGGTGCATGATTGGTGGTCGCATGATTGCTCATTTTGAAAGGGCAAGGCGCCAACAAGTTAGCGATGAAAATGATCAGTTGGCAGCAAGTGTTTGGTCACATACTGACAAGATAAATCTGCCTGAAGATGTGTGTTTGGTTGATGGTCAGGTCCAATCATTGGCAGAGGTTGATGATTTGGATAAGATAATTGATATTGGTCCGGTGACTATCAAAAAATGGCAAAAGATAATAAAACAGACGCCCCATGTTGTTTGGAATGGGCCAATGGGTTATTATGAGAGAGAGGAAGGAAAGCGAGGGTCGGTATCCATTGCCAAGGCCATGTCAGTATCAAAAGCCCACACAATTATAGGAGGCGGTGATACTATTTCTGTGTGCCAGCAAGCAGGTGTTTTACAGAAAATCAATCAGGTGTCATTGGCTGGCGGGGCGTTTCTTTACTATATGAGTGGCAAGAAAAATGGAGCTTTAGGAATGATGTATGAGTACATTAATTAAACAGATGGTCACTATTGGTCCGGCTACGCAGTCAACTGAGATGATAGCTGATCTTGTTGCTTGTGGAATAAGGTTATTTCGTTTAAATACATCGCATAGCGATCGAGAGACTTTGCTAAGCACTTACAAAAAAATCAAACAACTATCGACTGATGATTCAACACTTGCTTGCATGATCGATTTACAGGGCTCAAAAATCAGGTTAGGACAGTTCTCTGAAGTTCAAGTAAAGAAAGGGGAGGAAGTCTATCTTACGACAGATCCTGGGCTGAAAAATCCGGGCTATATTCCTGTTGGGTATAAGAGCATGCATGCAGATGTAGCATTGCAGCAAGTGCTGCTTATTGATGATGGCAGAGTGCGACTTAAAGTGACAGCCATTGATGGCCGAGTGATCAAGACTATTGCTGACAATTCAGGCCTTCTTTCTTCAGGGAAAGGTGTGAATCTCCAAGGTGGTGGCTTAAATGCAGGTGCGCTTAGTGATACCGATTGGCAATGGATAGAACTAGCCTGTCAAAACCACATCGATTTTGTCGGTGTGTCGTTTGTGAGGGATGAGAGTGATATAGCTGCAGTAAAAAAATACTGTTCTCAGTTTAGCTATCAGCCTCAAGTGATTGCAAAAATTGAGCGCAGTGAAGCATTGGAAAATTTAGATGCTATTATTATGTATAGCGATGGGGTTATGGTGGCGCGTGGTGACCTTGCTGTAGAGATCGGCCATGAGTCTGTTCCTTTGGTGCAGAAGAAAGTTGTTGAATGTGCTAATCAAAATTTCAAGCCAGTCATTGTAGCAACTCAAATGCTTGAGAGCATGGTGGAATCAAGCACGCCAACACGGGCAGAGGTTTCTGATGTAGCGCATGCAGTGATGGAACAAGCATCATGTGTGATGTTATCGAGTGAAACGGCAGTTGGGAAACACCCTTTGGCTGCAGCACAGATGCTTGTGAGTATTTGTCATCGGATAGAAGAAAGGGACGTGTTGACTACTTGGGTTGATTATCCAAAGATCTTGGCACAAGAAGGTGCTATTTTAACAGCTATTACAGCCATAACTAAGCAATCGATGGTTAAGGCTGTGGTGGTTATGACAGAAAGTGGCAATATGGCAAGGTTGGTGTCTTCGCAAGTGGGTTGCATACCAGTGATTGGGCTAAGTTCTTCAAGACAAGCCTGTCGCTGGATGATGATGTGTCATGGCTGTTTTCCTTTTTACTTCGATTTGTCCAAGCAGGTGGGGTGGGAGAAAGAAGTTTTGCGGTTAGTTGGTCAGAAAGTAAATTTGGTGCAGGATGATCTGGTTTTGGTTGTGCGGGGCAATGTCAATGCCGCGCATCGAAAAACGAATCAGTTGTCTCTTCTTCAGATTAATACAAACATGGATAAGGGATATGAATGAATTATGGTTTTTGCTGGCTTTAGGCTTGGCAGGAATGCTGTTATTTGGCTTCTGGCGTTCAGGTCGTTTTTCAGCAGAACATATGTCTAAGGCTTCATCAACAATGGCAGTGTTAGCTATTATTTTGATGGGCTTTGTAAGCTTACTAGTGTTGTTTCTACGCGGAGATTTTTAATGCAGTCACCTTTCTTTTTTCGTTTATTCAGCAAGTCACCATTTAAGAAAGTCAAAGAACATATGGGGTGTGTTTGTGAGGCCAGCGAAGTTTTGATGCAGTTATTAGATCAGTCTCAGGGTCAAGAGACTCTTGCAGCAACACATGATCAGATATGTCAGTATGAGAGTCAAGCGGATGATTTGAAGCGGGATATCAGAGAAATGCTGCATACAGGTGTCTTTTTGCCAGTGTCACGGCCAGTCTTTCTCGATATGTTGGATATGCAGGATCGGATTATCAATGAAATGAAAGATATCTCAGGGTTGATGCTTTCACGACGTATGGTGATTCCTGAAAGATTTGTGCCGACTGTTAAAGAAATGATTGAGCTGACATCTGATGCAGCAGTTTTGCTTAAAAACACAGTAGCCACTCTATCGAGTCTTTTGGAGTCTGGATTTAAGGGTCCTGCACTGCGGCAAGTGAGGCAGTGGCAAGCAGATATTGAGAAGATGGAAACAAAAGTAGATGTTTTGCACTTTAGATTAAGAAGTGAGTTATACAAGGTTGAAGAGAATAGCGGTGCGATTGAAATAATCTTTCTCTATAAAGTTTTTGCTCAGATCGCTTGTTTGACTGATTGGGTGCAAAGCGCCTCAGGCCGTTTTATCTTATTGGTGTCAAAATGATGCAAGATCCTTATATAATGATGTTTTTAGCAATTTTTATTGGTTTTGCAATGTCTTTTGCGATTGGTGCTAATGACGTAGCTAATGCGATGGCCACGTCGGTGGGCTCAAAAGTAATAACTATTAAACAAGCAATCATTATCGCAGCTATCTTTGAGGCGCTAGGAGCATCCATGGCCAGTGGTCAAGTGACTATGACATTGCGTTCAGGGATATTTGATATTGGTTATTTCAGAGACATACCTATGGTTTTGGCATGTGCTATGTTGGCTGCTTTGTCTGCTTCTTTTTCATGGTTGGGCATAGCAACATTTTTCCGTTGGCCGGTGTCGACAACTCACTCGATTGTTGGATCTTTGATTGGTGTCGGCTTGGTTACTGCAGGCGCAAGAGCCATTCATTGGCAGGTTTTAGTACAGATTTTTTCTAGCTGGCTGATCTTGCCAATCATTTCTGGTGGAATTGCCTACATAATATTTAAGGTCACACAGACATTTATATTTAAACGAGATGAGCCTGTTAAATATGCCCGTTATATTCTTCCTATTTATATTTTTATAGTAGTATTTTGCATGTCTTTTATTACATTAAAGACTTGTATGGGGTCTTTTGGCTTAGTTCTTAAAAGCAAATGGGCTGCTTTTTATTGTGCTCTACCAGGAGGCGGGATGAGTTTTTTTGGTTATCTGTTAATGCGTCGATACCGGGATCCTCAGAGCACTAGTTTTAAAGCTCAATATAAAAGTGTTGAGCAGTCTTTTGGCATATTGGCAGTCGTAACAGCTTGTGCTATGGCTTTTTCACATGGCTCGAATGATGTTGCCAATGCTATTGGTCCATTAGCTGCAATCCTGGATATTGCCCAGACTGGGCAGGTTCAAGAAAAAGGAACAGTGTCATTAACATTGGCTGTTTTTGGGGCGGTTGGAATCGTTGCAGGCTTGGCGATATACGGTTACCGTATCATTGAGTCCGTCGGAACAGGGATTACCTCGCTAACTCCGTCTCGAAGCTTTGCTGCACAGTTCTCAACGGCATTGATGATTGTGGTCTCAAGTGAGTGGGGCATGCCTGTGTCAACGACGCAGACTCTTGTGGGGGCTATCTTAGGCGTTGGTATGGCTAGAGGTATTGGAGCCATTAACTTGCATGTTGTGCGTAACATCTTTATGTCATGGCTGGTGACTTTGCCAACAGGTGCTTTTTTAGCGGCATGTTATTTTTATTTATTTCAGTCGGTTCTTATATGACAACGTACGTTGTGGGGGACACACATGGCTGTTCAGGCACTCTGGCTGCGCTGGTTGATCAATTAAACCCGAGCGATAATGATAGTTTTGTCTTTTTGGGTGATTATGTGAATAAAGGGCCAGATAGTGCCGGTGTTATTCGTTTGGTGAAATCTTTGCCACGCGTTCGTTATGTATTAGGGAACCATGACTTGCATTGCTTAGCCAGTCACTATGGATTGCAGCGGGGAAGTGACCGCCAAAGTGGTTTCAGACAAATAAGCTTACAGAAAGATGCTGATGATCTACTTGATTGGTTGAAGCGTGGAGAGATATGCTACGTTGATCACCGTCAGAAATTTATTGCTGTGCATGCAGGGATATGGCCTGAATGGACTCTGTCAGATTGTGAGAGCATTAATAGTCAAATTCATAAATTTGGTTGGGATAAGATTTTGTCCCATTCCACGCATTATGCAGGTGCTGGGCAGTCGTTTTCTCCGACATTAGATTGGCTGCGAGATGCCATTTCTATTTGTGTTGGGATGAGGTACATGAAGACTTCTGGTTTACTCGAGTGGGGTACAATTGCAGCACCTCCTCAACCGGGCCTTATTCCTTGGTATGATTGGCCGAGAAAGATTGACTGCCATATTTATTTTGGCCATTGGGCTTATCTATCGGGGCTAAGTCGACCAGGATTCACCCACCTGGATGGAGGGATTGCCTATCAAAAATCATTGTTGGCTTGTGCGCATGAGACAAAGCAGCATTATCAACTAAACTATAGAAAGTAGGAGTTTATGGAAAAGATATCGATGGCAGAGGCCATTAAAGGTGTTTTGCAAGATGAAAAGATCATTGCAGTAGGGACTGGAAAAACTGTCGAGGAGTGTGTGGCAGCATGGGACGTGCATGATTTTTATGATAAGCGCTACATTGCTAGTTCGCAAAGAACAAAAGACTTTTTGGAGGCGCGGGGCTACCAGACGATTCCTCTAACAGATGTGAGTTTATGCCGTTACTATTTTGATGGTGTGGACCAGATAGACATGAGAGGGCGTGCTCTTAAAGGGAGGGGTGGAGCAATGACGCAAGAAAAACTGCTTTTCAAGCATGCACAACAGCGACTAGCAGTCGCCTATCCTAATAAGGTAAAGCACATTTTAGATAATCAGACCTGTCCTTTGCCTATCGAAGTATTGCCTAACGCACGTAGTTATGTTGCAAGAAACATTATTGCTAAAGTGCCGCATGCTACAGTGACATGGCGTGCAGGGGTTCTGACTGACCAAGGAAATTATATTCTTGATGCTTATAACTTATCATTGATTGAGGCAGATGAGGTTGAGAGGTGGCTTAAGTCAATCACAGGCATTGTCGAACATGGCTTGTTTTCATTGATCCAATTTGATCAATTGTATATAGCTGATGAGGGGGGTTGTGTGATCAAGTCATTTTCTCAAAATCAGTGAGAGATCGTTTAATACTCGCTTGGTCAAGCCATGTGACGATATGAGAGTCACCTACTTCCCAATAAAAGTTAATTTCGCAGCCCTCTTTTTCTCCGGGTATATTGACGATTCCTCTATCCAGACTTTTAATTTTGATTCTTTGACCTTGCAGCTGCTCGACTTCTTCTTGTACAGTCGTTAGTAAAATTTTGATGGAGCTAAGAATATCCATTGTATCATTGTCCATTGATTCATCGAGTTCAAGATGATTTTTATCGATCAGCATATTTTTTTCTTTCACTAATCTTAGCAATTGTTGCAGCTGGTGGTTCATTTGGAAGAGACGTATGAAGGACATTTTAAGGTGAGGGATGAGCCGATTGGCTTCATCTAGTTTGTAGAACTTTTTTACTTGTTTCTCTTCTGCCATTAGTTTCTCCATCACACTTATGCTGCATTGTGGCTTATAAATTCGACTGTTGTCAAATACAAAATTATTTGACGAATTTTTCAACAATTTTTTTCAGTATGTCTTTCATAAGAGGTTTATGAACAACATCACTGAATGGGCCATTTGGCTGGTCTTTTCCCATATGGGCGGTGACCGCAATGATAGGGATATGAGGTTTTTTTTCTTTAACTTGAGAGGCTACTTGAGTCCCGCTTATATCAGGGAGCCCAATGTCCATCAGGATTAAGTCATACTTTTGTGTTGTGGCCATCGATATGGCTTCATTGCCACAAGTGGCTATATCAGTCTCGAGTCCGGCCAATCGGCAGAGGGATGAATTGATTTTTTGGCAGATAGGATCGTCCTCAACAATTAAAACAGCAGCCACAATTTTCTCCTTAATGCCTTCAATATTATAGACTGCTTGTATGAATTTGTCACTACTTAACTTATGCAAGAAAATCATCATATGTTGCTCCATAGGATTATTGGCTTGATATGCACACGATTTTATTGCAGCATTAATAGCTAATTAAAATTAAAGGAATTTATTATTATGAGAAAGATATTTGTTTTAGGGATGCTGTCGCTGTCTGTCTGTCTGTGCTAATGCTGGTTTTTCAGCTGGTTTGTCTGGCGGATATTCAGTAGCTGACTACGATTTTACGGGTGCAACTATTAATGGAAAAATTGGGACAGTGGGCTTTGGAACCAAAGCTTCCCTTGGAATGGTCGATGTGGCGTGGTCGCGTCAAATAGCCAAAGATTTTGACATGGGTGTGGGTGCTGCATTTAAAATTAGTTCGAGAAATGATGACGTACAACTTCTCAAAATATCAAGACAAAGCAGTTATGATGTGTTTGTTTCAAAGAACTTGTCAGCTGATACTAAGGCTTCATTGACGCTAGGGATGGAGACTTCTCGTGTGGAATTTTCTGGTAACCTGGGCACTGTCAAAAAGCCAATATATGGCATTAAGTTAGCACACAAGTTAACTGATAATGTTAGTCTGACAATGCGTTCAACTTTGTCAACTCACAGATTTAAAATTAATGCCCAAACATTTAATCCAACTGAGTTAACAACCTTCATGGGCGCTGAATGCTCTTTCTGATTTTTTGATCTAGAAAATAAAGCGGTATGTGTTTAAACTATTCACAAATGGGTGTTGAGTAGACTAAAGGAAAAAATCACACGGGGAGGTGTATATGCCGTATATATTAGTTTTATATTCAAGCCGCCATGGGAAAGTAGCTCAAATGGCTGAGATGATTGCAGAGGGTGTCCGTCAGGCTCACAGTGATGTGCGCATTCGGCAAGTGCCATCTGTGGGGCCAGGAATTAGAGGGCAGCAAAAAGTTTCTGCTGAAGGGCCAGCTTATGCGACACTGGATGACCTTCGTCATGCCAGTGGTTTAATTATGGGAAGCCCAACACGTTTTGGGAATATGTCCTCTGAACTAAAATACTTTATTGATCAAACCTCGCCATTGTGGAGTTCAGGGGATCTCATCAATAAGCCAGCAGCTGTTTTCACATCAACGGCCACTTTACATGGGGGGCAAGAGTCAACATTATTGACGATGATGGTGCCTTTGTTTCATCACGGGATGATTTTAGTGGGCTGCCCTAATAGTGAATCCGCACTCCATCATACATCGGGTGGGGGGACGCCTTATGGGGCGACGCATCATGCAGGTTCACATGCAGTGAGGCAGATCGATGACAATGAGCGCGCCTTATGTCACTCATTGGGTAAACGGGTAGCAACAATTGCTCAATCTCTACTTGAGAATAAATGAAAACGTGCTTTTCCGTTAAATAACTAATTGAATGATCCAATGTTCTGTAAAGCCCAGATGAAAATGTCACCCCCTTAGCAAGATAGAAATGTCACCTCCC
>CAZMRQ010000004.1:52168-66785 GCA_964568795.1 uncultured Gammaproteobacteria bacterium | reverse complement strand
TTGAGAGATATCAAAATAATATAGATCGAGAGTGGGTGAATCATAGTCAAAAAAGAGGACTGGGTCTGATTGATCTCACGAGGAGTCTGCATGGACATATGAAGCATTTACTCGAAGAAAAAGAAGGAGATACGTGGCATGGCATTGAACTAGATCGTAAGTCCCTAGGGAAATATAAGTGCTATAAGGAAGGTGCTGATTATGTGATGGTTGTGAAAATTGGAGAAGATGAGACAGTAATAAAAGATAAGAGCAGATCTGCTGTTTATGCTAAAGCCTTAAATCATATCAAAAAAAGATATAAAGAGATGTGTGGAATAAAGCCAAAAGAGAGTAAAGTAGAAAAGAAAAAGGACAGTCCAAAAGGTCCCGGCCCTAGTCTTGATTAGTTAAACATCAGCCTTCTTTCAAGATTCGAGCAGGTGTTTGTTGGCATGCTTGGTATGCAGGGTATATCCCAAAGGCTAGCCCAGTTGATAGAGCGAGTGTAAGGCCTATAATGAGTGGAAGACCTATCCAATGCCACTCCCACCCAGCTTGCACTGATACAAAATATGTCAATGCGATTGCAATCAGAGCACCAAGCGCACCACTAACAAAGCAAAGCAAAGAGCTTTCAACCAAGAACATTTTGATAATATCACTCCTTTTAGCACCAAAACATAATCGAATCGCAATCTCGCGTCGGCGTTCTAATATGTTCGCTAGCATGATATTCATAATGCCTATTCCACCAACTAATAAGGATATGCCACCAATGATGAGTGCCAGATATCGAGTCAGTTTCATTTGCTCATTCATGCTGTGAATGAGTTGAGAAGGGGATGTAATAAGGACGTTTTTGATAGATCGATCTTGTTGGTAATGTCTTTTGATTGTTTGGCTAATCACATCTATGTCTTTTGGTTCATTGACTTCTAAAATATAATTAATGCTGTAAATGTTTTCGGCATGTTGGCATAAATAGGTGAGCGGCATAAGAAGACTGTTATTGATGTCATGCGGAATAAACATAGGAGACGGTTTGTAAGCAAGATACCCTGTAGGAGTTAAGGGCATTTCATAGAAGCGAAAAAGATCACTAAAATAGGTGTTTTTTTGATACTGTTGATTGAGCTTATGCCCGATCCAAGCATGCGGCTTGCCTGTGTCTAATGGGGATATCAAACGTCCTTCGTTGACTTGGTAATTTAAGAATTTTGCAAAACTTGGTCGAATACCAATTGCTGTGGTATAGGATTGTTGGCCCACATGTTTGATCTGGGTGTCGACTATTGGCTCTGCACGTTTGACTTCTTTGATACTCTCAAAATATTCGATGTGATGCGCGATGTTTTGGCATGTGTGTGTATGCGTGCGTTCCTGTAAGTGAACGAGCATCACTTGAATGCCCAGCTGAGTGTATTGCTTAAATGTTTCTTTCTTAAAAAGTTCAACGGAATACACCAGTGAGACAGTTGACATTGTTCCTATCACAATGCCGAGCATCGCAAGACATGATCTGCTCCAATGAGTCAGCAAATGATTTTTTGCAGTACGCACACATTCACGAAATAGCATTGATTTCTCCATCATTCATGTGAATAACAGTGTCTGCTTTTGCAGCGATATCTTTATCATGCGTGATAAGAACCACTGTGATTTTCTGTTTAGTCAACTCTCTAAGCATATTAAAGATAATTTCAGAGTGATGTGTATCTAAAGCCCCAGTAGGTTCGTCAGCAAGAATAATCTGAGGTTTGCCAATGAGCGCTCGTGCTAAAGCGACACGTTGTTGCTGTCCTGAAGAGAGTGTCTCAGATATTTGCTGCAAATGATCACTGAGACCACAACGTGTTAAAATATCGACAGCAGGTTGCCTTGCTTGTGCCGATGTCCAATAGCGCTGGATGAGCGGAAGGCTGACATTATCGATAGCTGTAAGCCTGCTTATGAGGTGGTATTGTTGAAAAACATAGCCGAAATAGGTATTGCGAAATTCAGCGAGTTGTGGGTGAGTGAGTTCATTGATTGATGTTCCATCGACATGGATAGATCCTTGAGAGGGGGTATCCAGCCCTCCGATGAGTTGCAATAACGTTGTCTTGCCAGAGCCTGATGGGCCAACGATCGCAGTGAGCTTATGTGCGGGAATATCACAATTGATATCCTTAAGTATAGGGTATCCTTGTATAGTCTTATAGATTTTTTTTATTGAAATCATTGGCACTCGGGTTTATCTGCTATGATACCGCCTTTGTTGAGTCCATTAGACACGATCACATCATTAGGGAAATAGTCTGATATTTGAATTTTATGAAGTTTTTTCACAGCGGACTTTAACCGAACATAATTCGTTGTGCCAATACGGCAAATAGCACTAATAGGCACAGACAAACCAGTTATCTTGTTTAGTTGAACATCAGCAAATGCGGACATTCCTATTTTGAGTGGGTGGCTGGATGAGCTATTGATTTTAATTTTAACGTTGTATTTAGCAGCTTCATGTTCGGATGGTTTATTAAATGGATATTCCTTCACATCAGAAACTATTCCTTGAACTGGTCCGGTGATTGCAGGGCCTGTGATTGTGGCATGCATTCCTTTTTTAAGTTGGCTCATATTACGTTCTGTAACAGCGCTAACCATATAAAAAGAGGTTGTATCAGCAATGACAGCTAAAGGACTATTTTCTTTTATCATTTTCCCTACTTCAACTTTCCCATCTTCAGCAGGGCTTTCAAGCAACGTTCCTGCAATAGGAGCGGAGATAATCACAGGAAGCTCTGTCTTAAATATTCTTTCAGACTTCATGATTTCATCTAATGTCAGATTGAAAAAATGGGCACTTTGTTGAGCTTTGATCTGAAGGGCAGCGTTCTCGTCTTTTAAATCAGATATTTTGTCACGAAGGCTATCCATATCTTCACGAGACAAGCCGCCAGCTGTGTAAAGAGATTGAGCATGGTGTTTATCGATTATCAATTTCTCTAATTGTCTTTTATTCTTTTTGAGTGATGTCACATGATCACGCAAGTTATTAAGTGAGGATTTAGAGTCAATATAGAAAATCGGTTGATTTTTATCTACTTTATGACCATATTGGACGATTGCTTTGGTGACGGAGCCTTCTACTGGACTGTTGATAGGTTCATACGAGGTTGGTTTTAGATGGCCAGATAGTTGCGTATGGGAGACATGTGATTGACTGCCTACCTTTATCCAATGGTACTCTTTCTGTGGCTCTTCACAACCACTAAGTAGTATCAGGAGAATGTTTAATAGGGATATCTTCTTTAAGTATGCTTTTATCAAGTGAATACTCCAATACCGGGTGTTTGAGATAAATACTTCTTTCACGAAGGAGTATACCACAGTACAGTAAAAAATCATCATACTGTTTTAGATAGTTGTTATATTCTTGGTAGTGCGAAGCCACATTATCGATGTAGCTTTGGTGGTTAGTAAAGAAGTCAGATGCACTCATTTTACCCTGGTTAAACTTCATTAATGAGATCATATCTCTTTCTTTGTTATTGATGAGCATTTTTTTTGAGATGTTGTAATTTTCTCTTGCTGTTTGTAAATTGAGGTACATTGTTTTCGTTTCTGCAAGAATTTGATGTTTTTTACGGTGGTAAGAACGAACAGATTGTTGATAAGCGGTTTTACTTTGTATCACAGATTTATCGTTCTGTGCTTGGCTAAGAGGAATACTGAGGGTTAAGCCATAGCTACTGTCTTGAGTTTTTTTAAAATCACCCTGGGCGTATAATGACAGCTTCCATCTCAGTTGATCGAGAGCTGTTTGTAAAGCAAGATAGTTGGTCTCAACATTAATCCCTGCAGTACGTATTTCGGTGTTGTAGTTATTGGATAGATTGAGATAATAATCAAGTTTTCTAAGAAGCGGGATCTCTTGAGCAATATCGGGGGCTAGCGTAAAGGTGGAATTAGGGGAAATGCCCATAGCAGCAGTCAGCGTATTCATTTCTGTTTTGATTTTTTGTTTTGCAGACAGTTGAGCCATTTTTTGCTTTTGGATTGTCAATTGGTTTTCAACAACATCAATTTTAGATTTTTTCCCTGCTTTGAGTTCAATATCTAGTTTTTTAGAAAGATTATCAAGTTTCTGGATGTTTTTATCAATAATTCTATGTTTGAATAGTGAGTATTTGAGTGCTCGCATACTCGTTAATATTGTTGAAGCAGTGGTCTCATAGTTTTTTTTCAAGGCATATGTGTTAGCCATATTTGTAAGAATGACATTGGTAATCGGGGCTTTGTTTACTTCAATAGACGACCCTTGTAGGAACTGTTGGGATACTGTCCAACCATTTGAAAATTTAGCCTTAGATCTGGAAGTGCTTGATGTATTAGTATTGACGTTGCTAGAAAGGCTAACGTTTGTCCCAGTCGGAAAATTATAGGTTATGTCACCACTTATACCGCCATTATTGTATCCCCAATTATTTTTAGGCTCAATATTATAGCTCGATGACAGGCTGTAGGAGGGCTCAAAAGTCGCAAATGCAGCAGTCAGACTGGCTTTATCAGTGGCTATTCCTTCTCTTCCATCAATAAGATCAGAGCTGTTCTCTAATCCCATGATAAGAATATCGAGGTCTTTTTCAAACTTTTTCTTGCTGTGATAGACAATCGGATCAAGGTTAGAAGGAACTGGCAGTACATTAATGTAGGTTTGTGCATAAATGACTGGTATCATAAATACACTTATAAATAAGCGGTATATCATGCTTAAACTCCATGTTCCTATAAAGCAATTGCAAAGCCAGCTAACATAGCAATTGCAGCAATGTCATATCCAAGGATAAAAGTTAAAGCACTGACTGTCAATAGCAGCAATAGCTTAAGGTGTTTGGTCGCCTTGGGTGGTGGCATATGGCGGGCTATGTGTGTTGGTTTGTGTTGAAATGACCTGATGATTTCGGGGAGTTGGTTTTTTAATTGCACCAATTGCTCACTTAAGTCAGGTTTGTCTGTCATTTTATCGATAAATGGTTTTGCTGTGCTCCAAAGATTTAATTCTGGGTAGAGAACACGGCCAAGCCCTTCTATATTAAACAAAGTTTTTTGAAGTAGGATCAGCTGAGGTTGCACATGCATATCATATTGCTGTCCAATGAGCAGAAGGTTTTGCAACACACGAGCAAAAGAGATCTCAGCAATGGGTCTGTTCATCAACGGTTCACATACACCGCGTATGGATGATTCGAAATCAAATAGCCGAGTTGATTGGGGCACCCAACCTGATTTAATATGCAGTTCGGCAATTCGACGGTAATCACGTGCAAAGAATGCTTTGAGGTTTTGTGAAATATAGTAGCGGTCGTCTTCTGATAGGTAGCCCATGATCCCAAAATCAACAGCCATGTATTTTGGTTTTTGTGGATCTGACGTATCGATAAATATATTCCCGGGATGCATGTCAGCATGAAAGTAGCTATCGCGCAAAATCTGGGTAAAGAATATAATAACACCTTGTTCAGCCAGGTATTGCAGATCAACATTCTTATCTTTGAGTTCTTGAACGTGATGAACAGGGACACCATCTATTCGTTCAAGAACTAAGAGGTTGTCGTAGCACAAGTCCCAATAGGGTTTAGGGACATAGAGTTTATCAGAATTTTTAAAGTTGCGTCTCATTTGAGCATAGTGGCCTGCTTCATTAAGAAGGTGGACTTCTTGTTTGAGGCTAGATTCCAATTCATCAAGCAGTGCTGTAAAACGAAACTTTCTGGCACGTATAAAGCAGCATGTTATGAGCCGTGTGAGTCGTCGAAGGGATGCAATGTCATTTCTTATCTCTGTGATGATACCGGGTCGACGTATTTTGATAACGACACGCTCGCCTGTAGTCATGACAGCAGAATGAACTTGCGCAATAGATGCAGAAGCCATGGGTTTTTTTTCAATAGACTGAAAGTGATCGTGAAAATTAGCGCCAAAAGCACGAATAAGTTCTTGATCGATAAGTTCATCAGAGACAGGGGCAACGTTATCACGTAATTGGCTGAGATGTTCGATGATATCTGGAGAAAATAAGTCAGGCCGTGTGGAGATGAACTGTCCGGCTTTGATAAACAGCGGCCCGAGTTTGCCGGCAACCAGCAAGCATTTTTTCCCAAGAGTCTTTTTTGAACGTTTACAGATAGGTCTGTAGATTAACCCCATATAAAAAGAAGGCGCTAAAAAGCGCGGCAGGATGTTTTGGTCAAGCGTTTGCACGCAAACCACGGAGATAATTTGCATTATTCTTTTCAACATGAGTCATTTCCTTTGAGATGAGTGAGCCTTTGTTTTAAGCGATCAATGCTATAAGTTAATTGGTTAAGGTCATGCTTCAAACTCCTAAGTGAGCTTTGATGAGAGAGGTTGCTTTGTTCATACTCGATGTATTTAGCGCTGTCACTTTTTATCTGAGTGATCCTTTTCTCAAGCCATTCTCGGAGACTTATGATGCCTTCATAAACAACAGTGCCTGATATTTGTCCTAATTTATCAGTCAGCCAGCTATTGAGATAAAAAGGTTTTTCTTTCAGCAGTTGTTGCAGGTCTTCCAATAAGCGCAATTGACCGTGCACTGTCATTTTCAGTGATTGGGTGTTATGAAGCATGTAATGCAGCGCTTCTTTGAGGGTGCATGAGAGAGTGACACAGGCCTCTGGCTGATGGGACTCTTTGAGATAAATGCCTTGTTTGTGTAGCAAGAGGTCTATTGATTGCTGACAGTCGGTGAATATGACTTGTATCTTTTTTCCTTTGTGTTCATTGCAAAAGGCGCGTAAACGCGGTGCGTGAGGTGTGATTTGGTTAAGAATAAATTGTCCAATATTCACCATCATGACTTAAGAGCTCCTTGTTGACAGACAGTATGGGCCAACGAGCAGTTTTTGTAAAGTCATCAAGAGGGCCGTTGGGCAATATGGCAACGAACAAGTCCTGTCATAAAGGAATGTTCATCGGTATTTACAAAACCAGCTTGGCTGAGCATGTGTATGACTTGCGAAGCAGGAGGGTGCACTTCAATGGATTCTGAGAGATACGTGTATGCTTCTTTATTATTGGCGATAAGACCTCCAATAAAGGGGATGACATGCTGTGCATAAGGTTGATACAAAGAGTTAAATAGGCCACTTTTAGATTGTGAAAACTCTAAAATGGCAAGTGTGCCACCGGGCTTTAGTACCTTGAGGCATTCCCTCAATGCATCCGGCTGATTGGTGAAGTTTCGAAAACCAAATCCTATGGTAATAAGATCGAATGATTTTGGGCTGAAGGGCAAGTCTTCACAGAATGACTGAACAAAGTTGATTTTTTTGATCTGAAGTTTTTTTCTTGCCATTAGAAGCATCTCACTAGAAGGGTCGAGGCATGTGTATTGTGCATCGGGATTGAGACTGTGCATTTGTTCTGTTATATCGCCACTCCCTGAAGCAATATCAAGAACATGTTGTGCGTTTGATAATGGCAAATAACGTACTGTGATGTACTTCCATACGCGGTGTAAGCCAAAAGACATGAGGTCATTCATTAAATCATAGTTTTGTGCCACATCATCGAAAAGAGCCTTTATTTTTTCGCTCTTTTCATTTATGGGAATGGATCTTTTGCCAAAATGTGTTGAGTCAGTGCTCATGCCTTAGAAAACTGTGCATGTGTTTTGTGCTTCCTGAGCTTCTCGCAGCCTTCGGCAATCTTCCACAAAAGTTCTTGCTGTTTCTACCAAGGTAGTCAGTGAACCGCCTCGACGGTTGTTCTGAGGTAATTCCTCAGGCTCGCTGTCAGAATCAACGGGCCTGCTTGGAGGAGTAACGTGGGTGGATCCAGAATTAGTGCGGGTGAATTTTTCTATAACTCCACGAATGAATTGCGATGAATTTGCGAATATTGTAAATTCTAAACTCTTATTGAAATTGAATTGCAAGGGGAAGGAACAGAGGCTGATAAGTCCACTGATTAGGACGCGTGCAGTGTGTGAAATATGAGCTACAAGAAGGGCGTTATTAAAAGTCAAATAGCCTGCATTGAGAGATTGCAGCACTGTGCTGACATAGACGCATATAGTAAACCAAGTGGCTTTATCATTGGGTGTTTTTGAGCTGCCAGTGTCATTTAGACTGGGATAAATTAACAGGGGTATGCCGACGACAACAGTGACCAAGGCCCCTAGTAAACCCATGCCATATGCTAAGTGAGAGTTGGTGCCTGCAGCAACAAGCTTTGCCATATCAGAAAAAGAATTAATGGATGAGTAATTATTGAAAAGAACCAGAAACATCTGAGTAATAAACAAAGATGATTGAAACGATAGCACAGCAAAAGCAATAGCAGTGATGAATGATAAGAATAAGTACACACCTGTTTTTTTGAAGAAACCTTCTTTTGGCCATTCTTCTTGTAATTTCGCCCATGCTTGGGGTATCCATTTCGTATTTAACTGATACGTGATAATGGTTCCAGAAAGGTAGAATAGGGCAAAGGCGGCAAATTGTCCGGTGAGGGAGACTGCACTGCCTGCAATGAGATCGATAGCTAAGACGCCTCCATAAGCGATAGTTAAGCTGTATACTAACGTTGTATTAAGGATAATAAGTCCTTTTACAAATGCGTTTCCACCATCAGTCCCGTCTTCTTTTGCTGGTGCTATTATATCATAAGGAAAGATAAGACTCATAACAAAAGAGATCGCAAGCACGGCGCCTTGGCATAAATGATAGATAGTTAGAGCAATGGGATTGCTTTGTAAGATAGACTGAAAGAAATTGAAATTGTCAGGGATCCTAACAATGCGATTAAACATCGCGGTTTGACCAATAGCGTACAGTATAGATACACAGAAGGCTACAGATCTTCTGAATAGACTATCATCCTGTAGAGAGAAGAAAGCATTTTTAGGGAGGTAATCTAATATACGACCCAGGGTTGTGGGTTGAGGTCCAGGTGCTGCTGTGTTAGTGGCCATGTGCTACTCCAGGTGGTCTATGTAAAGGGGTTGCGCCGGTGCGTGCTTCCTCGGTTGCAAAAGTATGTGAAAGAAGATCACTGGATGTACGCATCATCCATTCACGCCCTTGATCCAACAAGCCATGTATTGCCGGAAAGCAGAATGCGACAAGCGATGCCATAACTGACCTTATATAAAGATTGAATGGCAGGCGTGCTACTGTAAACCAGAAACTATTTGGTGCAATAGTGGCGTTGGCCATAAGGATGATGCTTGAGAGTGTTGTTACATTATGTGACCAATCGATAATCATTGAAACGATCTTCCTAGTGGGACGAGGCTGAGGGTTTGGCACTGATTGTACGGGTTGTGGCGTTGCTTCTGCTAAGGAAAAGCCGAGCATTGTAGGGAACATGATTATGGCTGTAATAACAAAGCAAAAGAATCCAAACGGAACAGCTAATGTGGAAAGGCTTGTTATGCCATATGAGAGTGCAAGACCATCTATAAGATTAATAAAACCAACACCGGTCATGTACTGGAATGAGGCAAAAACGGCTGAAAGCAAGGCTGCTATTATGGGGGCAGCTGAATTCTTAATGCCAATCGCTTTATATGATTCCGTGAGAATTGATTTGTACCCATCTTGTTCAATCCTCTCTCTAAATGTATTATTTAATGCCATGTTAGTGAATTTAAGAGCATTTTTTGCAGTCATTTCGTTGGCGCCATGGTATCCATATATAAAGGCTAGGATAGATAGAGGGACAGCAAGCAAAGGGTTATTAAATTGACATGCCATAAGGAAATTAACAAGGCCATATACCATTGCAGAGCTATTAACAAGGAGGCTGTTTGCTGTAGCGGCAAAATTCACAAAAGAGTGAATAAAATGACTATCATCAACTTTTTCACTGCTAGAGTCTTGTTTTTTTGCATATGTGCCATACCAGATAAGAAAGTTAGGTGCAAATATCATAAGGGTTGGCAAATGAGTGGATAGGATCGTGCGTATGACGTTTGCTGCATCTGCAGCGTATAATATCCCAGGGAATAGGCCTTTTAATACTATATGCCAATCTATTTTTTTTATATCGTCATATAGCATGTGAGCTCTCTATTTTGTCTAGTCTATTAAAGCATTGGTGAGCCGAATGGTCAATACTGATAAGTGAGAACTTAATAAACTCAGTGTTCTTCAATGGTTTCAATAGATACCGACAGGGTCTCTTTGTCACATTGGTGAACGAACTGTTGATCATTCTTTGTATAAATAATAGAATTTGTTAATGTTTCTGACATAATGTATTGTTGATGTTTTTCAATTATTTCTCTAAGAGAGGTGCTGGCATTGACGGTGATGACAATGCGGTCATTTACATCCAGCGACAAGTCTTTGCGCGTTTTTTGAATTCTGTTAACGAATTCACGTGCCAACCCCTCGTCAATGAGAACTTGGGTGAGCTGGGTGTTAAGTTCAATTGCAATATGACTGTCGGTCAGAATAGTTGAATTGAGTGCTTCTTTGCGTATAAGGACTTCATCAAAGCTAATCGTTTCATCAAGCAATTGCATATGTCCCTCTTTCTCAAAAGCAAGAATATCACGGGCGCTGAGTTTGTGAATAGCTTGCCTAATAGAGGCAAACTTAGCGCCAAATCGACGCCCAAGCACCGGACTATTGGGAAGTGCATGGATGTGGACATAGTCAGTTTCATTGCTTTTGACGCATAAGCTTTTAACATTTATTTCCCGTTTGATTATTTCACTAAGAGAGCTAATAGCTTGACATACTTCAGGATTGTGATGGATGACTGTCAAAGACTGCAGGGGAGTCTTGATTTTTATTTTAGCATTGTTTCTGCTTTGCCGAGCAAGCAAAAGAACTCTGTTCATCCAAGAGACGCCCATTTCCAATGAGGTATCTTGAAGTGTCTCAGTCGGAAGAGGGTATTGGCATAGATGGACCGACAAAGGCAGATTGCTCTGGTAAGATTTGAGTTTTTGATAGATCCATTCTGCTTGAAAAGGGGCAAAAGGGGCCATCATCTTAGAAAAATCAATAAGAACTGTGAATAATGTCTGATAGGCGTTTTGTTTATCAACTGTCATATCCTCGACCCAAAATCTTTTTCTGTTTAGCCGAATGTAGGTGTTGGTGAGTTCATCAATAAATGTCAGCAAGTGTGGAATAACATCGGCCAGTGTGTATTCACTCATCGCATTTTTGATTTGATCCTTCAGTGTTTCGCAGCGTGATTTAATCCATCGATCGAGTTGTGATCCTCCTCCGTGGTGTTCGGGCTGATAGGACCAGTTGTCGATATCGGCATACGTCATGAAAAACTGCAGACAATTATACCATGGAAGCAGAGTTTTTCGTGTCATTTCCTCAACTCCTTTATCATCAAAGCGCTGTTCTTCAGCTTTGACAAGACCTGAGTTAATGAGATAAAGCCGTAAGGCATCAGCCCCATATGTGTTCATGAGAGTCATGGGGTCGGTATAGTTTTTCAGTCTTTTTGACATTTTCTTGCCATCTTTTGCAAGGATAATGCCGTTGACAATAACATTTTTGAAGGCAGGCGAGTCAAATAATGCAGCGGATATAACAATCAGGCTATAGAACCAGCCGCGCGTTTGATCAAGTCCTTCGGCAATAAATTCAGCTGGAAATCCTTCATTAAATATTTTATTATTTTCGAAAGGGTAATGAAGCTGAGCTACGGGCATAGCTCCAGATTCAAACCAGCAATCAAAAACCTCAGATGTGCGTTTGTAGGTCCCTGGCTGGTTTTCGATTGTAAAAGTTAAATCATCTATATGCTCACGGTGAAGGTCTGTGATGGATTTTCCGGTGTATCGTTCTAATGCAGCGGTGGAGTCCATGCAAATCGTGTCGCCAGTTTGGTCATTGATCCAAATAGGAAGGGGGGTTCCCCATACCCTGTTGCGTGAGACCGCCCAGTCTCTGGCTTGTTCAAGCCATTTTCCAAAACGGCCATGTTTGATATGTCCAGGAACCCAATGAATGCTTTCATTCGCTTGCAGGCATTTGTCGCGTATTTTAGTGACGGAGATAAACCATGATGGAACAGCTCGATAGATGAGAGGTGTGTCAGTACGTGGGCAGAATGGGTAGCTGTGAGTGATTGTGGATTCAGCAAACAGTTGGTTGTTGTTTTTCAGTCTAGCAATAACAGTCTTGTCAGCTTTTTTAAGTGGAAGGCCAGAGAGACATTTGATTTCATCGGTAAAGAAACCATGATCATCGATGAAATAAAGAAGTTCGTTAATGCCTTCACGGGCACAAATACGCATATCATCTTCACCGAATGCGGGTGCGCAGTGAACAAGCCCAGTGCCATCTTCTGTGCTTACATAGGGGTCACATACAACGCGGTAGCAGTTTGAGGAGGTGTGAGATTGTGCTTCTGGGAAAAGAGGCAAATAGTGGAGATTGCGTAAATCATTTCCAGTGAATGTTTTTTGTATTTTAGCTTCGGGGCAAATAGAGTCAACCAATGCTGAGGCAATGATCACGGGTGTGCTATCTGTCGCGACTAAAGCATATTCTGCAGTGGGGTTGACGCATATAGCTAAGTTGGCAGGCAATGTCCATGGGGTCGTCGTCCAAATAAGCAGGTCAGCAGGTTGGTCAGCAATAGCTGATTGAAGTCTGACACGTATTGTTACAGCGGGGTCTTGCGTGTTTTGATAGTTTGATCCGGCTTCAAAGTTAGCAAGAGGAGTAGCAAGTTCATTGGAGTAGGGAACAACTTTGTTGCCACGGTAGACGAGTGAGCGATCCCATAATTGTTTGAAAGTCCACCAAACAGATTCCATGTAGCAAAGATCCATTGTTTTGTAGTTATTATCGAAGTCAACCCAGCGCCCACATCGTTGAATAACCTCTTCCCACTGTTTGCTAAAGCGCATGACGATGTCGCGGCATTCTTGGTTGTATTGTTTCACGCCCAGTTGTTCTATGGCTTCTTGTGCTGACAAGCCCAGTTTTTTATGTATTTCATTTTCAATAGGCAGTCCATGGCAATCCCAGCCAAAGCGCCGCATGACATAGCGTCCTTGCATTGTTTGATAGCGCGGAATAATATCTTTGATTGTTGATGCTAGTAGGTGCCCGTGGTGTGGCAATCCAGTTGCAAAGGGGGGGCCATCGTAGAAGATGTAGGGCTTTCCTTTACTTGTCTGTGCTAATGATTTTTCAAAAATCTGGTGGTTCTTCCAGAACTGAAGGACACTGGCTTCTTGACTGACGACATTAAATTGATTCGTGGGCAATGGATGACTCATAAAAGTTAATAGTTATAAACACGAGCATTATACATATCTAGGTAAGTTTTGCCAAGACGTTTATAACACATCTAATTTACAGCTAAGAACATACCCACTTAGGTTAATCGTAGGATGTTTTATCAATTTTGAGAGCGCTTTGAGAGCTCTCGAAGATTAGGATGTGCCACGAAGTCTTGATCCCGCTGTGCTTTCTCTGAATGTTTTGTTAACCATAGAATGTGCTGCGGTTGATGGTATTCCAGAGGCAGGTAAAGGTGTGGTGCCTGAGTCTGAGCCAGTGAATTTAGCCAATTGGGTGTACTTATTGAATACCCAGTTTCTTAGACGAACTAGTAGATCTATTAGTGGTTTCACCACACGCATTAAACTTATTAGCGCTTTCATGATGAATCCATGTTCAGGTTGCTTAGAATCTGTTTTTTTTGCAAATGACTCAAAATCCAACTGTCTGTTAACTGGCTCACGACCTGGTCGAAGTGGTACCACGGTGAAGGCACTTGTGTTACCATGAGGTCTAATTGGAGTTGAACTGGGTGAGAGAATTGCATCTTTGGGAAGTTGTTGAGGTAATTCAACGCTTTTTTCAGTGAGAACTGAGTGTTCTTCACACACATTTAATACATCTGATACATTGACTGGGGGGTTCATGTGTACATCAGGTCCATTAGTTTCTGCGGCTATAGGTGGTGCTTCACAACGAGAACCTTGTTCAGAGGGCTTGCCTGTTGCTGCTGGGTGTATTCGGTTTCTTTCTTCCTCTCTTTGTGCTTTTCTTGCTTTTTTTGCTGCTGTTTTTGTTATATTTGTTCCTGCGTGTTCCGCCTGTTCATATGCTGTTCTTTCACCGCTACCAATAGGTGGGAAGCATATGTTATATTCAGGTGTGCCACGATCCATTGCACGGCGAGTTAATGGCGGTGTACTTTGGTCTGTGTTAGGCATGATTATATCCTATTTTTTAGTTAAAGTAGGGTATGGAGCTCTATTGAATAGAGTCTGATAAACTTTAACTGTTATTGTTAGCTGGTTGAAGTGGTTGACCATCTGACGATCCACGTGAGGCATTGTGCCGCGCCATTGCGGCAGGCGGTGTAGTTCCACCTAATTGATTGGAAGGGATAACTCCTTGAGATGCTGATCCAATCCCCGTCGATTTAGTGAATTCAGTGAACTTATTTAAGCCCCAGTTTTTTAGACGATCTAGTAGATCTATTAGTGGTTTTACCACATGCATTAAACTTATTAGCGATTTCATGATAAATCCATATTCAGGTGCTGGTGAACCCTCTATGAGTGCAGGTTGCGGATTAGCTGGAGTGTCTTCATGAGAAAATTGCGGGGAAGCCGCTCTGG